>JAFAAW010000052.1 GCA_023426365.1 Pseudomonadota bacterium
TGCTCATGGTCGTGGGAATGTTCCAGCTTGGAATCGCCGCAGCCGCACACCGTGCACATCATTCCACCTCGAGCTCTTTGATCCGCATCTCGTCGCCTGCCGTGATGCGCAGGCCGAAGCCGTCGCATTTGGGGCAAGGGTCGAAACGGTTGGACACCGCCACGCTTTCGCCGCAGCTCAGGCAAAAGCCCTGGCCGGGCACGCGCACGATCTCCAGCCGGGCTTCGGCCGCCACCGGCGATCCCTTGGCCACCGCGTCGAAACAGAACGCCATGGATTCGGGGTCCACGTTGGAAAGCTCGCCGATTTCCAGCCACACCGTCTTGACCTTGGCAAAGCCATGGGCGGCGGCCTGATCCTCGATGATGCGCATCACGCCCTCGGTCAGGCTCATCTCATGCATCGGCGTGCTCCAGCGTGATCGCACAGGCCACGCACGGGTCCAGCGCACAGGTCAGCAGATTGGCCCGCTCCACCACATCGGACGTCGCCTCGACCCCGCGCAGGCCGCGCGCGAGCGGGCCGTCGGGGTGGAAATTCCATTCGGTGGGGGCCACGATCTGATAGCGCTTCACCCGTCCGCCTTCCAGCTCGACCCGGTGCGCCAGCAGGCCGCGGGCCGCCTCGACCAGTCCCAGGCCGGCGCCGTCCACCAGGCAGGCCGCCGGCGCCAGGTCGCTGTCGAGAGAGTGCACGAGGTCGTCCATTTCCTGCAAGCAGGATGCAAGTTCGGCCAGCCGGGCCACCATGCGGGCCAGCAGGCCGGGGCCGAAGGCGCCAATCTGCGCCGCCACCACCGGCTGCCACGACTGGCGCGCCAGGGGGCCGGTCTCGTACACCCGGCCGGCGGAATCGGGGCGGGCCACATACGTCCCCTCGCGGTCGGCGGCCAGCCGCGCCGACAGGTCGGCCGGCCCCTGTTCGGGCATGGGCAGGAACGGCCCGCGGCCGAACCCGGCCAGATGGGGCTGGGAAAGCCGCTCCAGCAGCCGGGCCGCGGGCGTGTCGCTGTTTTGGCGCCAACGGCCAAAGGAGTCGGGGTCGGCCAGAATGGCGCCCGGCTCGCCGCCCAGCAGATCGGCGAGCGCGGTGCGCGCCGC
Source organism: Pseudomonadota bacterium (assembly GCA_023426365.1). Lineage (GTDB taxonomy): Bacteria > Pseudomonadota > Alphaproteobacteria > Rhodospirillales > Magnetospirillaceae > Magnetospirillum. The sequence continues at coordinate 1,101 of JAFAAW010000052.1, forward strand.
AAGGATGGCGGCGGTCAGGGCGGCACGATCGGGCGCGACGGCGCCGCCGCCGGGGCGGTTCCAGTCGCCGGCCGGATAGAGCGCGGGGCGGATTCCCGCCATGGCGGTCTTGATGCGGCGCGCCGCCGCCAGATCGGCCTCTGCCCCCACCAGCGCTGGCCAGTCGCGCGCCAGCCCCAACCCGTGCTCGGCCACCGTTTCGGCCAGCAGCAGCAACTGGCGCGCCGGCACCTGGGCGGCCGACGGCGGCAGGCCGCCGGCCTGTTCCATGGCCGACAGCCCGGCCAGCACCTGGGCGGTGCCGCACAGGGCGAACAGGGTGGGCAGCAGCCCGGTCACCTCGTCGGGGCGGCGCCCGGCGAACAGCCGGGACGCCTGGACCAGCCGGGACGAGCGGATGGCGACCTCGGCCACCACGCCGTCGCGCACGCGCAGGCCGACCTCCAGGCGGGCATCGGGCAGCATCAGGCTTGGCCGTCGGCCAGGACTTGCGACAGATAGGCCAAGGCTTCCAGCGCCTGGTCTTCGGGCACCACCTCGGCGGCAAAGTTGCCGCCCGCGCCCAGCACCACGTAATCGCCCACCGCCACCTCCTCGGCCAGCAGCATCAGGCTGGTCTGGCGGTGGCGGCCGAACGCCTCGACGGTGGCGACGCCGCCGTCGATGGCGACAATGCGGGAGGGAACGGCCATGCACATGGCGTCAGGCCGCCTTGCGGGCCAGGGCGACGCCCATGGCGGCCACTTCCCCGGCCAGGCGCTCGACCAGATCGGGCAGCACGGCGGCCACGGTCGGGGTCAGCTCCATGGCGGTCTCGAAGGAGGCGGGCTGCACGCCCAGCAGCACCACCCGCTTGGGCGACATGCCATGAAAGCTGCATGCCGCCAGCACGTCGGACAGGCCGACCTGATGGGGCGAAATCTTGGTGTTGAACCAGGCGTTGATCTGGTCGTCGGCCAGCCGGGTGATGGTGCCCGGCGCCTTGTCCTTGGAGCGCATGCAATCGGCGATCAGCAGCAGGTCGGCATCGGCGATGCGGTCCAGGCAATCCATGCCCGAGGTACCGCCATCGACGATCTCGACCTCGTCGGGGACGTCGTATTGCTCGGCCAGCGCGGTGACGGCGTGAACGCCCACGCCTTCGTCCGACATCAGGATGTTGCCGACCCCAAGAACAACCACGCGCATGTCTTCATCCCCAAACAGAGTCGGCCCAAACGAACCGGTGCCGCCCCGCGAGGGTAAACCCACTCGGGACGGCACCGCTATTACGGTTTTCCTTACAGCGCCTTGACCTGGACGACCTCGCGCTTGTCCTCGTCGTGCACGTGCACGGCGCAGGCCAGGCAGGGGTCGAACGAGTGGACGGTGCGCAGAACCTCGAGCGGCTGCTCGGGGTTGGCGATGGGGTTGTCCATCAGCGACGCCTCGTAGGGGCCCATGACGTCGTTCTCGTCGCGCGGGCCGGCGTTCCAGGTGGACGGCACCACGCACTGGTAGTTGGCGATCTTGCCGTCCTTGATGACCGTCCAGTGCGACAGCAGGCCGCGCGGCGCCTCGTGCATGCCGAAGCCCATGACCTCGCCCTTGGGGAACACCGGCTTGTTGAAGGTGGCGGTGTCGCCCTTGCTGATGTTCTCGATCAGCATGGACCAGTTCTGGGCCAGCACCTCGGTCATGACGCCCGACCGGATGGCGCGGGCGGCATGGCGGCCGATGGTGGAATGCAGGATGTCGGGACCGACCTTGGACCCTACCAGCGACGACACCGTGTCCAGCGCCTTGGTGGCGTAGTTGACGGTGGGCTGGTGGCCGGCGGCCAGGCCGCTCAGCACGCTGGCCAGCGGGCCGACCTGGGCGCGCTTGCCATAGAAGGTCGGCGCCTTCAGCCAGGAATACTTACCCTCGTCCTGGAAGTCGGTGTACTTGGGCGTGGTCTCGCCCTTGTAGGGGTGCAGCGGGCCGGGCTTGGAATACTCGTACCACGCGTGCTTGACCGATTCCTCGACGCCGTCGCGCAGGTACTGGTCGCCGAAATGGGTGAAGGGCTTGTACTTGGAAAGGTCGCCGTCGGGGACGTGGCCGCCCGGCACCATGAACTGGGTGCCCTTGGTGTCGGTCGGGAAGTCGGGCGTGGCGATGTAGTTGGTGATGCCCTTGCCGTACTTGGTCCAGTCGGCATAGAAGGCGCCCACCGCGCACACGTCCGGCAGATAGACCTTGCGCACGAACTCGGACAGCGCGTCGATGTGCTCCTTGATCTTGAGCAGACGCTCGATGGTCAGGTTCGACTGGCTGTTGGTGTCGATGGGGTTGGCGACGCCGCCCACCGCCAGGTTCTGGATGTGCGGCGACTTGGAGCCCAGGATGGTGACGATCTTGGAGCAGTGGCGCTGCGCTTCCAGCGCCTGCAGGTAGTGGGCGACCGCCAGCAGGTTGACCTCGGGCGGCAGCTTCATGGCCGGATGGCCCCAATAGCCGTTGGTGAACGGACCCAATTGGCCCGACCCCACGAAGGTCTTCAGCTTTTCCTGGGTCTGGGTCATCACGTGCTTGGAATTCATGCCCCAGTCGGACAGGGATTCCGCCAGTTGCGACGCCTTGACGGGATCAGCCTTGAGCGCCGAGACCACGTCCACCCAGTCCAGCGCCGACAGGTGATAGAAGTGCACGATGTGATCGTGCAGCGCATGCGCGCTGGCGATCATGTTGCGGATGAACTGGGCGTTCAACGGAACTTCCAGGTTCAGGGCATTCTCGACCGCGCGCACCGAGGTGATGGCGTGCACGGTGGTGCACACGCCGCAGATGCGCTGGGTGATGGCCCAGGCGTCGCGCGGGTCGCGGCCGAGCAGGATCAGCTCGACGCCGCGGAACATCTGGCCCGAGGACCACGCCTTGGACACCTTGCCGTTATCGACCTCGACGTCGATGCGCAGGTGCCCCTCGATCCGGGTAATGGGGTCGATGGTAATACGCTGGGACACGGCAGTGGCTCCTTACTTTTCGTGCGCGGCGGCCAGATCGGCCGGCGTGAGCTTGTGGGTGTAGAAAACCGGAAGCTTCCGGACGAAGACGATGTAGAGCAGGACCTCGGCGGCGATGATGCCGAAGGTGACCATCAGCTCGGAAACGCTGGGGAAATAGCTCCAGCCGGGGCCGGTGTCGTAGGCCACCAGGAAGGCGTCCAGGCGGTACAGCGCGCCGCCCAGCAGCATGGCCACCGCGCCCACGAACAGACCCTGGCGGGTGGCGCGGTTGCGGGCACGGGCGAACAGCACCACCGGGGTGGCGAACAGCACGATCTCGACCACGAACATCAGCGACCGCAGGCCCGAGGTGAAGATGCTGCCCAACTCGCCGCGCACGGCGAGATCGCCGAACCGCAGCACCAGATAGACCACCATGAAGCCCTGGACGATGCGGGCGATCTTGGCCAGTTGCGGCATCTCGTGCTTGATGGAGCGCTTGAAGCCGGCCGACCCCAGCACCGCCTCGAACACCACGATGGAAAAGCCCATGCAGATGGCCGAGCACAGGAACAGCAGCGGCAGCAGCGGGGTCTGCCACAGCGGATGAATCTGGTAGCCCAGAACCACCAGCAGGGTGCCCAGCGAGCTTTGGTGCATGGTCGGCAGCAGGCAGCCCAGCGCCACGAAGACGAACAGGACCTTGTCCAGCTTCTTGCGCAGATGGGTCAGGCGGAGCTTGGTCAGGATCGCCGGGGCGAACTCGATCCACAGCACCAGGATGTAGGACATGACGCACAGCGCCACCTCGAACATCACCGAATTGGGCTGCATGTACTGCGGCACCAGGATGTGCCAGGCGTTCCACCAGCGGCCCAGGTCGAACAGGATCGACACGCCGCCCAGCGTATAGCCGAAGCACGACGCCAGCAGCGCCGGGCGCACCAGCGGATGGTATTCGCCCTTGTTGAGGATGTAGCACACCAGGGCCATGGCATAGCCGCCGCAGGCGAACGCGGTGCCGATCACCACGTCGTAGGCGATCCAGATGCCCCAGGGATAACCGTTGTTGAGGTTGGTGACCGAGCCGAGGCCCAGCACCATGCGCTTGGCCAGCAAGATGGCGGCGATCAGCGCCAGCGCCGCGCAGACCACCGTGGTCTTGGTCACCAGCTTGCCGCCCAAGGGCTCGTGTTCGTTATGGAAGTGTCCCATGGCGGCCTATTCCTCCGGATGCTCGTCATCGACGTGGGATGCGCGCTTGGCGGCCCACACCAGACCGGCAAACACCACCGCGGGCGCGATCATCCCGCTGTAGAGCGTGTGCTGGATGCCCTCGGAATCCGCCGGGAACGAGCGGTCGCGCAAGCTGGGCATGCCCAGCTTCTCGAACGGCACGCCCGACATGAACTGGAACTGGGTGCCGCCCACTTCCTTCTCGCCGTAGACGTGGTCCACGTACTGGGCGGCGGGCCGTTCATGGGTGTCGCCCGATCCCAGGACGCGGCGTTCGAAGGTGGTCACCTCGCCGGCCTTGAGCGCCCGGCGGCGGGCGATTTCCTCGCCGATGGCGGTCATGGGGCCGAACACCGTGGCGCCGGTGGGGCAGACCTCGGCGCAGGCCGGGATCCTGCCTTCCGCCTGGCGGTGGCGGCACATCTCGCATTTTTTGATCTTCGGCGTGGGCGTGTCGTACTCGGATTGCGGGACGCCGAACGGGCACGACAGCACGCAGTAGCGGCAGCCGATGCAGATGTCCGGGTCGTAGGCGACGATGCCGGTCCGCGCGTCCTTGGTCATGGCCGACACCGGGCAGACCGACACGCATGACGGATCGACGCAGTGCATGCACGACTTCTTGACGAAGGCGAAGCCGTTTTCCTCGCGGTCCTTCACCTCGGCGGTGCCGTGGGCGTACAGCTTGATGACGTTGTACGTCTTCGGCCCGATGTCGATGGGGGTGTCCCACAACTGGTCGGCGGTGTTGAAGTCGGGCGGCAGGTCGTTGGCCTCCTTGCAGCCCGCCACGCACGCCTTGCAGCCGATGCACAGGGTGGAATCGAACAGCAGGCCCACCGCGTTGGGCGGCATGGGCTTGTTCTCGCGGGCCTCGGCGGGGGCAGGCACCACCGCCGCTGTCGCCAGCGCGGCGCCGCCGCCCGCGGCCCCTTTGAGGAATTCTCGACGCTTCAGAGCCATGACGGCTTACTCCGCATCCGTGCCGGTGGTGCCGTGGTCCTTGGCGTCGGCCTTGCCCAGGTTGCTGGCCAGCTTCATGCCGGCGCCCACGGCCAGGCCGGCAACGCCGGCCACCAGCGCGGCGGCGCCCAGCGACGCGCCTTCACCCTTTTCCTCGACGATGCGCGGATAGGAGATCGGCGGATTGGTCTTGAGGTCGGCCAGGGCGTGGATGGGCTTGGCGAAGCCGATGCCCTTCTCGGTGCAGCCGATGCAGGGGTGGCCGGTGGCGACCGGCCACGACGCCTGGCCGGCGTCGTTGAAGCCGATGGCCGGGCAGTTGGCCCAGGTCTCGGGTCCCTTGCAGCCCAGCTTGTAGAGGCAATAGCCCTTCTTGTGGCCCTCGTCGCCGAATTCCAGGGCGAAGCGGCCGGCGTCGAAATGGGCGCGGCGCTCGCAATTGTCGTGGATCAGGCGGCCATAGGCGAAGATCGGGCGGTTTTCCTTGTCCAGCGCCGGCAGCTTGCCGAAGGTCAGGAAGTGGACCACGGTGGACAGGAAGTTATAGGGGTTGGGCGGGCAGCCGGGGATGGTGACCACGTCCGAGCGGCCCAGCGCCTCGCCCACGCCGGTGGCGCCGGTGGGGTTGGGGGGCGTGGAGGGCATGCCGCCCCACGACGCGCAAGAGCCGATGGCGATGACCGCGGCCGCGTCCTGGGCCACTTCGCGGGTCAGTTCCAGCGAGGTCTGGCCGCCGATCTTGCAGTAGATGCCGCCGTCCTTCATGGGGATGGCGCCTTCCACCACCAGCAGGTACTTGCCCTTGTTCTTCTCCATGGCGGCCTTGCGGGCGGCCTCGGCCTGATGGCCGGCGGCGGCGAACAGGGTTTCGTGGTAGTCGAGCGAGATGATCTCGAGGATCAGCTTCTCGAGCGTGGGGTGCTCGGAGCGCAGCAGCGATTCGGAACAGCCGGTGCATTCCTGGTGGTGCAGCCAGATGACCGAGGGGCGGTCCTTCTTGGTGATCGCCTCGGCGATCTGGGCATCGGCGCCCTTGGGCAGGCCCATGGTGGCGGCCATGGCCGCGCAGAACTTCATGAAATCGCGACGCGAGACGCCGAAGCGGGTCTCGATCTCGGTTTCGTTAATGTTGGCGCTGTCGTCGTGCATCGCTCTCACCCACCTCTCCAAGGGCTTGGTCTGGCGAACGCCGGAAAGGTGGGGAATGGACGCGCGACAGGGGTGCGCCCTCTCTCCTCAAGCCTCCCGGTATTCTTTTTATCGGTTGCCTGCTTTCCCCACCCGCAAGAGCCGTGCCAACTCCATCGGGTAGGAGTCGCCGCCGCGCGGGTGGGGGGAGAGGGGTGGGTTTTCAAGGACTAGGCCGTGTGGGTAGGCCTGCATCCGACGCCGGAGGATGGGCGATTTGTGGTTATGATCCTTCCATGACTGGATAGCTTGTTTTCACCTGGACGTGCCGACCCGATCGCTCAGGCGGGAACGGCGTCGTCCTCGCCCTGCGACACCGACATGACGGTCAGCTTGCGGCGGCGGCCCTGGGCGGTGACGAACACGATGGACTGGCCCGGCGACAGCCCGATCAGGGCGGCGCCCACCGGCGAGAGCACCGAAATATGCCGGCGTTCGGTATCTTCCTGGCCGGGATAGACCAGCACGGCGTGGGTGGTAACGCCGGTGCCATCGTCGCGGAAGGCCACATGCGACCCCATGCGCACGAAGCGGTCGGGCAGCGCCTCGGGCGGCAGCACGCGGGCGCGCTCCAGTTCGCCCTCCAGGAAGTCGGCGACCTCGGGGGTGATGAGCTGGCTGGCGTTGGTCAGGGTGCGCAGGCGCTCGGCGTCGGCCTCGCTCAGCGTGATGGGGGGAAGGGACGAATCGGGAATGCTCATGGCTGTTTCCTCCAGGCGAAAGCAGGCGCCCGGCCTGGCCGGTGCGCGGATCGGATGACTGGATTGGGGGAGTGGACCTAGTGTGCCCCGGCTGCGCCGCGTCGGATGCGGTCAGGCGGCCGCCGCCGGGGCAAGCGTGCAGTTTCGCACGTTACCGGCGTGACAAAGAAAACGGCGGGTGGGCACAAGCTCAGCCATGCCCCCATGCAACCCAAAGCGGCCGCCGCAGTCAAGTCATTCGAACGGGGTGGTCCGAACGGGTTGGCCGGGCGGGCGGGAAAACGGCTACCCGCTCTCGCGGCTGCCTTGCCGTCATACCGTGCCGTTCTCGCGCAGATGCTCCAGCGCCTTCTTGCCGAAGCCGGGGATGTTGTCGAGGTCGGCAATGCTGTGGAACGGGCCGTGCTTGGTCCGGTATTCGATGATGGCCTGGGCGCATTTCTCGCCGATGGCGGGGATGCGGTCCAGCTCGGCGCGGGACGCGGTGTTCAGGTCGATCTTCTGGCCCATGGGAACGCTCCCTCCTGGCGGGATTTCCCCGCATTAACACCGGAACACCGGCCGCCTGCGCAGGGTTGCCTTTGCAGCGGCGGCCGCTTGTGCCACCATCGCCGCCTTTCGCCCCTGAACCCGGATTTCGTTATGCGCCGTCTTGCCGCCGCCGCCCTGATCGTGCTGATCGCGTCGCTGTCACCCGCCTTGGCGCGCGACAGGGCGGTGGCGGGGCAGTTCGATTACTATGTGCTGTCGCTGTCCTGGTCGCCCACCTGGTGCGGGGGCAAGGCCGGCCGGTCGGAAACCGAGCAATGCGGCGGCGGGCGCCGCTACGGCTTCGTGGTGCACGGCCTGTGGCCGCAATACGCCAAGGGCGGCTTTCCCGCCCAGTGCGCGGCGGCGCAGCCGGTGCCCGGCCGGGTCGTCGACGACATGCTGCCGCTGATGCCCAGCCGCAAGCTGATCCAGCACCAATGGTCGCGCCACGGCACCTGCGACGGCGCCCCGCCCACCGAATATTTCCAGCGCACCCGCGAGGCGTACGAGCGGGTCCGCATCCCCAAGCTCCTGCAGACCCCCGACGCCCCCCAGACGCTGAGCGTCGATCAGGTGGAAAAGCTGTTCGTCGCCGCCAATCCGGGCATGGACCGCAAGGGGCTGGCGGTGGTGTGCCGCGGCCATCAGGCGGCCGAAATCCGGGTCTGCCTGGACCGCGACCTGAATTTCCGCCCGTGCGGCCGCGACGTGCGGCCGCGCTGCAAGGGCGGCGCCGCGCAGTTCCCGGCGGCGCGCTGAACGCCCGCCGCCCGCCTGCATACGCAGCATTCCCTATTCGTCATCACCTTTTCGCTTGCCCAAAGGAATTTGCCGCGTCAACCATTGTGCGATGCGATAGGGGGAAACACGCATGCACATGCACGGGGTGGCAGAGGCGCTTCTGGTGTTGTCGGCGGTGGCGGCACTGGGGCTGGCGCTGGGGCAGCTCAAGCTGGGCGGTGTCCGCCTGGGCGTGGGCGGCGCGCTGTTCGCCGGTCTGGCCTTCGGGCATTTCGGCATCGGCATGGACGCCACCATGCTGGGGTTTGCGCGCGAATTCGGCCTGGTGCTGTTCGTCTATGCCATCGGCGTCTCGGTGGGACCGGGCTTCTTCCAGTCGTTCCGCAAGGACGGCCTGGTTCTGAACGCCATGGCGGTGGCCATCGTGGTGCTGGGCACGCTGACGGCGGTCGCCATCCACCTGCTGGGCGGGGTCGAGCTGCCGGCCATTCTGGGTATTCTGTCGGGCGCGGTCACCAACACGCCGTCCCTGGCCGCCGGCCAGCAGGTGCTGTCCAATCTGGGCGTCGCCAATGCCGGCGCCGTGCTGGGCCAGGCCTATGCGGTGGCCTATCCGTTCGGCATCGTCGGCATCCTGCTGACCATGGTGCTGGTGCGCGCGGCCTTCGGCATCCGCATCAAGACGGTGGCCCAGGAATTCGAGGCCGCCCGCGCCGCCGGCTACACGCCGGTGGAAACCGTCAATCTGGTGGTGCGCAATCCGGCGGTGGTCGGCTGCGCCCTGCGCGACCTGGACGAGCTGAAGGAAATGGGCGTGGTGCTATCGCGCATGATGCACGACGGCACCCAAAGCGTGGTCAGCGCCGAGGACGTGCTGGCCGACGGCGACGTGGTGCTGGCGGTGGGGCCGCGCAGCAACCTCGAACGGCTGAAAAGGCTGATCGGTCCCATCGCCGACGTCGATCTCAAGGCCATGGCGACCAAGGACGTGACGTGGGAGCGCATGGTCGTCACCCGTTCGGACGTGCTGGGCAAGTCCTTGGGCGAGCTGAACCTGCGCGCCCATTACAACGTGGTGGTCAGCCGCGTCAGCCGCAGCGGCCACGAGCTGGTGCCCGGCGCGCATCTGAAGCTGCAGTTCGGCGATATGCTGACCGTGGTGGGCGACCCGCACAATTTCGGCCAGGTGGCCCAGGTGGTGGGCAACCGGTCCAAGGCGCTCCAGGAAACCCAGATGATCCCGATCTTTATCGGCATCGCCCTGGGCATGGTGCTGGGGTCCTTGCCGATCATGGTGCCGGGATTGCCGGCGCCGATCCAGTTGGGGCTGGCCGGCGGCCCGCTGGTGGTCGCCATCGTGCTGTCGCGCCTGGGCCATGTGGGCAAGCTGGTGTGGTTCATGCCGCCGCCGGCCAACCACATGATGCGCGACTTCGGCATCGCCCTGTTCCTGGCGGCGGTGGGCATCAAATCGGGCCAGGGCTTCGTCGATACCCTGGTGCATGGCGACGGCCTGAAATGGGTGGCCTGCGGCGTGCTCGTCACCCTGGTGCCGCTGCTGGTGGTGGGCATCGGCGGCTATCTGCTGACGCGCACCAATTACCTGTCCCTGTGCGGGGTGCTGTCGGGGTCGATGACCGATCCGCCGGCGCTGGCCTTCGCCCAGGGCCTGTCCTCGTCCGAGGCGCCCATCCTGGCCTATGCCTCGGTCTATCCGCTGGTGATGGTGCTGCGCGTGATCGCGCCCCAGGTGGTCGCCCTGCTGCTGTGGAGCGCCTAGGGCATCGAGCGTCAGATATGACGCACAGCCGCGATCTGCCGCCATCGAGGCGGAGGGCGAGCGCGCACAGCCGCGCGCCCGGCCCGCAAACGAAACCGCGCGGTTCAGGGGGGCATGAACCGCGCGGATCGTTTTCCGAGGCACTGAAGAAGGTCTGGTCCGTTCATCCCCATCATGATCGGGTCGGCGGGGCCGATCAAGATTTTGGCGCCCCCATCTTGGGCACTATATCTTTGCGCTTAAGAAGTGGGCGATGTCGCTGGCGGGGATCGACTTGTGCGTGATCGCCTCTTGCATCGCGTCATCACGCGGCTATCCTGTGCCATGCCCTACGACTTTCAGACGAGGCGGGTTTGGCGCAGCATGACCACGGCGCGATAGAGCGGATCGCCGAGCTGGAGCGCGAGAATGCCGAGCTGCGCCTGTTCCGCACCGTCTTCGACATGGCGTCCGAGGGCATCATGGTCACCGATGCGGACAACCGCATCCTGGCCGTCAATCCCGCCTTCGCCCTGATCACCGGCTTCGCCCCCGACGAGGTGGTCGGACAGACCCCGCGCTGTCTTCGCTCCGGCCTGCACGACCAGGCATTCTTCGAGCAATTGTGGGCCGAGGTGGCCCGTCAGGGCCGCTGGGAAGGCGAGCTGTTCAACCGCCGCAAGACCGGCGAGATCTATCGCGCCTGGCTGTCCATCGCCACCGAGCGCGACAATGACGGCCGCATCCGCCGCCATGTGGGTATTTTCCGCGACGTGTCCGAGGTGCGCGACACCGCCGAAAAGCTGTGGCAGCAGACCAATTTCGATCCGCTGACCCGCTTGCCCAACCGGGCGCTGTTCCTGGACCGCCTGTTGCAGGCGCTGGTCCAGGCCGGGCGCGGCAACAAGCGCGCGGCGCTGCTGTTCCTGGGCCTGGACGGGTTCAAGAACATCAACGACACGCTGGGCCACACCATCGGCGACAAGGTGCTGGAGGAGGCGGCCCGCCGCTTCCAGGCGGCCTTGCGCCAGGGCGACACCCTGGCCCGTTTCGGCGGCGACGAATTCACCGCCGTGCTGACCGCCATCGATACGGTGGACGAGGTGGAGCAGGTGGTGCGCGCCCTGCTGGAATGCCTGGCCGAGCCGTTCCTGATCGAGGCCCACCAGATCCTCATTTCCTGTTCCATCGGCATCAGCCTGTGGCCAGGCGACGGCGAGGACGTGGAGGCGTTGATGCGCAACTCCACGAGCGCGCTGCGCAAGGCTAAAGACGCCGGCCGCAACACCTTCCGCTTCTTCACCCCCAGCATGGACGCCCGCGCCCAGGCGCGCTCGCGGCTGGCGAGCGAGTTGTCCGATTCGCTGGAGCACGACGAGTTCACCCTGGTCTACCAGCCGGTGATCGAGGTGGCGTCGGGCAAGGTGGCGGGGGCGGAGGCGCTGCTGCGCTGGCACAACCGCTATCTGGGCGCCATCAGCCCCGAGCAATTCGTGCCGCTGGCCGAGGAAATGGGCCTGATCCTGCCGATCGGCGACTGGCTGCTGACCGCCGCCTGCCGCGAGGCGGCGTCGTGGCGGACCCTGTCGGAGGAGCCGCTGCGGGTCGCCATCAACGTCTCGCCCCGCCAGGTGCAGCAGGGCGACATCGCCGGCGCGCTGGAGCGCGCGCTGGAGGTGACCGGCCTGCCGCCCCATCTGGTCACGGTCGAGATCACCGAAAGCCTGCTGCTGGCCTCGGGCGAGGAAGTGCTGCGCAAGATCCGCCGCATCCGCGAGGTGGGCGCCAAGATCGCCGTGGATGATTTCGGCACCGGCTATGCCTCGCTGTCCTACCTCAAGCATTTCCCCGTGGACATCCTCAAGGTGGATCGCTCTTTCGTCGCCGGCGCGCTGGACGACGGCGACGACGCCCGCCTGATCGAGGCGATCATCGCGCTCGGCCATTCCCTGGGCATGCGCGTGGTGGGCGAGGGGGTGGAAACCGCCGAGCAGATGGCCTTCCTGGCCGATCGCGGCTGCGACCTGGTGCAGGGCTACCGCTTCAGCCCGCCGCTGGCGGCCGAGCGTTTCCGTGAATTCGTCGCCCCGGTCATCGGCCGCTGAACGCCCCTGGCCGCTGAACGCCCCTGGCCGCTGAACGCCCGGCGCTTCCTAAGGAAAGTTGAACCTGAAAGAAAGTTGAGCGCGCCCCGCGCTCTATACAGGAACATACGTCCTACTTTCGTGCAGTCTCTTTGGCAGCACTAAAGAGATATAGTTCGGAGTAAATACCTATCGCCCAGGGAGGGGCCATGCGTCGCTTCGGTATTGCCGCCAAGATCTATTTCATCGTCGCGTTGATGGCCATGGTCGCCGGGGCCGTGGGCCTGATCGGCCTGAACGTGCTGGGCACCTTCATGCAGCGGGCGGAGTCCATGCAGGGCGCCGCGTCGCGCGCCATCCTGGGCGAGCAGGTCAACGCCCTGGTGCTGGCCGTGGTCATGGATTCGCGCGGCATCTACATGGGCCGCAATGCCGAGGACGTGGAAAAGTTCGGCAAGCCGCTGCTGGCCAATCTGGAGAAGATGGAGGGCCGCCTGCGCGAATGGCAGCCGCTGATCCTGCCCGAGCAGCGCGAGCACTTCGCCAAACTTGAGGCGGCGGCGCAGCAATTCATCACCTTCCGCCGCGAGACCGTGCGCATCGGCCGCGAGGAAGGCCCCGCTGCGGCCCGCGTCTATGGCGACAACGACGCCAACCGCAAGACCCGCCAGGCGCTGAACGCCGAGATCGAACGGTTCTCGAAGCTGAACGCCGACGACATCGGCGCCCATGTGGACGGGCTGGCCCAGGCCTACGACTGGGCGCGCAACGTCAGTATCGCGGTTCTGCTGGGTGGCGTCATCCTGGGCGTGCTGGTGTCGTGGCAGATCGCCAGCCGGCTGATCGCACAGCCGATCCAGTCCATCACCGCCACCATGGACCGCCTGCGCAACCGCGAGCTGGCCATCGCCATCCCCGGCACCGCGCGCAAGGACGAAATCGGCGCCATGGCCCGCGCGGTCGAGGTGTTCCGCGACAGCATGGTCAAGGCCGACGAGCTGGCCGCGCGCGAAGCCGCCGAACAACAGCAGCGCGCCGACCGCGCGGTGGCCATCGAAAAACTGACGCACGACTTCGAAGGCCAGGTGTCGCAGGTGGTTGAAGTGCTGGGCGGTGCCGCCCGCTCGCTGTCGGAAACCGCCCGCGCCCTGACCGCCACCGCCGGCCGCGCGCAGGGGCAGGCGGCCATGGTTGCGGCAACCGCCCACCAGACCTCCATGAACGTGCAGACCGTCGCCTCGGCCACCGAGGAACTGTCCGCCTCGATCGCCGAGATCGCGCGGCGCACCAGCGATGCGTCCGACGTGGCGCGCGCCGCCGCGGACGAGGGCGAGCGCGCCAATGCCAAGGTGCGCGGGCTGGCCCAGGCCGCCCAGAAGATCGGCGAGGTGGTGGGCCTGATCACCGACATCGCCAGCCAGACCAATTTGCTGGCGCTGAACGCCACCATCGAGGCGGCCCGCGCCGGCGAGGCCGGCAAGGGCTTCGCCGTGGTCGCCAACGAGGTGAAAAGCCTGGCCAACCAGACGGCGCGGGCCACCGAGGACATCGTGGCCCAGGTGACGGCGGTGCAGGGATCGACCCGCGAGGCGGTGGACGCCCTGGGCGGCATCACCGGCACCATCGGCCAGATCAACCAGATTTCGGCCACCATCGCCAGCGCGGTGGAGGAGCAGGGCGCCGCCACCGCCGAGATTTCCGCCAACGTCAATCAGGCGTCGTCGGGCGTCAGGGAAGTCACCGCGACCATCTCCGAGGTGGAGCAGGCGGCGGTCGAGACCGACTCGTCGGCGGCCATCGTGTTGCAGGCGGCCGAGCAGTTGCACGCGCGCACCGACGATCTGCAACGCATCGTGCACGACTTCCTGGAGCGGGTGAAAACGGCCTGACGCCCTGGCGGGCCAATGCTCCGCGGTGGCCGGTGTCTTACGGTTTGACAGCGGCCGCCGCCCCCTGCCAAATGGCGTGGTGCTCCCGCCACAAGGACTGCCCCATGCCCGATGCCCTGCCGCCCCCGCCGGACATTCCCGAAGGCCTGGAGCACATGCTGCCCCAGTTCGTCGCCGAAATGGGCAAGGACGCCGCCACCCTATCGGCGCTGGCCCAGGCCCCGCCGGACCAGTTGGCGGAGCATGCCCACGCCATGCGCGGCAAGGCCGCCATGTTCGGCGAGGCGATGCTGTACACCCTGCTGACCCGTATCGAGGAAAAAGCCATGGCCGGCGATGGCGGCGGGGCAGTCGCGCTGATCAACCAAGTGATTGAGCGGTCGGGGCAGCTTGCGCTATATGGGCGCACCACCTCGCTGGATGCGTCATGAAGATTACCCAGTTCACCGATTTTTCCCTGCGGCTGATGCTTTATCTGGCCGATCACCGTGACCGGGTTGTGACCGTGCGCGAGGTCGCGGAATATTACGACGTGTCTTCGGAACACCTGAAAAAGATTGTCCGGCGTCTGTCCGAACTGGGATACGTGTCCACCGTGCGCGGCAAGAACGGCGGTCTGCGCCTGGCCTGCGAACCCCACGACATCAACCTGGGCCGCCTGATGCGGGAGGAGGAGAACCTGGCGCTGCTGCCGTGCAGCGACGGTCCCCACGCCTGCCCCATGGCGACCTGCAAGCTGGCCGGCGTGATCGATGAAGCGCTGGGCGCTTTTCTCGCCGTCCTCGACCGCCGGACACTGGCCGATCTGATCCCGTAGCGATCAAGGTTCATCCCGGATTCCGGGGAGCTGCCTTGCGTGTCAGGCGCCCGCCGGCCCCTCGGCCACCGGCGCCCACAGCACCTGATCCAGTCGTTCGGCGCCGCACAGCAGCATCACCAGACGGTCCAGCCCAAGGGCGATGCCGGCGGATTCGGGCATGCCGGCCGCCAGGGCGGCCAGAAAGTCCTCGTCGATGGGATAGCGTTCGCCGTAGAGCGCCTGCTTGAGGTCCATGTCGGCCTGGAAGCGGCGGCGCTGTTCGGCCGCATCGGTCAGCTCGCCGAAGGCGTTGCACAACTCGACGCCGCAGCCATAGGCCTCGAAGCGTTCGGCCACGCGGCCGTCTGCGGGCGAGGGGCGGGCCAGCGCCGCCATGGACACCGGATAGGAATGCAGGATCACCGGCACGCCGAACCCCAGATGGGGTTCGATGCGGTCCAGCATGATCTTGAAGAAGATGTCGTCCCAGCGATCGCCCTCCGACACCGAGATGTCCAGGCGCCGCGCCTCGGCGGCGATCAGGTCGCGGTCGGGATTCCATGGGTCGGGCGCGGTGGCCAGCACGTCCATGTCGCAATAATCGAAGAACGCCTCGGCCACCGACAGCCGCCGCCATGGCAGGAAGGGGTCGCAGACGCGTCCGCCGTGCACCATGTGGGTGGCCTCCGCCGCGCGGGCACAGGCGCGCACCAGCGCCTCGGTATCGTCCATCAATTGTTCGACGGTGCCGCCGGCACGATACCATTCCAGCATGGTGAATTCGGGATGGTGGGTATGCGACCGCTCGCCGTTGCGGAACACGCGGGCGATCTGGTACAGCCGCTCGACCCCCGCCACCAGCAGCTTCTTCATGGTGAATTCGGGGCTGGTGTGCAGGTACAGCGTGACCGGCGGATTGCCCCAGGCATCGTCCAGCCGGGTGGCGAAGGCCCGCAGATGCGGCTCCAGCCCCGGGCTGACCTGCAGGCACGGGGTCTCGACCTCGGCGAAGTCGCGTTCCGCGAAAAAGCCGCGCACCGCCGCCATGATCCTTTGGCGTTTCACCAGATTGTCCCGCCGGCTTGCGAAGTTTTCCGGCAGCCACCACTCTTTGCCTGCGCTCATAAATCCTCTATCCAATGCCGATGTCTTCCGAACCCGATCCCATCCGCCGCCGCACCTTGCGCACGCCGTCCGACCTGATCGCCGCCGGCCTGGCCCTGTCCGACCAGCGCGGCGCCCTTGACCGCGTGGCCGCCGGCACCGCGATTGCGCTGACGCCGGCCGTGGTCGATCTGATCGATCCCATGGACCCGGCCGACCCGGTGGCGCGCCAGTTCGTGCCCACCGCCGATGAATTGGTCACCGCCCCCGAGGAGCGCGCCGACCCCATCGGCGACGAAGCCTACAGCCCGGTCAAGGGGATCGTCCACCGTTACCCGGACCGCGTGTTGCTGAAACCCATCATGGTGTGCCCGGTCTATTGCCGCTTCTGCTTTCGGCGCGAGGCGGTGGGCGACGCCGACGGCACGCTGTCCGCGGCGGAACTGGACGAGGCGCTGGCCTATGTCTCGGGCCGTCCCGAGGTGCGCGAGATCATCGTGACCGGCGGCGACCCGCTAATGCTGCCGGCCAACCGGCTGGCCGATCTGGTGGCCCGCGTCGCCCGGCTGCGGCATGTGGAGGTCTTGCGCTTCCATTCCCGCATCCCGGTCGCGGAACCCGAGCGCATCACCGCCATCCTGGCCGGGGCGCTGCGGCCGCCGGCCGATGCCGAGCTGGCGGTGTGGGTGTCGGTGCACGTCAACCATGCCCGCGAATTGTCGCCCGCCGCCCGCCAGGGCCTGCGGCGGCTGGCCGAGGCAGGCTTGCCGCTGGTGTCGCAGACCGTTCTGCTGAGGGGCGTCAACGACAGTGCCGAGGTGCTGGAGGAGCTGTTCCGCGCCCTGGTGCGCAACCGGGTGCGCCCCTATTACCTGCACCATCCCGATCTGGCGCGCGGGACCGGGCATTTCCGGCTGTCCATCGCCGAGGGCCAGGAGATCATGCGGCGTCTGCGCGGCCGCCTGACCGGCATCGCCCAGCCCACCTATGTGCTGGATATTCCCGGCGGCGCCGGCAAGGTGCCGCTGATGCCCGAATTTTGGGACGGTGAGCGCGGCGAGGTGCTGGACTGGCAGGGGCGGCCCCACCCCTATCCGTCGCGTTAGCGCTGTCTTCGCTTAGGCGGAACCGTTTTCAGGCTCTGCCTGGGGCGCACCGTCTGCGCGGGCGGTTCAGCCCGCCTGGGGTGGCGCGGCGCAGCCGGCGGCCGGCGGCTTGGCCGCCATGCTGTTCAGCCCGGCGATGAACGGCCACCACGGGCTGGACGGCAGCTTGCACTCGAAGAATTCCTTTTCCAGTCGCTTGTTCTCGGGGGTGGGCGGCAGCAATTGCTTGAGCAGGGTGCGCGCGGCCTTCATGCGGCCGGCATAGATCATGTCCAGGGTGTCTTGGAAAACCGCGCCGATGATTTCCTGCTCGGAATGGGGCTGGCGGCGTTCCTGCAACTGATACAGCATGATGCCGGCCCGCATCAGCTTGGAGGACGGCACGTATTGCTGGCCGTCCCAGTCCATGATCACCCGCGGCACCGGCGAGGTGGCGAAATCGCCGAACGGCCAATTGACGAAACTCCAGTCCGGCAGGCCGACTTCCAGCGCAGGATCGTCGTCGAACTGGTTGAACAGGGCGGCGTCGGAATGGCCCACATCGATGGATTGGACCAGCCGGGGCTGGGCGCCCAGGTCGATGATGTGCACGGTGTAGCAGCATTGGGCGCCGCCCGACCAGCCGGTGACCACCATCATGGGGGTGGCGCCGCCGGTGATGTTTTCTCCCACCGGATCGCGCGGCGTCAGCTTCTGCGCGGTCAGGCTCAGATCGGCGGCGCCGTCGCGCCGCACCGTCAGGCGCTGCCCCCCTTCCGCAATATCCTCGATGGTGACGCGGGTGCCGTTCAGGTCCCAATTCTGCGCTTCTGCGCCCCAGGCGGCGGTGTTCCAGGCGCCCAGGGCGCAGACCATGCCGATGAGGAAGCGTCTCATTTTCTGTTTATCCCCCTATCACCTTTGGCGGAATTGTACGCGGCCAGGGCGCCGCAGGGAAGCGTGGGCTGCATGGCTGGGATTTTCCACCACGGTTGCCATATTCCAGCCGACCTGTTAGGTTTCGCGCCAATTTTCCGTCAGCCCGTCGAGATTTATCCCATGAAGATCAATGCCAACCTGATTCGTGTCGGCAATATCATCGAGCACAACGGCCGCCAGTGGGCCGTGCTGAAGACGGCCATCGTGCAGCCCGGCAAGGGCGGCGCCTTCATCACCGTCGAAATGCGCGACATCCGCACCGGCACCAAGACGAACGAGCGCTGGCGCACCGCCGACACCGTCGAAAAGTGCAACGTGGAAGAGAAGGATTGCACCTTCCTCTTCGTCGACGGCGACAACCTGACCTTCATGGATCAGGAATCCTTCGAGCAGTTCAGCCTGGCCAAGGACGTGCTGGGCGAGTCCGCCGCCTTCCTGCAGGACGGCATGCAGGTGGCCGTCGATTTCATCGAGGGCTCGCCGGTTTCGGTGGCGCTGCCGGAAAAGGTGACCATGCTGGTGGTCGAGGCCGATCCGGTGGTCAAGGGCCAGACCGCGTCCTCGTCCTACAAGCCGGCCAAGCTGGAGAACGGCCTCAAGATCCTGGTGCCGCCGTTCATCGCCGAGGGCGAGAAGATCATCGTCAACACCGGTGATTGCTCCTACGTCGAGCGCGCCAAGTAAGCCGCTTTCGTGGTGTAATGGCCGCTCCCGGGGCAATCCGCTCGGGGGGCGGCCTCATCGTTTTCAGGTTCAAGGAGTTTGTGCCGTGATCGTCCGTTCCGCCATTCTCAACGTGATGATGGGCGCCGCCCGCAAGGCCGGCCGCGGCATGGTGCGCGACTTCGGCGAGGTCGAGAAGCTGCAGGTGTCCATGAAGGGCACGTCCGATTTCGTCACCTCCGCCGACCTTCAGGCGGAAAAGGTGCTGCGCCAGGAATTGAAGAAGGCCCGCCCCGGCTTCGGCTTCCTGCTGGAGGAGGGGGGCGAGATCGCCGGCGACGACAAGAGCCATCGCTGGATCATCGACCCCATCGACGGCACCACCAACTTCATCCACGGCATCCCGCATTTCGCCATCTCCATCGGTCTGGAGCGCGACGGCGAACTGATCGCCGGCGTGGTTTATGAACCGATCTCGGATTCCATGTTCCATGGCGAGAAGGGCGGCGGCGCCTATCTGAACGACTGGCGCCTGCGCGTGTCCGCGCGCCGCAAGCTGGAGGAGGCGGTGGTGACCACCGGCATTCCCCATCGCGGCCGTCCGGGCCGCGAGCCGTTCATGAAGGAGCTGGTGGCCGTGATGGACAATTGCGCCGGCGTGCGCCGTTTCGGCTCGGCCGCGCTGGACCTGGCCTATGTGGCCGCCGGCCGTTGCGACGGCTATTGGGAACATGGCCTCAAGCCGTGGGACATCGCGGCCGGCGTGGTGCTGGTGCGCGAGGCCGGCGGTTATGTCACCGATCCCGACGGCAAGAGCGACGTGCTGGGTTCCGGCGACGTGGTGGCGGCCAACGACCACCTGCAGTCGAAGCTGGTGTCGCTGCTCAAGAAGGCGCGGGCCTGATCCGGCCAAGCCGTTCTTTTTTGATCGGGGCTTCAATGACGCGGGCGGGATGACACTATCCCGCCCGTTTCTTTTGGGTGGCTGATTGCCTTTTTTCTTGCCGGCGGCTGTGACATCCTGGCAACGGCTGTGATGTTTTTGGCATCGCAGTGTTGTCCCCACCTGGGCCATCGGGTAGTCTTTGCCCCTGATTTGATTTAGGCGGGGGATACCATCCCATGAAGCGGTCGGGTTGGCGAGTTCTGGCGCTTGGCGCTCTGATGGGCGCGGTGGCGTGGCCGGCGTCGGCACAGGTGGTGATCGGTGGTTCCGGTGCTCCCAGCGTGGAGGTCAACTGGTCGGTTCTCGATGAACTGGGCCGCCAGCCCACCCTGGCCGACATGCTGAAATCCGAACCGCCGGCCGAAACCCGCGCCGCCCCCGGCAGCACCCGCAAGCCCCAGGCGGGCGGCGTGCAGTACCGCCCCTACAAACCGGGCGCCACCCCCTATGCCAATGCCAAGCCCCCGGCGGCGAAGCCCGCCAAGCCGGCCAAGGCCCCCGCCGCCAAGCCGCCGCGCAAGCCGCCGGTGGTGCCGGCCTCGGCCAAGTCCAGCCCGGTGGCCGATCTGGTGCAGTCGGCCCATCGCCCCGCCCCGGCCGAGGCGCCGCGCACGGCGGCCCAGCCGGCGGTGCCGCCCAAGCCGCAGGTAACGCCGGTGGCGGACCTGCCCAAGGTCAACCTGCCTGAGGCGCCCAAGGTCGAAGCCCCCAAGGTGGCTGCCGTCGAGGCGCCCAAGGTCGAGGCGCCCAAGGTCGAGGCTCCCAAGGTGGCGGCCGTCGAGGCGCCCAAGGTCGAGGCTCCCAAGGTGGACATGGTCAAGGCCGCCACGCCGCCGGCCATTGGCCCGCAGATCGCGCTGCCCGAGGCGCCCAAGCCCGCCCCGGCTCCCGTCGCTCCGCCGGTGCAGATGGTCAAGGCCGAAGCGCCGGTTACGTTGCCCCCCACCGCGCTGACGCCGCCGCCGCTGCCGGTCGCCAAGGTGGAAGCCCCGGTCGAGCCGGCGCCCCAGGTGGCGTCCGTGCCGGTCAATCCCGCGCCGGCCGCCGCCGCGGTCGCGGCGCTGCGCGGCAGCGACACCCTGTCCGTGCCGTTCACGGTGGACAGCGCCCGCCTGCCGGAAAGCGCCCATGCCAATCTGGACCGCCTGGCCAAGCGCATGCTCAAGGACGAGGGCCTGGGGCTGCAATTGCTGGCCTATGCCGATGGCGACGACGCCAACGCGTCCAAGGCCCGCCGCCTGTCGCTGTCGCGCGCGCTGGAGGTGCGCAAGTATCTGATGGAACAGGGCCTGCGCTCGACCCGGATCGAGGTGCGCGCCCTGGGCAACAAGATCGAGGGTCCCGGCCCTGCCGATCGCGTGGACGCGGTGCTTGTCGGTCGCTAGGGCGATCCTTGCTGTCCGCCGACCAAGCCCCGCGCCGGCCACGGTCGCGGGGCTTTTCTACGCCTATGACGTAGGGCGATGCGCCTTTTTCGCCCTGGAATGAACACATTCACCCCCAACAATGGCCACCATCATTGCCGGAGCCTGATCGATGACCCGACCCAATCGCTACCTTCTGCGCATGGCGGCGTTCCTGGCCGTCGTTGCCGCCGTGGCCGCCATTCTGGCGCCCGGACTGGTACGCGCGTTCATGGCCAATCCGGGCCTGAACGGCTTGATCGTCGGCGTGTTCCTGGTCGGCATCGTCCTGAATTTCCGCCAGGTGCTGTTGCTCAAGCCCGAGGTGGAATGGCTGGAAACCTGGCGGCGCGGCCAGCCCTCGCTGTCGGGCGGCCGGCTTCGGCTGCTGGCCCCCATGGCGTCCATGCTGGGCGAGCGCCAGGGCCGCATGAGCCTGTCGGCGATGGCGTTGCGCTCGCTGTTGGATTCCATCGCCGCCCGCCTGGACGAGGGGCGGGAGCTGGCGCGCTACTTCGTCGGCCTGCTGATTTTCCTGGGTCTGCTGGGCACCTTCTGGGGCCTGTCGCGCACCATCGGATCGGTGGGTGAGGTGATCGCGTCGCTGTCGGTGTCCAGCGCGGACCCGGCGGGGGCCTTCGAACGGCTCAAGAACGGGCTTGATGCGCCGTTGGGCGGCATGGGCACAGCCTTCTCCACCTCGCTGTTCGGTCTGGCCGGCTCGCTGGTGCTGGGGTTCCTCGACCTTCAGGCCGGGCAGGCGCAGAACGCCTTCTACAACGAGCTGGAGGACTGGCTGGCCGGGCAGACCCGCCTGGGTGGCGGCGGCGCGGCGGTGGGCGAGGGCGACCAGCCGGTGCCCGCCTATATCCAGGCGCTGCTGGAACAGACCGCTGACAGCCTGGACGAGTTGCAGCGCATCATGGCGCGCGGCGAGGAAAGCCGGATTTCCACCAATGCCAACATCCGGTCGCTGACCGACAAGCTGTCCACCCTGACCGACCACATGCGGGCGGAACAGGCGCTGATGATCAAGCTGGGCGAGGCGCAGATGGAAATGCGGCCGCTGTTGGCGCGGCTGGCCGAAGGGTCGCAGGGGGGGCTGGACGATGCCACCCGCAACCACATCCGCAACATGGACGTGGCGCTGGGCCGGCTGGTCGAGGACAACGCCCGCGGCCATGACGAACTGATCGCCGAGCTGCGCTCCGAGTTCAAGCTGCTGGCGCGCACCATCGCCGCCATCGCCGAGGACGTGGAGAGCGGCGCATGATCGGCCGCCGCACCCGCCGTACGCTCGACATCTGGCCGGGCTTCGTCGATGCGTTGTCGGGCCTGGTCCTGGTCATGGTGTTCATGCTGCTGGTCTTCGTGCTGGCCCAGTACTTCCTGGGCAACGCGCTGAGCGGCAGCGAGGCGGCGCGCGACCGCCTGGGCCGCGAGATGGCGGCACTGGTGGAACAATTGTCGCTGGAGAAGAAGGCCAACGATTCCCTGCGCGGCGACCTGTCCAAGCTGTCGTCGCAACTGACCAGCGCGGACGCGGAGCGCGCCCGGCTGGAGCACGACGTGGCGGCGCTGGCGGCGCTCAAGGCCGAGCTGGAGGCCAAGCTGGCCGAGGCCGGCGATGCGCTGGAGGGTGAGAAGACCGCCAGCATGGCGGCGCGGGCCGAGGCCGCGCTGCTCAACCAGCAACTGGACGCCATCAAGCAGGAAATGGCCCGTCTGGCCGCCGCGCTGGACGCGTCGGAAAAGACCGCCGCCGAGCAGAAGGTGCAGATCGTCGATCTGGGCAAGCGCCTGAACGTGGCGCTGGCCAACAAGGTCGAGGAATTGCAGCGCTACCGCTCGGAATTCTTTGGCAAACTGCGCGAGCTGCTGGGCAACCGCCCCGGCATCCGGGTCGAGGGCGACCGCTTCGTCTTCCAGTCCGAGGTGCTGTTCGACACCGCCTCGGCCGAGATGGGGGTGGAGGGCATCGAACAGATCCGCGCCCTGGCCAAGACGCTGAACGAGATTTCCAAGCAGATTCCCAAGGACGTGCACTGGGTGTTGCGCGTGGACGGCCATACCGACAAGCGGCCCATCGCCTCGGGGCGCTTCCCGTCCAACTGGGAATTGTCCACCGCGCGTGCCATCACCGTGGTCAAGACGCTGGCCGCCAACGGCGTCCCCGCCGACCGTCTGGCCGCCGCCGGCTTCGGCGAATTCCAGCCGCTGGAAAAGGGCGATACCGAGGAAGCCTACGGCAAGAACCGCCGTATCGAAATCCGGCTGGATGCCCGCTGACGGCTGAACGGCAACCGGTGACGGACGGGGCGGGAGTGCCCGTCCGCCCCCTAGGGGCGAGGGTCTGGCTTTAGGTTTGGCCCTCGCCGGGCGCGCGCCCGCGCGCCAGATTGAGCGCTCGCCGCTTTAACCCGTCAGCACCGGCGCTCCGCCCTGGAGCGAGCCAAGCAGCAGCGTTACCCCCAAAAGCGTGATGGCGGCCGCACCGGCCAGGGACAGCGCCTTGCGCAAGGTCTCGCCATGGCGCGAGCGGGCGGCGCCGCGCCCAAGCAGGCGGTTGAGGCCCAGGGCTGACAGGCCGATGCCCGACACCGTCAGGCCGACGCCGGCCGCCATGGCGAAGGTGGCCGCCACGCCCACCCACAGCATGCCGTTGGCCAAGGTGAACAGCAGCACCAGAATGGCCCCCGAGCAGGGCCGAAAGCCGATGGCGGCGGCCATGGCCCACAGGGTCCGGGGGCTTTCCTCGTGCTGATGATCGTGGTGATGATGATGGTGGTGGCCGTGGCCGCAATAGGCGTGGCCGTGGCCGCCGTGATCATGATGGTCGTGGCCGCAGGCATGGCGGCCGCGAATCACGTTCCACGCCATGACCAGTCCCATCACCGCGATCAGCCCATAGGACGCCACCTCCAGCCAGGCCGCCTGGGCCAGGATGTCCCTGGGCGCCAGGGCGGCGGCGGCGGCCAGCACCAGCACCACGACGATGGCGGTGACGGCCTGGACGGCGGCGGACAGGAAACAGGCGGACAGGCCGTAGGCCACGCGCGCCCGGCGGCTGACCAGCCACGAGCCGATCACCACCTTGCCGTGGCCGGGGCCGACGGCATGGAACACGCCGTACAGGAAGGCGGCCAGCATCAGCGCCAGGGCCGGCGCCATGCCGCCGCCGTCGCGGATGGCCGCCAGATGGGCGCGCATCTCGCCGTTCAACTGGCGTTGAAGGCCGAATCCCCACGCCGCCAGCGACCGCAGCGGCTCGGGCAGTTCGGCGCCGGGCGGCGGGGCCGGCGGCGGCACCAGCCCGGCATGGGCCAGGGTGGGCACGACCACGGCGAACAGCAGCGCCAGGATCGCGGCCGGGGCCAGGGCCGGCCGCAGGGGCCGGGTCAAGGATCGCATGTTATCTCGACCTTCTTGGGGATCACCACGCCGCCGAAAAGCCTGTTTTCCAAATCGGGCGAAATTTTGGCATGGCAACCGGCGGCGCCGTCGCCGATCAACTGGATCGCGGCGTCGTTGGGAAAGTCGATGTCGATGTAATAGGTCTCCTCGTAGGTGGAGACGCGGAATGCCTGCCGACGCGGATCCACCGGCTGCGGCAGGCGCAGGCGGAAGGCATAAAGCAGCGAATCCTCGACGGTCATGACCTGGAACTGCTCGGCCGCGGGCCAGGTCACCGGCGTGCCGTCCGTCATGGCATAGGTGAAATAGCCGTATTGCCTGGTGTCCTGGAACGCCTCCTTTTCCAGGTCGGCCAGTTCCTGGGCCGACAGCGTGCCGCTTTTGTCCTTGTCGTAATCCTGCACCAGCGCGCTGGACGAGATGGGGTCGAACTTCCATCCCATTTGCAGCATGGCGATCTTGCCGGCCTCGAACCGCACGACCACGTGGGCGTCGATCAGCATGTGCGGGTGGGCCTGGGCCGCCGCCGGCGCCAACAGCGCCAGGGCGGCTGCGAGGATGCGTCCCCGCATCAGGCCGTTGCCCGCAACCGCCCGAACCCGGCTTCCAGATCGGCGATCAGGTCGTCGGCATCCTCAAGCCCGGCATGGAAGCGCAAGGATGGCCCCTTGGGTTCCCATCTGGTGGCGGTGCGCACGATCGAGTGCCCGCCGGTGGGAATGACCAGGCTTTCGAAACCGCCCCAGGAAAAGCCCAGATTGAAATGGCGATAGCCGTCCAGCATGGCGTCCACCGCCGCCTTGGGCGCCGGCTTGAGGATGACGCCGAACAGGCCGCAAGCGCCGGCGAAGTCGCGCTTCCACAGGTCATGCTGGGCGTCGCCGGGCAGCGGCGGATAGAGCACGCTGTCCACCTCGGGGCGCTCGCGCAGCCAGGCGGTCAGCTTCAGCGCGGTTTCGGCGTGGTGACGCAGCCGCACCGCCAGCGTGCGCAGGCCCCGCAGCCCCAGGAACATTTCCTCGGTGCCGGGGGAATGGCCGAAGGCCGCGACCGAGGTTTTGATGCGCAGCCACAGATCCTCGTCGGCCACCGTGATCGACCCCAGCATGGCGTCGGCATGGCCGACGATGTACTTGGTGCAGGCCTGGATGGACACGTCCACCCCGTGGGCGAAGGGCTGGAAGCTCAGCACGCCCCAGGTGTTATCCATGGCCACCAGGGCGCCGCCGGCATGGGCGGCGGCGGCGATGGCCGGGATGTCCTGGATTTCGAAGGTCAGCGAGCCGGGCGATTCGGTGAACACCAGCCGGGTGTTCGGCCGCATCAGCGCCGCGATGCCGCCGCCGATGGCGGGGTCGTAATAGGTGGTTTCGATGCCCAGGCCGGTCAGCACGGAATCGCAGAACTTGCGGGTCGGGAAATAGGCGGTGTCCACCATCAGCAGATGGTCGCCGGCCCGCAGCAGCGCCATCAGCGTGCCCGTGATGGCGGCCAGGCCGGACGGCATGGCGATGGCGCGCACGCCGCCCTCGACGGCGGCCACCGCCTCTTCGAAGGCGAAGGTGGTGGGGGTCCCGAACCGGCCATAGCGCACGCCCTCGAACGGCTTCTTGCCGCTGGCCTCCATGGCGGCCACCGAGGGGTGGAGGATGGTCGAGGCGTGGTAGACCGGTGGGTTGACGGCGCCGTGGAAGCGTTCGGGATGGCGGCCGGCGTGGACGATCAGGCTGTCTTTCTTCATGGCTCCCAGACACTCGGGCATTGGACCGGCGCCGATGGTGGCACCGGCCCTTGCCCGCTGCCAAGACCTAATACCGGCCGGACTGATATTCCTGGCTGCGCTGGGGCTGGGTGTGCTCCTGGCCGGTTATTTTCTCCTGGGTGCGTTCCGAGGTCTGGTCGATGCCGCGCCCGGCTTCCGAGATGTCCTCGCCCATGCCGGAAACGGTGTTGCACCCGGAGACCGCCAGCACCCCGGCCAGCAGCAACAGGAACAGACCGGCCAGCGGCGACGGGCGCGCGCGGACCGGCAACGGTATTCTGGAGAGCATGTGGGCACCTCGTGTTCTGGCTGTCTGTCGCAGACGTGGGGTGACGGCGTCGGCGCATCAACCAACGGGCATGTGGGCGTATGGGGTAGGCTTGGAGACAAAAAAAGGGCCGCGCCCGGGCGGGCGCGGCCCCTTCTGCAAGAGGGGGGATCAGCCGGTGACGGCGACCGCGTCGGGATGGGTACCCCATTCCGCCCACGACCCGTCATAGACCGCCACATCGGTCTTGCCCAGCAGGTAGAGCGCCAGCGCCAGCGTGCAGGCGGTGATGCCCGATCCGCAGGTGGTCACCACCGGGCGCGCGAAATCCAGCCCGGCGGCGTCGAAGCGGGCCTTGAGCTCGGCGGCCGGCTTCATGGTCTTGCTGGTGTCGTCGATCAGGTCGGCGAAGGGCACGTTCAGCGCGCCCGGCATGTGGCCCACATGCAAGGTCGGCCACGGTTCCGGCGCGGTGGCGGCAAACCGGCCGGCCGAGCGCGCATCCACCACCTGCTCGCGCTGGGTGTCCAGATTGGCCTTCATCTGTTCGAAACCGCGCACCAGGGTGGCGTTGACCTGGGGCAGGAAATGGCGGTCGCGCGGCATGGGCGGCAGATCCTCCAGCGCGCGGCCCTCGGCCACCCACTTGGTCAGGCCGCCGTCCAGCACCGCCACGTCGCGATGGCCGAACACCCGGAACGTCCACCACACCCGGGCCGCGCCCAGCCCGGCGGAATCGTACACCACCACCTTGTTGCCGTTGCCCAGGCCCAGCTTGCGCACGCGGCTGGCGAACTTTTCGGGCCGCGGCAGCATGTGGGGCAGGGGGCTGGTGGTGTCGGCGATCTCGTCGATGTCGAAAAACACGGCGCCGGGAATGTGGCCGGCATCGTATTCCTCGCGCGCGTTGCGGCCGCTGGCCGGCATGTGCCAACTGGCATCGACCACGCGGACGTCGGGCGCCGACAGGTGCGCCGCCAGCCACTCGGTGGAGACGAGGGCGTCCGGGTTGGGATAGGTCATGCTTCCCTCGGTATGGTTGGGGACGGGCGCCGCCTCAGACCAGCCATTCGGGGAGGGGGAGGTTCCGCTCCCGCAGAAAAGCCGGGTTGAACAGCTTGCTCTGATAGCGCGTACCATAATCACACAACACTGTCACCACCGTATGGCCCGGCCCCAACTTCCGGGCGACCTTCATGGCGGCGACCACGTTGATCCCCGACGATCCGCCCAGGACCAGCCCTTCCTTTTGCACCAGATCGAAGATCAGGGGCAGGGCTTCGTCGTCGGTCACCTGGATCTGGTCGTCGATGGGCGCGCCGACCAGGTTCTTGGTGATGCGGCCCTGGCCGATGCCTTCGGTGATGGAAGTGCCCTCGGCCTTCAGCTCGCCATGGGCGTAGTAATTGTAAAGGGCGGAACCCATGGGATCGGCCAGCACGATCTGGACGTTCTTGTTGTGCTCCTTCAGCGCCATGCCGGTGCCGGCCAGCGTGCCGCCGGTGCCGACCGCGCAGGTGAAGGCATCCACCTTGCCGCCCGTCTGGCGCCAGATTTCCTGGCCGGTGGTGTGGTAATGGCCCAGGCGGTTGGCGGTGTTGTCGAACTGGTTGGCCCACAGCACGCCGTTGGGTTCGGTCTTGGCCAGCTCGCCCGCCAGGGTCTCGGAATAGCGCACGTAATTGCCCGGGTTGGAATAGGGCACGGCCGGCACCAGGCGCAGGTCGGCGCCGATCAGGCGCAGCATGTCCTTCTTTTCCTGGCTCTGCGTCTCGGGCATGACGATGACGGTGCGATAGCCCAGGGCGTTGCCCACCAGGGTCAGGCCGATGCCGGTATTGCCGGCGGTGCCTTCGACGATGACGCCGCCCGGCTTCAGCAGCCCCTTTTCCTCGGCATCGCGGATGATGGCCAGCGCCGCGCGATCCTTGACCGACCCGCCGGGGTTCAGGAACTCGGCCTTACCCAGAATGGTGCAGCCGGTGGCCTCGGAGGGCCCCTGCAACTTGATCAGGGGGGTGCGGCCGATGGTGTCGAGAAAGCCGTCGCGGACGTCGGTCATAGGGAGTGTTCTTTCGCCGTAAATTACACTTTCAATCACCATATCAGAGCGAAATCGCCTTAATCAAGCGCATTGAAATGTACAATTTCCGTATGGAAAAGGCCCTCGCCCCGGCAGGGAGGAGGGCCTCGGGCGAAAGCCGGGCGCGCCTACAGGCCCCAGCGTTCCTTGAGCGCATGGCGTTCCAGCATCAGCCACTGGATCGAAATCACCGCCATGGAATTGTTGATGCGGCCGTCCTTGACCATCTGGTAGGCGTCGCTCAGCGGCAGGGTGAAGACGCGAATGTCCTCGCCCTCGTGCTCCAGCCCGTGCAGGCCGTCGATGAGGCTGGCATCCACGCGCGCGCAGAACAGCTCGCAGGTTTCGGTCGAACCGCCCGGCGTGATGATGAACCGGCCGATATGGACCATGTCCTCGGGCACCGCGCCCGCTTCCTCGTGCGCCTCGCGCACCGCCACTTGCTGGGGCGTCTCGCCCGCCTCGATGATGCCGGCCACGCATTCGATCAGCCATGGGTACTGGCCGGCGGCAAAGGCGCCGATGCGGAACTGCTCGATCATGGCCACCGCGTCCTGGACCGGATCGTACAGGATGACCACCACCGCGTGGCCGCGTTCGAAGATTTCGCGGGTGATCTCGGCGGTCCAGCCGCCGGCGAAGGTGCGGTGGCGGACACGGTAGCGGTCCATGGCGAAATAGCCCTGGAACATCCGGTCCTTGGCGATCAACTGCACGTCATCGGCGGAAAAGCGGGGTGCGGCCATCGGGGGACTCCCATGGGGTGGGGCGGGTCACCACCTGTACCCGGCAACCGCAGTCGAGGCAAGCCGCCATGACCGACACGCCGCCGCCGGGCACCGTCATTGTCGCGTCCACCGGAGAGGGGCGCTGGACCCAGGCCGTGATGGCCGGCCGCCATGTCCTGCGCGCCGACGAGCCGGCCGAGGCGGGCGGCGACGATCTCGGGCCGGAGCCGCACCAGCTCTTGCTCGCCGCGCTGGGGGCCTGCACCGCCATCACCATCCAGATGGTGGCGGGCCGCAAGGGCTGGCCGCTGGAAAGCGTCCAGGTGCGGCTGCGCCGCGGCACCCTGCCGCCGGGCAACGGCAAGTCCGGCACGCTGATCCTGCGCGACATCGTGCTGGATGGCGACCTGGACGGCGACCAGCGGGCCAAGTTGCTGGAGGTGGCGGAAAAATGCCCCGTCCACAAGACGCTGACCGGCGAGATCACCATCGTCAGCGGTCTGGTCGGACGGGGCGGCGCGGTCACCGGCGGCGAGGAATAGCCGCGCGGATGAAGGCGCAACACTCCGCCAGGGCGGCGCTGGCCTCGGGGAACAGCGGCGCGCAGACCGGGTAACAGTGGAACAATCCCTGGCCGACGCGCAAGGTGACCTCCACCCCGGCCCTGCGGGCTTGTTCGGCGAACATCGCCGCATCGTCGCGCATCACCTCGTCGCCGCCCACATGGATCAGCAGGGGCGGCAGGCCGGCCAGATCGCCGAACAGCGGAGAAGCCAGCGGGTGGCGGGGGTCGCCCTTGCCAAGGTAATGGGCGGCGAAGGTGGTCCACGATCCCGGCGGCGCCAGCCGTTCTCGGGGCAGGTTGGCGACATAGCTGGCACCGCTGCACGACAGGTCGGTCCACGGCGACAGCACCACCCCCGCCGCCGGCAGGTCGCCGCCCGCGGCCTTCAGCGCCAGCATGGTGGCCAGGGCCAGGCCGCCGCCGGCGGAATCGCCGGCGAAAACCATGTTCCGGGCGGCCACCCCCTGGCCGCGCAGCCAGTCATGGGCGGCCACCGCGTCGTCCACGGCGGCGGGAAAGGGATGTTCGGGCGCGAGGCGGTAATCGAACACCAGCGTGTTGCTCCGGCTGCCGCGTGCGAATTTCGCGGCGATGGCGGCGTGTGAGCGGCAATCGCCCATCACATAGCCGCCGCCGTGAAAGTACAGCAGCACCCGCGCGGGATCGGCGCCGGCAGGGCGCAGCCACAGGGCGTCGCGGCCGCCGATGCAGACCGCTTCGGTGGTCACGTCCTTGGGAAGCTTGCCGAACAGCCGAATGCTGCGGGCCGCCCGGGCGCGCAGCGCCGGGATCGAGCTGTCGGCGGTGACGGCGCGGCGGGCGTTGGCCTTGCCGCGCAGCAGGTGGCGGTGCTCCAGCAACAGCAGGAACAGCCGGCTTCGCAGACTGGGCATGGTGGTCCCCTCAGGCCAGGTGGCCGATCAGCGCCACCGCGTCGGCGGGCGGGCGTTGTTCCACCCGGCGGTATTGGGCGCCGTCCCGGCTGCGGTCGAGCCATCCGCCGTCCACCAGTTCGCGGCGGATCAGGGCATGGTCGCCAAAGCGGTGATGGGCGTTCACCACCTCGTTGATCTGCTTTTCCGTCATCGTCTGGCGCGCCGGCAGGCGCGACCACAGCACCCACAGGCACAATTGCTGTTCGCTGTATTTGCCCGGCCAGCGGAGCAGCGCGCCGTGGGTGTCGAAATGGCGGGCGACCCGGCGCACCTTGACGAAATCGGCGGTCGGGCGGGGTTCGGGCGGGTGGGCCAGCGCCCCGCGGGCGTGGGCCTGGGCGCGGAAATGCTGGAAGTTGCGGCAGCCGGCGCCGCGCGCCAGCATGTTCAGCAACTCCACATGGCCGGGCCGGTGGTCGAGACGGGCCAACTCGCCCTTGAGGGCGCGGGCCAGGGCCGAGATGTCCTCGGCATGGAAGGGCAAGGGGGTTCGGGACATCGCTTATCCTCACGACGTGCCGGTATCCACGGTGGGATTGTCGGTGGTCGCCGGCTTCCGACGCGGCACGGGGGACAAGTGTCGTGTCGAACGGACAATAAGCGGCAGGTTTAGCTCCCCTCGCGGGGCGGCGACGCCTGGGTGAACTGCCGACCGGGACTGCTTATACGCCCGGCCGGCGGTCCAACTCAATAGCCTACGAAGGTGCCGGCGGCGCCGATGAAGGTGGTGACCAGGCCCAGGATCAGGTTGACCAGCACGATGGCGCGGATGCGCCCCTGCTGGACGGCGGCGGCGCCCAGGTCGTTGATGTCCAGCGCCCGGCGGAACAGGGTGAAGGGGACGGCGACCATGTACAGGTACAGCGCGATCATCACCACGCCGATGATCTGCATGATGTCGATATGCAGGTTGCCGCCGGTGATGCCGCCGCGATAGCCGGTCAGCAGGACGCCATAGCCGGTGACCAGCAGCACGGCGATGGCAACCGCCGCCCAGCGGAAAAAGCGCGGCAGCACGCGGCGCCACAGCGCCAGGCGCAGGGACGGCGTCATCTCGGTCACGGCGGGGCGCAGCACCATATGGGCAAAGAACATGCCGCCCACCCAGATGACGGCAGCCAGGGTGTGCAGACCGATGGTGGCGGCGAAAGTGTAATCCATGATCTTCCCTTAAAGTCCCAGCTTGCCCGAGATTTCGTCGGCAAGCGCCTTGATTTCCTTGGTGGCGGTGTGGCGCGGATTGCTTTCCGCCACGCCCTTGCCCTCCATCATGCTGGCGGCAAAGGCGACCCGGTTGCCCAGCACCGTGGCGGCCACCGGCATGTCGGCCTCGACGATCTTGCGGCGCACGGCGTCCACCAGCTTGCCCTTGGGGGGCGTGCGGTTAAACACCACCAGCGCCGCCGATTTCTCCTTCTTCGCCATGTCCAGCGTGGGCTGGGTCGCCCACAGATCCATGGGCGACGGTTGCATGGGCACCATGATCAGGTCGGCGGTGCGCACCGCGATGCGCACGTCGGTTTCCGCGTGGGGCGGGCTGTCCACCAGGATCAGATCGACATCGCGCTTCATGCGGTCAAGTTCGGTGGACAGGCGCCAGCCCGAGGCCTGGACGAAGGTGATGCCGGCGCCGTCGCTTTCCACCAGCGCCTTGCGTACGTCGTACCAGGTGGCCAGCGACCCCTGGGGGTCGATGTCGATCAGGCCGACCCGTTTGCCGGCGCGGGCATAGGCGACCGCCAGTTGAGCGGCCATGGTGGTCTTGCCCGCGCCGCCCTTCTGCTGGGCGATGGTGACGATCTTGGCCGGCATGGGTCCCCCTGGATGCGGCTGTTCTGGACGAAAGGCTAGCCGGTTCATACCATTTTGCAAGTGCGAATGGTCAACCGGGCGGCGTTGTCACCACCTTGGAGCCGTCGCAGCGCACCCCCTTGGTGAACAGCGTTTCCTCGCCGGTTTCGCAGCGGTCGTCCATCCTGAAACCGGGGACCAGGGTGCGGGCGCGCGGCTCCACCGTCCACGGCTGGTTGCCGCGGAACACCGCGCAGCCGTAGCGCTCCAGCAGCGCGGTCAGCTCCACCGGCCGGTTCCATTGCATCAGGCCGTTCTTCCAATAGGTATGGTCGTTGGTGAACCAGGTGTATTCGTCGTCGGGGAACAGCGCCGCCAGCTTGGGCGAATAGCGCGCCAGCGCGTTCATGTCGCCGCGCTGGAAGGCATAGGACTGGGCCGAGGCGGCGTCGAAATAGACCTTGGCGCAGCCGGGGAAGCGGGCATCCAGGTCCACCGCCATCTGTTCCTTGGTCCAACCGTCCAGTTCGGCGTTCTGGCGCGCCATCTGCGGCAGTTGCACCGCCAGCAGCAGGGCCAGCACGCCCCCCCACACCAGGGTGTGGCGGCTGGGCATCAGCGGCCGGCTCAGGCTCCACAGCGCCACCAGCGCCGGGCCGGTCAGCAACAGGGCCGGAATCATGTAATGGGCGGCGGGCTGTTTCGCGACCGACAGCACCACCAGCATCTGGGCGGCCAGAATGCCCACCAGCAAGCGCGCCGAACGGTCCTGCGCCATCAGTCCGCGCCGGCGCAGGCGGAAATACAGGGCCAGCAGCACCAGCGAAAGCACGATGGCGGTGGAAAAGATGATCTTGGCGCTGAACTGCTTGAGGACCGCGCGGGGATAGCGCTGGGTGTTGATCACCGTCTGCGGGCCGTCGCCATAGGCGCCCGATCCCATGATCATGCGCTTGATCCAGCCCACCCAGATGTCCCAGGACGGGATGGCCGGGGCGATGAACACCACCAGGGCGACGGCGCCCACGCCCACATAGATCAACAGCCGGCGGCGGTCCAGCAGCAGCAGCGGGATGACGCCCAGCACGACGAAATGGATCTTGCACGCCACGCCCAGCGCCATGGCGATGCCGGCCAGGGCGGCGGCCCAGTCCTTCTGGCCGTCGTCGCGCAGGCGCAACAGCGGCATCAAGGCCCCCGCCAGCAGGGCGGTGGCAATGATCAGGAACGGCTCGGGCTTGGGGTGCAGCGCGAATTTGGGAATGACGCGCGACAGCATGGGCGCCGTCTGCGCCAGCAGCGCCGGCAGCAACGCCCCGGTGACCAGCGCGATGGACCGCCCCATCCACCACAGCGCCAGGCCGACCAGCACGTAGATGACGGCGGTGACGGCCAGCAGGGTGCCTTCGGCGTCGCGCAACACCGCATCCACCGTGGCCTCGGTGGACGCCAGCGGGTGCAGCGCCTTGATCACGGCGGCGATCAGCATCTGCACCGGCGTGCCGGGATGCGAGATGTCGGTGGGCGCAAGCCCTTCGACGATGCGCAGGCCGTTCAGCAGGTAATAATAGTCGGGGTCCAGGTTGAAGCTCTGCCATAACGGCAGGCTGGACGCGCGCATGGCGAACAGCACGACGACGAAGGTCAGCGGCAGCGCGGCGAGTGCGGCATTGCGCAACAGGGGGCGGGACATCATCGGGGTATCAGCATTCCATAGAAGTGGGCGCTCCAGACCGGCGGCGGTTCCAGCAGCGCCCAGGACAGGAAACGGTGGACCAAGGCATCGGTGAGGCGGCGCCGGCGAGCCGGCCCAGCGATTGCGGGGTAAAGGCGGCGCGGCGCTCCGGGCGCTGCGGCGTGGCGGCTTGCGCGGGTGCCTCAGTCATGGTTGGTGGTCACTGCACTGCCTCCCTTGGGCTGGTGTAGCGGAAGGGCGAGGGGCGGGCAAGCGCGGCCGCGTTCTCCGTTTCCCCGGTTGCGTCGGCGGGGGCGGCGAGAGCATGATCCGGCCGCGTCCCACATTCCCTCCAAGGGTCTCTCATGGAATTGTTTCTGCAAGCACTGCTGCTCGGCGTCGTCGAAGGGTTGACCGAGTTCCTGCCGGTCTCCTCCACCGGGCATCTGATCCTGCTGGGCGACATGCTCGGGTTCCAGGGGCCGCCCGGCAAGACGTTCGAGATTGTCATCCAACTGGGCGCCATCCTGGCGGTATGCGTGGTGTACTGGCAGCGCCTGTTCGGCGCGGTGGCGGCGGTGCGCACCGACCCGGCGGCGCGCGCCTTCCTGCGCAACATCCTGATCGGCTTCCTGCCGGCCG
Organism: Pseudomonadota bacterium; assembly: GCA_023426365.1. Classification (GTDB taxonomy): domain Bacteria; phylum Pseudomonadota; class Alphaproteobacteria; order Rhodospirillales; family Magnetospirillaceae; genus Magnetospirillum. The sequence continues at coordinate 35,964 of JAFAAW010000052.1, forward strand.
TGGTGATCGGCGCGGTGGCGTACAAGGGCATCCGCGCCATGCTGGATTCGCCGCTGGTGGTGGCGGTGGCGCTGATCGTCGGCGGCTTCGCCATTCTCGCCATCGAGCGGCTGGTGAAGAAGCCCCGGGTGTTCAGCGTCGAGACCATGTCCATTCCAGTGGCGGTCAAGATCGGGCTGTTCCAGTGCGTGGCCATGATCCCCGGCGTGTCGCGGTCGGGGGCCACCATCATGGGGTCGCTGCTGCTGGGCGTCGATCGCAAGGCGGCGGCGGAATTTTCGTTCTTTCTGGCGATTCCCACCATGATCGGTGCCACCGTGTTCAAGATGTACAAGGACTGGGCGGTGCTGTCGTTCGACAACCTGGCGCTGATCGCCGCCGGGTTCGCCGCCGCCTTCCTGGCCGCGCTGCTGGTGGTGCGCGCCGCCATCGCCTTCATCAGCCGGCATGGCTTCGCGCCGTTCGCCTGGTACCGCATCGTGTTCGGCACCATCATGCTGGTGGTGCTGCTGACCCGCTGACCGGGCCGCGACCCGGCCGAACCAAGGCCCGCCCCGGCGGGCCATCGCCGGAAGCTCAAGGGCATCCCGCCAAAGCGGGATGCCCTTTGTCTTTTGGTGTTCGCGTGCGCCCCGGCCGCCGTGCCCGGCGCCCCGGACGGCAGTGCCGGCGGCCGCGCCCGGCGAGAACGGGTGTGCGCGCGGCTCACTGCTGTGCGGTGTGCGGCTGGTCTCCCGCCGGTGGGCGCAAGTCAAAGGGACACCGCGGATTGGCGGCGAACTGCTCGTCATGGCCGGGCCTGACCCGGCCATCCACGTTTGTCCGCAGGCAGCTCATCGAACAGGAGGGGGGCAGGCGGCGCCGCGCGGATGCCCGGATTAAGTCCGGGCATGACGGATCAGTTGGCGGGCAATCTTCCCCGCAATTGGCGATGACCCAATAAAAAGGGCCGCCGGATGAACCGGCGGCCGAGTTTATTCTTCGAAGAATTGTGGAAAGTGCGACCCTTAGTGGGAAGCGGCACCTTCGGCACCCAGACCGGTCTCGGACCGGATCGCCTGGGCGAAGTAGGCGGCGCGCTCGGCCTGGGCCCGCGGGGAGTTGTCCAGGATCGAGAACAGCCAGCAGCCGATGAAAGCGGCGGGCATGGTGAACAGGGTCGGGTACACGTACGGGAAGATCGGGTTGGCGAAGCCGAAGCTCTGCACCCACACCACCTTGGACAGCAGCACGCAGCCAACCGAGCTGACCAGGCCGATGTAGCCGCCGATGACGGCGCCGCGGGTGGTCAGGCCCTTCGAGAACATCGCCATGACCAGCACCGGGAAGGTGGCCGAGGCGGCGATGGAGAAGGTCAGGGCGACGATGAAGGCCACGTTCTGACGCTCGAAGATGATGCCCAGGATGATGGCGATGATGCCCAGACCGAAGGAAGCGATCTTCGAGACGCGCACTTCCGAAGCCTCGGTGGTCTTGCCGCGGGCAAACACGTTGGCATACAGGTCATGCGAGATGGCGGACGCACCGGCCAGGGTCAGACCCGACACCACCGCCAGGATGGTGGCGAAGGCCACGGCCGAGATGAAGCCCAGGAACATGTCGCCGCCGATGGCGTGAGCCAGCCAGATGGCGGGCATGTTGCCGCCGCCCTTGAGGGCCAGGCCGCCCTTGGCAACGTCCAGGTACTGCGGGTCGGTCAGAACCAGGGTGATGGCGCCGAAGCCGATGATGAAGGTCAGGATGTAGAAGTAACCGATGAAGCCGGTGGCGAAGAAGACCGACTTGCGGGCTTCCTTGGCGTTCGGCACGGTGAAGAAGCGCATGAGGATGTGCGGCAGACCGGCGGTGCCGAACATCAGGGTCAGGCCCAGCGAGATGGCGTCGATGGGGTTGGTGACCAGCGAGCCGGGGGCCATGATGGCCATCTTCTTCGGGTGGACTTCGACGGCCTTGGAGAACAGCGCCTCGAACGAGAAGCCGAAGTGGCTCATCACGCCCAACGCGATGAAGGTGGCGCCGCCCAGCAGCAAGCAGGCCTTGATGATCTGCACCCAGGTGGTCGCGGTCATGCCGCCGAAGGTCACATAGATCATCATCAGCGCGCCGACCACGATGACGGCGGTGATGTAGTCCAGACCGAACAGCAGCTTGATCAGCTGACCCGCACCGACCATCTGGCCGATCAGGTAGAAGATCACGACGATCAGCGCGCCGGTGGCCGCGAAGATGCGGACCGGACCCTGCGCCAGGCGATAGGACGCCACGTCGGCGAAGGTGAACTTGCCCAGGTTGCGCAGACGCTCGGCGATCAGGAACAGGATGATCGGCCAACCGACCAGCCAGCCCACCGAGAAGATCAGGCCGTCAAAGCCCGAACCGTACACCAGCGCGGAAATACCCAGGAACGACGCGGCCGACATGTAGTCGCCGGCGATCGCCAGGCCGTTCTGGAAACCGGTGATGCCACCGCCGGCGGCGTAGAAGTCGGCGGCGGTCTTGTTCTTGCGGGCGGCCCAATAGGTGATGCCCAGGGTCACGCCGACGAAGATGACGAACATCACGATGGCGTGCCAATTGGTGGCCTGCTTCTCGGCGGCGCCCATATCGGCGCCCGCCGCCAGCGCGGCGGTGGTAGCGGCCAGCAGCCCGCCGGTGGCGAGCGTCGCGGCCGTGAAAGCGGATTTCAGCGTCTTCATCAGCGGGATTCCTCGATGATCTGGCGGTTGAGTTCGTCGAACTCGCCATTGGCGCGGCGCACGTAGATGCCGGTCAGCACGATGGCCGACAGGATGACGCCGATACCGATGGGGAAGCCGATGGTGGTGGTGCCACCAGACAGCGAGGTGCCCAGGAATTCCTTGCCATAGGCGATCAGAAGAATGAAGCCGAAGTAAATCGCCAGCATGACAGCCGACAGCGTCCACGCGAACGACGTGCGCTTCGACACAAGCTCATGGAACTTGGGATTGTTCCTGATCTTGTCATGCATAGCTTGGGTATTTGCAGCTTGTGACAATTGACCCTCCACTATCTGAGCCGTCCTGCCGGTGGCGGACGGCTTCGTTGTTTTCTCTTGCCGGTCTTGATGCCGGCTCTGTTGGCGCTCCGTGCAGGTGGCCCGAGGGACCTATGCGTTTGCGGCATGGCCCCCCCGACTTGCCTGAGGCTTTCATCGTCATTAACATCCGCCTATCATGCCGTCAACTCCATACGAGTGTGTCTGCTTTATAGGTTAAGGATATAGCTTTATCCGCAAAGTCATTCCGCAGTGCGTTAAGCAAGATCACCTAAAGTAATTTCGAAGAACACGGTTCTGGCTTTCTGAATTCCTCACCAGTAAGCCTTCAAATCCAGGCTTTAGGACTATCCATTGGCAACGTGTGTGAAAAATATCCGCCCAATTGTGTTCTCGATTGACACTTTTGGGTGGGAACGTTTGCGCTTGCAATGACCTTTTTGGCAATATCCCCGCAGTTGTAAACCGTCACTCCGGCACTATGGTGATCTCTCTATGACCGACGTCGCCGCCTTGGCTCGTATCGACAGCTTTCCCTACCAGCATCGCCTCCGCGAGGTGATGAGCACGCCGGTGCTGACGGCGTCCGGCGACATTTCGCTGCGCGACGCCATCGACCGCATGTACGAATCCCGCGTCTCCTCCATCATCGGCGTGGATGAACAGGGGCGCGCCGCCGGCATCCTGACCGAGCGCGATTTGCTGCGCATCCTGTCCACCGCGGGCGCGCAGGGGCTGGAAACCACCCTGGGGCAGGTGATGAGCCGCCCGGTCGCCGCGGTGGATGGCGATTCCTTCGTCTATGTGGCGTTGGGTAAGATGAACCGCATGGGGTTGCGCCATCTGGTGGTGGTCGATGGCGATAATCGTCCCATCGGCATGGTCACCGGCCGCGCCCTGCTGAAGGTGCGCGCCAACGACGCCCTGGCGCTGGGGGATTCCGTACACGAGGCGCGCGGCCCCGAGGACATGGCCGCCGCCATGGCGGCCTTGCCGAAGCTGGCCCAGAGCCTGCTGGCCGAGGGCGTGTCGGCCCGCAACATCGCCTCGGTCATCGCCCTGGTGATCCGCGACCTGACCGCGCGCGCCACCGAACTGGCCGAAATTTCCATGGCCGAGGATGGCTGGGGGGCGGCGCCTGCGCCCTATGCCATGCTGGTACTGGGATCGGCCGGTCGCGGCGAAAGCCTGCTGGTGTTCGACCAGGACAACGCCATCGTTCATCGCGGCGGCCCGGCCGACGACGTGTGGTTTGCCGAATTGGGGCGGCGCGTCAATCAGATGCTGAACGACGCCGGCATTCCGTTCTGCGACGGCGGCGTCATGGCGCGCGAACCGAAATGGCGCAAGAACCTGGAGGAATGGAAGGACGAGGTCCACCACTGGGTCTATGCCGTCGAGAACCAGACGGTCATGTATTGCGACATCTTCTTCGATTTCCAGCCGGTGTGGGGCGACCGCGCCCTGGCGGAGGAGTTGCGCGCCTATGCGGTGGAGAAGGCGTCGCAATCGGCCTTCTTCATGCAGTATCTGGCTCAGCACGTGGCCAAGATGGAGGTGTCGCTGGGTTTCTTCGGCGAGTTCGTCACCACCCAGGGGCGCCTGAACGCCAAGAAGTTCGGCCTGCTGCCGCTGGTGTCGGCGGCGCGTTTCCGCGCCATCCGCGCCAATGTCCTGCTGACCGGCACCGACGAACGCTATACCGCGCTGAAGGAGCGCGAGATGCTGCACGAGGACGACTGGCGCGATTTCCTGGAAATCCGCGAGGTGGTCATGCGCATGATGCTGGATCAGCAATTGGCCGATCTGGCCGCCGGCGTCGCCCCTTCGGCCCGCATCGAACCCAAGCGTTTCGACAAGCAGATGCGCAACCGCCTGCGCTGGAGCTTCAAGCGCCTGCGCACGCTGAAATACATCTGCGGCGTGGCCGGCTGAGGTTTCGCGCCTTCGCAGGCTCAGGGAAAAAGGCGGGGGGACCCCGCCTTTTTTCATGTGGCCGCAGGCGATCCGGGGGTCAGGCCGCCTTGGGGCGGCTGGTGATGATGCGGGTCAGCAGCTTGGCCAACTGGTCGCGGCCGAACGGCTTGGCAAGGAAGCCCGCCACGCCGGCGGCCACGGCATGGGTGATGGTCTGCGGCGTCTGTTCGCCGGTCATCATGACGAAGGGGATGTCGGCCAGCTCCCGGTCGGCGCGCATGGATTGCAGCAATTGCAGGCCGTTGACCGGCTGCATGTTCCAGTCCGACAGCACCAGATCGACCCGCTGGCGGCGCAGGTGGTCCAGCGCGGCCTGTCCTTCGGCCGCCTCGAGCACGGTGAAGCGCTCGGCGGGGCGCAGCATGTCGCAGACCAGGGACCGCATGAGCACGCTGTCCTCGACCAGCAGGATGGTGAATTGGTCGGCCATGGCTTGTTCCTGATCGGGGGGAAATCATTGATCTTGTGATCCCATGTTTCCCCATGTGGTGTCAGCCATTCGGAAAGATGAAAACCAAGTGCATTGGAAGGAGCGGCGACCTCCCTTTATACCAACGGTCTAATCTGGGCGCGTTCGGTGGGCGTAGGCCCGTGGTGCATCAGGCGGCGTGGTGGCGTCCGCCCAGCGCCCGCGTCAACTGGCGGGCCAGGCTGTCCACCGTGAACGGCTTGATCAGATAGCCCGACACCCCGGCGGCGCGGGCGCGCGCCACGTGGTCGTTGGTGTGCTGTCCGGTGATCATGATGAACGGGGTCAGGCGGTGGCGCGGCTCCTCGCGCACGGCCATCAGCAATTGCAGCCCGGTCATGGGAATCATGTTCCAGTCCGACAGGATCACGTCCACCGGCTGGTCGCGCAGCTTCTGCAGCGCCGAGGACCCGTCGGCCGCCTCGACCACCTGTTGAATGCCCAGGTTGCGCAACATCTGCCTGACAAGCAACCGCATGGCGGGAATGTCGTCCACCAGCATTGCTGTCGTGGTTGAGTGAAATAGGGTCATTTTCGTCATCTATATAAATAAGTGCCTGTGCATAGCGAAACATAGATATTGCCTATTGTGCTTTGTATATGGCTTTGGGATGGGCTTGTATCGGGTGTCTAATGTATAAATTCAGGTTATGCCGTGTGAATATTTCAAGTTGCTTATTCTTCATAGGGTGCCAGCCCGATGGGTGGCGGCGGCCGGGAATGTCCGCTGCCTCCTTTTCGTCCAAGGAGAGATGGGCCGAATGGGTAGATGCGCCTTGATCCCGCCATCGCGGCGAACTATGGTCTGCACCCTCACGTCCACCCGAGGGGTTCCACCATGAGCGACGAGCAGAACAACAGCCAGATCGGCGGCATCGCGGCTGAAGCGCTGCGCCAGTTCATCGAGCGCATCGAGCGCCTCGAGGAAGAGAAGAAGGCGCTGGCCGCCGACATCAAGGATGTCTATTCCCAGGCCAAATCCCAGGGTTTCGACACCAAGATCATGCGCAAGATCGTCTCCCTGCGCCGCATGGAAGACCAGGAGCGCGAGGAGACAGAACAGTTGCTGGACCTGTACAAGGCCGCGCTGGGCATGGGCTGAGCGGACCGCGCGACGCCTTGAACGACGAAGGGGGCCGGATGGCCCCCTTTTTCATGACCAGTCTTCACGTTTCATGACCAGTCCTCATGGACCGTCGTCAGGATCCGTCGCCGTCCGCCGGCATGGGCGGGGTCTGCGGAAGGGCGAAGCGGAAGGTGCAGCCCAGCCCTTCGCCCTGCGATTCGATCCAGATGCGGCCGCCGTGGCGTTCGACGATGCGGCGGCACACGGCCAGGCCGATGCCGGTGCCCTCATACTCGCCGCGCGGATGCAGGCGCTGGAACACCTGGAACAGGCGGCCGGCGGCGGCCGGGTCGATGCCGATGCCGTCATCGCTCACCGATATCACCCAGGTGTCGTCCTCGCCCCTGATCGCCTCGACCGCGATGCGGGGGGCGGCATCGGGCTTGCGGTACTTGATGGCGTTGCCGACCAGGTTCTGGAACACCCGCATCATCTGGCTGGCATCGCCGGTGACGGTGGGCAGGGGGGCGGCGTCGATATGCGCGCCGCTTTCAGCGATGGCGGTGGACAGGTTGGCCAGCGCGTCGCCCAGCGCGGCGTTCAAATCCACCGGCCCAAAGGTGTTGCCGCGCCGATGCACGCGCGAATAATCCAGCAGGTCGGTGATCATGCGGCTCATGCGCCGGGCGCCGTCCACCGCAAAGGCGATGAATTCGTGGGCGTCGCCGTCCAGCTTGTCGCCGTGGCGGCGTTCCAGCAGCGACAGATAGCTGGATACCATGCGCAGCGGTTCCTGCAGATCGTGCGACACCGCATAGGAAAACTGCTCAAGATCACGGTTGGAGCGGGCGAAATCCTCCTCCAGCCGCTTGCGCTCGGTGATGTCCAGCACGGCGATCAGCACCAGTTGCTCGCCGTGCAGGGTGACGGTGGCGCCTGACAGCAAAGCGGTGAAGCGTTCGCCGGTGGCGCGCTTGAGCGTCACCTCCAGGTTCTGGACCTGGCCGTGCGCCCCGAGCAGCGCGACCATCTGGTCGCGCTGCGCGGGGTTGACCCAGTAATCGGGGGCCGCCTGGCCCTCGGCCCGGCCCTGGTCGATGCAAAATGCCTGAGCCGCACGGGCATTGATATAGACCACGCGGTTGTCGGCGCGGCGGCTCAGCACCAGCGGCAGCGGCGAAATGTCCACGATGCGGCGGAAGCGCTCCTCGCTTTCGCCCAACTCGGCCAGCGAGGCGTTCAGCGCGGCGGTGCGCTCCTCCACGGCCCGCTCCAGGCTTTCCACGTGGGCGCGCTCGGCGGCCAGCATTTCCTCGCCCAACGCCTGGCGGCGCCGTTCCGAGCGCGACAAGCGGTGCGCCAGCGAGAAGATGACGCCGGCGAAGACGGCCTGGATGCCGCCATGCACCCACAGCTCGCGGCGCCAGCGCTGCATGACCCGGCTGCGGTCGATGCCGACGGCGGCGACCACCGGATACTTGGGCACCGGGGTGAAGCCGACGATCCGCTGGACCCCGTCCGAGAAGCTGGGCGCGTTGCGCGACGTGCCGGCGCCGTCCAGGGCCGCATAGGCGCGGTAGAGGCCGCTGTCGGCGATGGACTTGCCCACGAAGCGGCCGTCGTGCGGATGGCGGTCGTACAGGATGCCGTCGGGGTGGAAGGCGCCGGCGGCGTCGCCCGCCAGCGGCACCACCGACGCCAGGGCATCGGCGATGAAATCGGTCCTGACCGCCAGCCCCACGCTGCCGTGAAACGTCTTGTCGCCATCGACAATGGCGCGTGACAGCAACAGCACCATGGCTTTCGAGAAACGTTCGGGAATGGGCGGCGATATGAACAACCCGCCATCGCCGCGCCGTTCCATATGCACCCGGACATGGGGGACATGGGAAATGTCCACCGGGACCGGGCGGTCCGGCCCGTTGCGATAGATGATCTGGCGCAGCCAGCCCTTGGCGTCCACCAGTCCCATGCTGTCCAGTTCGGGAAACACGTCCAGCTTGGCTCGCAGCGTTGCCTGGGCCATGGGGTCGATGACGGTGGGATCGGTCACCTTTTCCGCCACCTCGGCCAACAGCACGTCCATGCTGCGCAGCGAGACGGCGATGCGCTGGGCGGCGGCGTTGGACAGCGACAGCGCCAGTTGCTCGGCCGCGTGCAGATGGGCCTCGCGGCTGGCCAGCAATTGCCAGACCGACGCCGAACTGCCCGCCAGCGCCAGCAAGGCGGCGGCAACCCAAATCCTGAAACCTGCCTTTTGCGCGATCATCTGCGGCCCGTCTCGCCAACCGCGGCAATTTTGGCAGCAAGCCCGGGTGGCGGCAAGCGCGCCCGGCACGGATGCGCATCATCGATCGCGGATCGTCGATGCGGGCGGTGGCCGCCCATGCGCCGGGTGTGGCGCTCGCCGCCTCAGTCGCGGCGGCGTTCGATCTCGATGCCGACCGACGCGGCCTCGGCATAGACATCCAGCTTTTCCACCCGCACCCGCACCGACGACACCCGTTCATCGTTCAGGCACAGGGCCGCGATCTTCTCGGCCAGGGTTTCCACCAGATTGATGTGGCCTTGGGCCAGCATGCGCTTGATGCCCTCGATCACGTCCTCGTAGGACACCACGTTGGCGATGTCGTCCGACAGCGGTCCGGCCTGTTCCAGAACCGCCATGTCCACGTTGATGCGCACCCGCTGGGGCGCCAGCAATTCGTGGGCGTGAATGCCGATCAGGCACTTCAGCACCAGATCGCGTACCAGGATGCGGTACAGCTTGGCGTCGGGATTGGTGGCATACATGAACGGGTCCTCGATTCTCGAATAAATGTCAGGCCAGCGTGATCGCCGACGGCACCACGTCGTCCTCGGCGGGCAGCGCGGCAAGCAGTTGGGCGACGCTTTGGCCCCGCAGCGGGTGGATGACATCGGCGGCGACGTCGGCCAGCGGCACCAGGGCGAAGCGCCGTTCGTGCAGGCGCGGATGCGGGATGGTCAGATCGGGGGCGTCCATCACCACGCCCTCGTACATCAGGATGTCCAGGTCGATCAGCCGCGGCCCATAGCGGACCGAGGCGACGCGGCCCAGTTCGCCCTCCATGTCCTTGAGCGCCCTCAGCAGCTCCATCGGGGGCAGGTCGGTGGTGGCCCGCACCGCCATGTTGAGGAAGGCCGGCTGGTCGGTGACGTAAAGGGGGGCGGTTTCGTAGACCGCCGACACCGCGTCGATCGTCGCCACCGCCGCCACTGCCGCCAGGGCGGATTGCAGATTGGCGGCGCGGTCGCCCAAATTAGTCCCTAAGCCAAGGAAAACGGTGGCCATCGCCCCTGTCCGAAACGTGGAAGGGCGCAAACATCCTCCAGAACGGCCGCCAAGGCAAGGGCGGGGTGTGGCGGGGGATGGCTGCAGCCCTCATGGCCCGGCGGACGGGCCGCGGGCCGTGGTCGCCTCCGTGCGCTCAGATCGCGCCGGCCGGCACCCAGCCCGACGACATGGCGATGCGCACGGCCTGGGCGCGGTTGGCGGCGCCGATCTTGCGATAGACGTTGCGCAGGTGGACCTTGATGGTGATTTCCTGCAGATCCAGGCAGAGGGCGATTTCCTTGTTGGTGCGCCCCTCCACCAGCAGGGCCAGGATTTCCGCCTCGCGGCGCGACAGCTTGTCGAAGGGCGGCGGCACGCCGGCCGGCTTGGCGGCGGCGGTGCTGGGCATGGACATCTGGTTGCCGGGATCGTCGAAGAAGGTGGAGGAGGGGAGGTATTTCTCCCCCGACAGCACCAGGCGCAGGGCGTTCACCATGGCCGTGCCGCTGACGGTCTTGGGGATGAAGCCGGCGGCGCCGGCCTGGACCGCGGACACCACGTGGTCGCGACTGGAAAAGCCGGAAACGATGACCACCGGAACGGCGGGGCACTTGGCGCGCAGCGCCTCCAGTCCCTTGAGGCCATCCATGCCCGGCATCATCAGGTCCAGCAGGACAAGGCCCAGATCGCTGGCGGCGGAGGCGACGGCCAGTGCCTCGTCCATGTTCGCGGCATCGAGGACTTCCACGTCCGGGGCAAGCTCCAGCAGAAACGGCTTAAGGCCGTCCCGCACCAGCTTGTGGTCGTCGGCGACCAGGATTTTCATCGGTCTTCTCCCCTGCGCGGACTTATTGCCCACGATGCGATGAAAATATATCCAGACTCCATCAAGGGTCTACTGAAAACCATGTAAATTACACATCGGCCGGCGGTTTCAGGAAGGTGGCGATGATATCCGCCAGCCGGCCGAGGGGGACGGGTTTCTTCAGAACCGCGCAACGGTCGTCTTGCAGGTTCTCCGCCAGTCTTTCGGTTGCGCCCAGATGGCCGGTGACGATGACGATGGGCATCAGCGGGTCGAAGTCGCGCAGCTTTTCGACCAGTTGCTCGCCGCCGCCCGCCGGCATGCGCAGATCGGTGATCACCACGTCGGCGGGATCGGCCATGAAGGTGTCATAGGCTTGGTTGCCGCTGGTGCACACGGTGACGCGGTAGCCGTATTCCTTGAGGTAATGGGCCAGCGTCTCGCCGGCGGTCAGTTCATCCTCGACCACCATGATGTGGCCCTCGAGCGGCAGCGAGCTGGACGGTGGACGGTCCTGCATCTCGCCGGCGGCGAGGGTGCCTTCCTCGTCGATCGGCAGGGTCATGACGAAGCAGGCGCCGCCCTGGTGGTCCGCCGCCTCCAGCCGGCCGCCCATGGCGGCGATGATGCCGAAGCTGACCGACAGGCCAAGGCCGGTGCCGCGTCCGGCCTCCTTGGTGGTGAAGAACGGCTCGAAGATGCGGGCGCGCACCGCCGGCGGAATGCCGGGGCCGTTGTCTTCCACGGTGATCACCAGATTGCCGCCGCGCTGGCGCGCCGACACCGTGATGCAGGCCTGGTCGCCGCTGTCGGCGCCATCCTGCTCGCGCTTTTCCTTGAGCGCGTGGTGGGCGTTGGACAAGAGGTTCATCACCACCTGTTCCAACTGGACCGGCCGGCCGCGCACCAGGACCGGGTGGGCGGGCAGGTTGGTGACGAGGCGGATATCGTCGGGGCGTAACTGCCCCTCGAGCACGCCCAGCGCCGCCGATACCGCGGCCAGGGCGTCGAACACCTGCACCGGGCTGGTGTCGCGCCGCGAGAAGATGCGGATGTCGTCGATGATCTCGGCGGTGCGCTGGGCCTGGTCGGCGATCTGCTGGAACTGCTGGGCCTGCCATTCCGGCGTCGCCTTGCCGCGCTCGATGAACAACAGCGCGCCTTCGGCGGTCAGGCGCATGATGTTGAGCGGCTGCGACAATTCATGCACCAGACCCGCCGCCATCTCGCCCAAGGTGGCCAGCTTGGCGGTCTGCACCAATTGCTGCTGGACCTGCTTGCGTTCGGTGACGTCGCGCACCACCAGAATGCAGGCGGGCAGGCCGTGGAAGGTGATGGTGGTGGCGGCGATCTCGGCTTCGAAGTCGGTGCCGTCCAGCCGCTGCATGCGGCACTCGGCCACCTGCGGCTGCGCGCACGAACCGGCGATGCCCCGGCGTGCTTCCTCGCGCCAGTTCTCGTGGATCAGGCCGAGCAGCGGCTGGCCCAGCAGCGCGCGTTCGCCGGTGGCGAAGACGCGGGCGGCGGCCGGATTGGCGAACAGGATGGTGCCCTGGCTGTGCACCAGGATGGGGTCGGGCGTCAGCTCGATCAGCGAACGGTAGCGCTCCTCGGATTCAGCCAGTTCACGCACGGCGCGGTCGTGCTCGGCCTTCATGCGAAGCGCGCCGATGCCATAGGTCAGGTTGCGCGCCACGTCCTCCATCAGGCGGATGACGTCGGGGTCGAAGGCGTCGGGTTCCGAGGCGTAGATGGTCAGGGCGCCGATGCGGTCGGCCCCCTGGCCCAGCGGCAGCGCCAGCACCGACCGCAGCGCATGGCGCTGGGCGGCCTCGCGCCAGGGCGCGAAGCGGGGATCGGCGTCGATGTCGTGCACCACCTGGGCCTGGCCGGTGCGGATGGCGGCGCCGATGGGGCCCTGGCCCAGCGGCTGGTCCGCCCAGGTCACCGACACCTCGTCCAGATAGGTGCGGCCGCGCCCGGCCACCGCCACCGGCGTCACCGTCAGCGGCGCGTCATCGCGGGCATAGCCGACCCAGGCCAGACGATAGCCGGCCACCTCGACGGTGACGCGGCAGATGTCCTCCAGCAGCGACGGTTCGTTGGTGGCGCGCAGCAGCGCCTCCGTGGACCGGGTCAGCGTGGTCACGGCCCGGTCGATCAGCCGCAATTGGTCCGCGACGCTGTGCGCGATCATGAGTGCCTGTTCATCCTTTGGGCTAGCCGTTTCCCCAATTCCCTAATTCATGCTACCCCTTGGGCCATAATGGCCGATAGCGGTTTTAGGGGTTAATACCGGCCTTATCCCTGCCACGAAGCTGTGGTGGGGTAAAGCCGTGCCGAGGGGCGGAAGGAGAGTTTGCATGTTGCGCAGGGTTTGCATGCTGGTCGTCGCCGCCGTGTTGATGGCGCAGGGCGCGCAGGCGGCCGAACGGGCCATCGATCTGCTGGACGTGCCGGTTTCCTATACCGCCAACTTCACCGTCAGCAGCGACAAGGGCACCTATTCCGGCACGGTGTGGCATGCCTTCGGCCGCGAACGGCGCGATTTCGGCACGGCGGGCGGCGGCCAGACCATCCTGCTGCGGCGCGACACCGACTCGGCCTATCTGATGAAACCCTCGGGGCGCTGGTACGTGGGCCTGGGCTTTCAGGCGGTGGGCCAGCTTGCCGGCGGGATCGACAGCCTGACGGTGGATCGCCGCCGCGTGCGCGAGGAAAACGTCGGCGGCATCCGCGCCACCCGCTACAAGGTCGCCGCCACCGGCCCCAAGGGCGCGCGTTTCGACGGCGACGCCTGGTTCTCGAAGGAGGACATCCTGGTGCGCGCCACCGGCTGGCTGAGCGAGGGCGGCGGCAAGGAGATGGAGGTGGAGATGACGGTGTCCAACCTCAAGGTCGGCCGGGTGGACGAGCGCATGTTCGAACTGCCGGCCGGCTGGCTGGGCATGGACCTGCGTTCGGTGCCGCCGGAAAAGATCGCCCAGGCGGTCGAGGGGCTGCGCCCCATGCTGGAACGAGGGCGCTGAACGGACGCGGCCTGAAATGACAATGGCCGGGCAAGGCCCGGCCATTAGAGCGTTCCGCAAACGGGTCGTGTCACCAATAGCGGACGCGGCCCGTGTCGATGTGGACGAAATTGGACCGCGGATAGGTGCCGACGCCGCCGGCGCGCAGCGACTTGGCGGCGCGGCCCACCAGCTTGGTGCTGGCGCCGGGGATGCGGATGTCCACCGCCTTGCCGGACATGTGCAGGCTGTTGTGCGCCACGCCGTCGCTGTTGGCCACCAGCGTGGCGTTGGACGCCGGCGAGCGATAGCCCGAGATGATGTGGATGGCGCCCTTGCCGTTGAACTTCTTGTGCACCGCCACCATCAGGTCAAGCAGGCGCGGGTCGATCTGGGCGATATCGCCGGACCGGTGGTCGCGCATGAAGCGGTTGATCTGCACCAGCGACTTGGCGAGATAGCGCCCCTGTGACCAATAAACGGTCTTCAGCGTCTCGCCGGTGTGGATGTTGTACAGATGCAAACCACGCTCGGGCAGCGCGCGCACGGCGGCTTCCAGCGGCGTGGTGATCATGGCGGTGGCCGTGGCGGCGACAGCCCCCAGGCCAAGGGTCAGAAAGGACCTGCGCGACACAGGCTCGCGCGGGTTGGCGTCATCACATCGATGCATACGCTCCCCCCTTTTGGAGAGCAAAGTCATACCATCGGGCGTAGGGCGGGAGTCAACCGTCCGAATCTGAAAAGTGACTTTTTGTCACGAAAAGCGGGGGCGGCCGTGACAGCGGAGGGGCATCGCGCCGTCGGCGCAAAATACCCTGGCGTCACAAAACGCCCTGGGGGTGTTCCTGCGCCATCTGGGCCGAGGACGGGCGGCCACGCTTGAGCGCCGCCTTCAGCCGGCCGTCATGGCCGTAAAGGTCGTCGCGGAAATGCACGGTGCCGTCGTCGTCGGCCCAGGCGGTCATGTACATCAGATAGACGGTCAGCGGGCGTTCAAGCTTCAGCGTCTTGGTGTCGTCGCCGGCGATCAGACTTTCCACCCTTTCCGCCCAGTCCGACGGCACCAGCGCCCGGGCCAGCTCCACCGGCCGCTCCAGGCGGACGCAGCCATGCGACAGCGCCCGGAAGATGCGGTCGAAGTACTGCCGCTTGGGCGTGTCGTGCAGATAGATGTCGTCCTGGTTGGACAGGTTGAACTTCACCTGGCCCAGGGCGTTGTCCGGGCCGGGGGCCTGACGGATGCGCCAGGGGAACTTGGAATATTTGTTCCAGTCCACGCCCAGGCCCTGCGCCTGGCTGCTGCCTTCGGGAAAGGCGTCCAGGATCTGCATGTTGTTGTTGGCGAGGTAGCGCGGATCCTTGCGCAGCTTGGGCAGGATCTCCCGGGTGGCGATGGATGGCGGCACCGTCCAGGTGGGGTTCAGCACCACCGAGGTCATGGTGGTCTGCATGGTCGGCGTCTGGTGCTGGACGTCGCCCACCACCACGCGCATGGCCATGGTGATCTCGCCGTTGCGCACCAGTTCCAGGTGGGCGGCGGGGATGTTGACGGCGATGTGGGTGGGGTCCAGGGCGCGCGGCATCCAGCGCCAGCGTTCCATGTTGGCGGCGATCTGGTGCAGACGTTCCTCGGCGCTGACGTTCAGCGTCGCCAGGGTGGCCTTGCCCACCGTGCCGTCGGGTTCGATGCCGTGCCGGTTCTGGAACCGCCTGATCGCGGCCGCCAGCGGCGCGTCAAGCAGCTTGCCCTTGTCCAGCTTGGCATCCAGTTCGCCGGTGGCGATCAGGCGCTTGCGGATGGCCGGAACGCGGTCGTCCTCCATGCCCGGCCGGATGGACGGGCCGTCGGGAATGACGCTCCAGCCGCCCTGGCGGACCAGGGCGCGGTAATTTTCCAGCCCGCGCTTGAGACGGTGATAGCCGGCATAGGCGGGGGGCAGCACCTCGGCGGCGGCGGTCAGGTCCTTGCCGGCCGCCAGATCGCGCAGGAAACGGGTGGGGTCCGCGGCGGGGCGGGTTTCCGGCCCCATGCCGCCCACCATCCGGGTGGGCGACACCCGGCCGGTCGCCAGATCGCGGGCAAAGCGCGCCAGCGCGTCGCTGACGGCAAGGTCGCGCTCCAGTTCCGAACCGGCGGTGGGGGCGCCGTAGGTGTCTGGCGGCAGCCCTTCGCCATGGGCGATGGCCTGGATGTCCCCGAGCAGCCGTTCCGCGGTGGCCTGGGCGCTCCCGCTCCAGGCCAGCCGGTAGCCGCGCTCGCGATAGAAATCGCGCACCAAAGCGAGGTCGATGGTGCGGTTGCCCACCTTGATGGTGCCGCCCGCATCCTCGAGCCGGCGCTGCACCTCCACCGGCGTTTCGGCCAGCACGGTGGTGGGGGCGCCGGCGCTGGTCACGGCCAGGGCCAGGGAAAGCAGGAAAGGCCGGGCGAAGGACAATTGACAAAACCCTAAATTGCCGGACGGGCGCCGAACCAATATAGGCGCCGGTGCCCCAGGCCGGCGCGCACGATTTCAGGCAGTGGTCGGCCGGCTATTGGGAGCAACACGACCGGGCCATTCCCTTATGGATATCTTGTCCACGCGCCCAGGAGTCAACGGCAATCAGCGGTCGCGGTGTGGTTGCTGCCACACTGCGGCCTTGCTGCAACACTTCCTGCTCCTCCGGGTAGGGGTTTAACCCTGCACCCACGGCAGTCCGGCGGCCTTCCAGCCGGCGGCGGCGCCGCGATGGCGGCCGGCGTCCAGCGGACCTTCGAAGCCGTCGCTGATGTTGTAGGCGGCGGTGAAGCCCAATTGGGTCATCAACTCGGCCGCGGCCTTGGACCGCACGCCCGAGCGGCACAGGAACAGCAGCGTGTCGCCCGGCTGCACGCCCTGGCCGCGCAACTGGTCGGCAAAGGCGTCGTTGCGGGTCATGCCCGGAAAGGTCTGCCACTGCACCAGCAGCGGCTGCTTGCCCAGGCCGCCCAGGTCGGGCACGCCCACATACACCCACTCCGCCTGGGTGCGGACATCCACCAGCTTGGCATCGGGATCCGCTTGCAGCCGTTCCCACGCCTCGGTGGGGGTGACGTCGCCGGCATAGGTGGTCATGGCATCTCCTTTTCACGTAAAATCTAGTGTTCAATGGGTTTATTTTACACAAAAACCTGTTGACTTTCTAGTGTGTCTGGCGTGATTTTGTAGAAAGAAATTTAACGCACACCGATGTGGTGTGAAATATCGAAGGGGTCTTCCACATGCTTGATGCCAGCCCGGTCAACGCCAGCCAGCCCGAGCCGTTGGTGCGCCTGAGCGACCTGGCCGAATATCGCCAGGGCCTGGACAAGCATCTTGCCGGCGAATGGGATGACGAACGCTGGACCGCCTATCGCGTCCGCTTCGGCGTCTACGGCCAGAAGCAGCCGGGCGTGCAGATGGTGCGCATCAAAATCCCGGGCGGCATCCTGCCGGTGGCGTGGGCGCGGACCATCGCCCAGGCCAACCGCCGCTTCGCCGTGGGCGACGCCCATTTCACCACCCGCCAGGACATCCAGATCTATCACGTTCCGCTGGCGCGTTCCGCCGACCTTCTAGAATACCTGTATTCCAACGGCGTGACCACCCGTGAAGCCTGCGGCAACACGCTGCGCAACATGAACGCCTGTTCGCTGGCCGGCGCCTGCCCGCGCGAACTGGTGGATGCGGGCCGTGTCGCCGAACAATTGGCCCGCGCCTGGATCCGCAATCCGCTGGTCCAGCACATGCCGCGCAAGGCCAAGTTCACGGTGTCGGGCTGCGCCACCGATTGCGGCGCCAGCACCATCCACGACCTGGGCTTCATCGCCGTGGAGCAGGGCGGGCGACAGGGCTTTCGCGTGCTGGCCGGCGGCGGCCTGGGCGGCCAGCCCCGCCCGGCGGTCGAGGTGCTGCCCTTCGTGACCGAGGACGAACTGCCGACCGTGGTCGAGGCGTTCGCCCGCCTGCACCAGAAATATTCCAACCGCCGCGACCGTTCGCTGGCCCGCATCAAGTTCGTGGTCAAGCGGTTCGGCGAGGAGAAGTTCGTCAGCCTGTTCCGCGAGGAGTTCGAACGCGTCAAGGGCCTGCCCCAGCGCCCGTGGCCGGGCTTCCAGTGGCGCACCGCCGCCCAGGCGGCGATCGCCCGCACCCCGGTGGGCGTGGTCGATTCCCATGACGGGTCCAAGGCGGTGGTGGTGTCGGTGCCGCTGGGCATCGTCTCGTCCGCCCAGTTGGAGCGTCTGGCCGACATCGCCGAACAGGCCGGCGCGCGCGAATTGCGCATCACCCGCGACCAGAACGTGGCGTTGCTGGGCGTGGCGGCCGACAAGGTCGGGCTGGTCACCGCCGGCGTCCGCGCCATCGGCTTTGACGTGCCGGCCTCTGCCGAGGACGTGCCCGACGTGGTGTCGTGCCCCGGCACCACCACCTGCCGCATCGGCATCACCAATTCCCAGACCTTCGCCCGCGAGGCGCTGGCCCAGGCCAATGCCGACCCGGCCGCCAAGGGGTTGTCGCTGCACGTGTCGGGCTGCCAGAACTCGTGCGGCCTGCATCACGTGGCGGATTTCGGCCTGCACGGCATGGCCAAGAAGATCGACGGCCGTTCGGCGCCCCATTACCAGCTGCATTTCGGCGGCGATTTCCGCACCGGCGCCATCGGGCTGGCCGGCCCCATGATCCCCGCCAAGCTGGCCGACCGGGCGCTGGCGCTGCTGCGCGCCGCCTATGCGCCGTCGCGTGCCCTGGGCGAAAGCGTGCGCGACTGGGCCGAGCGCCTGGGCAAGGCCGGCATCAACGAGGTGCTGGCGCCGCTGGACCCCGCCCAGGCAGAGGCGGTGTTCATCGATTGGGGCGATGCCGACGAGTTCGCCGGCGCGCCGACCACGCGCGGTGAATGCGCGGCGCCGTTCGCCATGGACGACCTTTACGCCGACATGGCCGACGACGCCCTGATCAGCCTGGACCGCCGCCTGGCCGTCGGGCAGGTGGACGAGGCGCGCGCCGCCGGCGCCATCGCCGTGCTGTTCGCCGCCCGCCGCGCGCTGCATGCCCAGGCCATTCCCACCGACGACGACACCACGCTGGAGGCCGCCCTGGCCTCGGTGCGCGGGGGCTTCGGCGGCGATGCCGACCTTCTGGCGGCCTTTGCCGCCGCCGATGGTGCCAGGACGGGCGAGCTGCCCGTGCTGCGCGAGGCGGTGGCCTATCTGATCGACACCGTGGCCCGGGTGGTCGACGCCCCGCCGGCCGCCGCCGCCGCGCCGGCCGCCGTGGGCGACCTGTCGGCCATCCTGGGGATGGGCGAATGACCCTTGATCACCTGTCGCGGCTGGAGGGAAGCGCGCTGATCGCCGCCGCCGCCGCGGCCTTTCCCGGCCGGCTGGCGGTCACCTCGTCCTTCGGCGCCGAATCGGCGGTGCTGCTGGACCTGGTGGCGGGGGTCGATCCCACGCTGCCGGTCATCTTCCTTGATACCGGCGAGCTGTTCGACGAGACCCTGGCCTATCGCGACCAGTTGGTGGCGGCCCTGGGCCTGTCCAACGTGATCGCCGTGCGCCCGGCCGAGGAAGACCGCAAGGCGGCCGAGGAGCTGTGGCAAAGCGACGCCGACCGCTGTTGCGAGCTGCGCAAGGTGCGCCCGCTGGCGCGCGCGGTGGCCGATTATGCCGCCCTGATCGACGGCCGCAAACGCGCCCATGGGTTCGAGCGCGACGTCTTGCCGACCGCCCAGCAGGCGGGCGGGGTGGTCAAGATCAGCCCGCTGGCCAATTGGTCGGAACAGCAGATCGAGGCCCATTTCGTCGCCCGCAACCTGCCGCGCCATCCGCTGGTGGCGCAGGGCTATCGCTCGATCGGCTGTTGGCCGTGCACCCGCCCCACCAAGCCGGGCGAACCCGCCCGTGCCGGCCGCTGGGCCGGCAGCGCCAAGACCGAATGCGGCATTCACATCGCGCCCCTGCCGGGGGCCAAGGATCAATGACTATGAACGATCTTGATGTCCTGGAGAGCGAGTCGATCTACATCTTCCGCGAGGCGTTCAACCGCCTCGACAAGATCGCCATGCTGTGGTCGATCGGAAAGGACTCCAACGTGATGCTGTGGCTGGCGCGCAAGGCCTTTTTCGGCCACGTGCCGTTTCCGGTGCTGCATGTGGACACCAGCTACAAGATCCCCGAGATGATCGAGTTCCGCGACCGCGTGGCGCGCGAATGGAACCTGCCGCTGATCGTCGGTCAGAATAAGGAGGCGCTGGCCGCCGGCATGAGCCCGGCCCAGGGCCGCGTCAATTGCTGCTCGGCGCTCAAGACCGAGGGACTCAAGGCGCTGCTGGCCGAACACGGTTTCACCGGCGTGATCGCCGGCATCCGCCGCGACGAGGAAGGCACGCGCGCCAAGGAGCGTGTGTTCAGCCCGCGCAACGAAACCAACGAGTGGGACTTCAAGGACCAGCCGCCCGAGTTCTGGGGCCAGTTCAAGACCGATTTCGCGCCCGGCACCCACCTGCGCATCCACCCGCTGCTGGCGTGGACCGAACTGGACGTGTGGCGCTACATCGCCCGCGAGGGCATCCCGGTGGTGGACCTTTACTTCGCCAGGAACGGCCGCCGCTACCGCTCGCTCGGCTGCGCGCCGTGCACCGGCTCCATCGAATCCAACGCCTCGACCGTCGAGGAGATCATCGTGGAACTGGAAACCACCAAGACGTCCGAGCGCGCAGGCCGCGCCCAGGACAAGGAATCCGAGGACGCCTTCGAGCGGCTGCGCGCCGCCGGCTACATGTAAGGGTGGAAAAGCGCATCATGAGCGACATCAGGAATATCGCCCGCACGGACGCCAACGCGTTGCTGCGCAACGACCAGGCCCCCTTGCGCATGGTCGTGGTCGGCCATGTGGATCACGGCAAGTCCACCCTGGTCGGCCGCATCCTGCACGAGACCGGCGCTCTGCCCGAAGGCAAGGTCGAATACCTCAAGGAAGTGTGCGACAAGCGCGGCATGCCGTTCGAATGGGCCTTCGTGATGGACGCCCTCCAGGCCGAGCGCGACCAGGGCATCACCATCGACACCTCGCAGCTTCGCTTCCATTCCGGCAAGCGTCCGGTGCTGATCATCGACGCCCCCGGCCACAAGGAATTTCTCAAGAACATGATCACCGGCGCCGCCTCGGCCGAGGCCGCGCTGCTGATCGTGGACGCGGCCGAAGGTGTGCAGGAGCAGACCCGGCGCCATGGCTATCTGCTGCACCTTCTGGGTCTCAGCCAGATCGCGGTGGTGGTCAACAAGATGGACATGGTGGACTGGCGCGAGGAACGCTTCCGCGAGGTGGAGGCGGAAATCCGCGCCTATCTGGCCGGCATCGGCGTCACCCCCACCCATGTCATCCCGGTGTCGGCGCGCGGCGGCGACAACGTGCGCGAAAACTCGGCCGCCGCCCCGTGGTATCGAGGGGCCACCATCATCGATGCGCTGGACGGTTTCCAGACCGCAGCACCCGCCACCGACCTGGACCTGCGCCTGCCGGTGCAGGACGTCTACAAGTTCGATACCCGCCGCATCATCGCCGGGCGCATCGAATCGGGCCGCCTCAAGGTGGGCGACCGGCTGGTTTTCGCCCCCAGTGGCAAGGCGGCCAACGTCGCCAGCATCGAGGATTGGGCCGGCGACCACCTCACCTCCGTCTCGGCCGGGGCCGGGCAGGCGGTGGGCGTGACCCTGGACGAGCCGATCTTCGTCGAACGCGGCCAGGTCGCGCATCTGGGCGATGCCGGCCCGCAGATCGCCTATGCGATCCGCGCCCGCGTGTTCTGGCTGGGCCGCCAGCCGCTCAAGGTGGCCTCGCGGCTCAAGCTCAAGCTGGCCACCGCCGAATATCCGGTCGAGGTCGCGGCCATCGAGCGCGTGGTGGATGTGGAGGACCTGAAAAACCACGACGGCGTCGAGGTGGCGCGCAACGCGGTGGCGGAAATCGTGCTGCGCGCGCGCGCGCCCATGGCGGTGGACGCCTTTGCCGACAATGCCCGCCTGGGCCGCTTCGTGCTGGTGCAGGGCTACGACATCGTCGGCGGCGGCATCGTCGCCAGCGCGGTGGGCGACAGCGCCAACCTGACCGAGGTGGAACACAAGGTCACCCCGGAGGCCCGGGCGCGGGCCAACGGGCACCAGGGCGGGGTGATCTGGCTGACCGGCCTGTCGGGCGCGGGCAAATCCACCATCGCCATGGAACTGGAACGCCGCCTGTTCCTGCGCGGCTGGCAGGTGACGGTGCTGGACGGCGACAACGTGCGCACCGGCCTGAACGCGGATCTGGGCTTTTCCGAGGCCGACCGGGCCGAGAACATCCGCCGGGTGGGCGAGGTGACCCATCTGTTCGCCCAGGCCGGCATGCTGGTGATCGCTTCGTTCATCAGCCCCTATCGCGCCGACCGCGAGCGGGTGCGCGCCATCAATCCCGCGGCGTTCCACGAAATCCATGTCGCCACCGAGCTGGAGGAATGCGAACGGCGCGATCCCAAGGGCCTGTACAAGAAGGCGCGCGCCGGCGAGATCCCCGACTTCACCGGCATCTCCGCCCCCTACGAGGCGCCCGAGGCCCCCGGCCTGCGCCTGCGCACCGCCGGCCGCACGGTGGACGAGGCGGTGGCCGAGCTGCAAGCCTATGTGGAGCGCGAGCTGGGCCTGTCCAGCCGCGAGCGCGCGGCGGGTTGACCTTTCATGTGAGCCTCCGCGTTGCTACCTTTAGGGCCGGCCAACGCGGAGGACCCCATGACCTATGATTTCGACCTGATCACCCTGGGTGCCGGTTCGGGCGGCGTGCGCGCCTCGCGATTGGCGGCGCAACTGGGCCAGCGGGTGGCGGTGGTCGAGGAATCCCGCGTCGGCGGCACCTGCGTCATGCGCGGCTGCGTGCCCAAGAAACTGCTGGTCCAGGGTGCCCATTTCGCCGAGGACATCGCCGATGCCGAAGGCTTCGGCTGGAGCTTCGACTCCGTCTCGTTCGACTGGGCGCGCCTGATCGCCGCCAAGAATGCCGAACTGCACCGGCTCGAGGCCGTCTATAACCGCATCCTGCGGGACAACGGCGTCACCCTGCTGGCCGGGCGCGGCGTGGTGGTCGATCCCCACACCGTCGAGGTGGCGGGCACCCGCCATACCGCCAAGCGCATCCTGATCGCCACCGGCGGCCGCCCGTCGCTGCCCGAGGTGCCGGGCATCCAATATGCCATCACCTCGAACGAGGCGCTGGACCTGATGCAATTGCCGTCGCGCATGGTGATCGTCGGCGCCGGCTACATCGCCGTGGAATTCGCCGGCATCTTCAACGCGCTGGGCGTCAAGGTCACCCAGATCCTGCGCGGCGACACCGTGCTGCGCGGCTTCGACCAGGATGTGCGCGCCGCCCTGGCCGAGGAGATGGCCAGGAAGGGCGTGGACCTGCGCTGCGAGACGGTCGTCAAGTCCATCGAGAAGGCGGCGGGCGGCTATTCGCTGCGCCTGTCGGGCGACGAGACCCTGGAAACCGATCTGGTCATGTACGCCACCGGCCGCCGCCCCAACACCGACGGCCTGGGGCTGGAGGCGGCGGGCGTTCGCCTGAACAAGGCTGGCGCCGTCGAGGTGGACGAATACTCGCGCACCAACGTCGAATCCATCCTGGCCATCGGCGACGTCACCGACCGCATGAACCTGACGCCGGTGGCCCTGGCCGAGGCGCGCGCCCTGGTCAACACCCTGTACCTGGAGCGCCCGACCAAGCCCGATTACGACAACGTGCCCACCGCCGTGTTCTCCATGCCGCCCATCGGCACCGTGGGGCTGACCGAGGATCAGGCGCGCGAGCGGTGCGGCTGCGGCCTCGACGTCTACCTGTCCCGCTTCAAGCCCATGCGCAACACGCTGTCGGGCCGCGACGAGCGCACCATGATGAAGCTGATCGTCGAACGCGCCACCGACCGCGTGCTGGGCCTGCACGTGGTGGGGGCCGATGCCCCCGAAATGGTGCAGGGCTTCGCGGTCGCGCTGAAATGCGGGGTGACCAAGGCCCAACTGGACTCCACCATCGGCATCCACCCGACGGCGGCCGAGGAATTGGTCACCATGCGCGAGCGCCGCCCCGACCCCAGCCCCGAATGCCAGGACTGAGCGGTCCCCACGCGCTGGGGGCGGATCGCCGGGCGCCAGGAACAAGGCGGTCGTCTTGGGGTTGATGCCAGGGCAAGACATGGCATCGGGAGGTCCCATGAAACGCCTCGCACTCGTCGCCGCATCGATCCTGCCCCTGGCGCTGCCCGCCACCCTGGCCGCGCAGGAACGCCAGCAGGAACAGTCGCAACAGCAGCCGGGACAGCAGGCCGCCCAGCAGCGCGCCCAATTGTCGTCGGATGCCCATCACGTCATCGACAAAAAGGCCGTCAACGCCCAGGGCAAGGACGTGGGCAAGGTCAAGGACGTGCTGATCGGCCAGGACGGGCGCGTCCAGGCGCTGGTGGTCGATATCAAGGGCAAGCACCGGGCGGTGCCGTGGAGCGACGTTTCCATGAAGGCCGACCAGTTGACGCTCAACATCAGCGACCAGGAGCTGTCGCAACTGCCCGAATATCGGGGCGAGCACGATTAGGGGGCTGGTCCCAAACCGACAGCCGGAGGGTATGACCATCGTCCGGCTGTCGGTCGTCCTGTCGGGCATGCCGGCCGGATGGCACCCGCCATACGGCGTGCCTTTCCATACCGATGCGCGCGTGATGTGCGTGTTGCGCCTGGGTATACTCACCTTGTGGTTTGGGTCGGCGCAGGTTGGCGCCGTCACCATCGCGGGGGCCGCACGACGGGTCCGGGGGGCGATCATGCAGCACAGGCGCGCGTGCCCATATTGCGGTCAGGAAACCGACCATCTGACCCGTTCCGACGAATTCGCCATGTTCGCCTGGTGCCAGGTGTGCTTCCACGTCCATGTGGTGGAGGAGGCCCGTCCGCCGGCGCTGCATCTGGACGTTTCGCGCCTGGGCGCCGACCGGCCCGAGGAAGCGCGGCCCCGCATGGCGGGCTTGAGGGGACGATAGCGTGCCGCTACCTTACAGGGCATGAATTACGATTTTCCCCTGTGGCGGCCGCCGAGCGAAGGCGACAACCTGATCATCCAGGCGACGTTGGGCTGCGGTTTCAACAATTGCACCTTCTGCTCCATGTACAAGGTCAAGCAGTACGTGGAACGGCCGCTGGACGCCGTGTTCGCCGATATTGAACAGGCCGCGCGCCTCTGGCCCGACGCCACCCGGGTGTTCCTGGCCGACGGCGACGCCTATGGCCTGCCCACCGACGTTCTGGCCGCCATCTGCGACAAGCTCAGGCAGTGCTTTCCCGGCCTGACCCGGGTGTCGGCCTATGCCACGCCGTTCAATCTGCTCAAGAAAAGCGTCGAGGAAATCCAGGCGCTCAAGGCGGCCAAGCTGTCGCTGGTCTATGTGGGCATCGAAAGCGGGTCCGACCTGATCCTGAAAAAGATCGCCAAGGGCACGGCCAAGGTGATGGAACAGGGCCTGGCCCGCGCGGCCCAGGGCGGGCTGAAGGTCTCGGCCACGGTGATCACCGGCCTGGGCGGCAAGGCCCATTGGCAAGAGCACATCGACGCCACCGCCGATCTGATCAACCGCGTGCCGGTGACTTATCTGTCCACCCTGCAACTGGGGCTGGAGGCCGAGGTGGCGCCGCGCTTCTTCGAGCGCTTCGGCGAGGCGTTCCAGTGGCAGGACGACCATGGCGTGCTGGAGGAGCTGCATCGGCTGGTGGAGCGCTTGAGCCCGCCCAGCCCGGTCATCTTCCGCAGCAACCACGCCAGCAACGCGCTGCCGTTGGCCGGCACCCTGCCCAAGGACAGGGCCAAGGTGCTGGCCCAGATCGAACAGGCCATGACCGGCGAGCGCGGCCTGCGCCCGGCCTGGATTCGCGGGCTGTAATCCAGCTTCACCCCGGCCCTAGAGCTGTTTCCGTTCATGCGGAACCATCTCTAGGCCTGACCCTGGCACCCCCTGCGGGGTTCGCTCAGGCGCCGCGCGGGCTGGTCGCCTTTCCCGGCCTGATTACGTCAGGGCGGACAATGCGCTAGCGCCCCGCCAGCCGCAGCATGTCCTCGATGGTGACCGCCAGGAAGGGGGCGCGGGCGCGTTCCTCCATCCCGTCCAGCAGGCGGGTCAGGGCGGCGGCCTCCTTGGTGGCGGCGGCGGGTTCGGTCTCCACCGGCTCGAACAGCCCGATCACGTCCAGCAGCGTGGTGCGGTGGGCGTCGCCCACGAAGCGATAGCCGCCGCCGGCCCCGCGGACGGCCTCGATCAGGCCGGAGCGGCTGAGTTCGGTCAGCACCTTGGCCAGATGGTTGAGCGACAATCCATACTTGGCGGCGATCTCGCCGGCCGAGATGGCCCGGCCGGGATCGGCCGCCAGTTCGGCGATGGCGAAGACGGCGCAGCGGGTGGCCTTGTGCAGCCTCATCCGATTCCCTTGTGTCGCCCCGTTCGCGCCCATGGTGACAAAGTTCCGCGCGGAAGTGGAGCGAAGAGTATTTCAATTTTGCGACAGGGGCGGCTCCGTGCCCGGTGCCGGGATTCTCATTTGCCCTGCGGCCGGGCTTTGTCTTTTCATGGGAAAGTATTGACCGAAAATACTTGGTACGACCAAAGATCAGGGCCAAGTCGGTCGTTGGCAGCGTGGTCCGCCGGGTGTAGGCTATTTCATCCCTTACTGAAACAAGGGGGGGTGCGATGCCCGAGGTTGACGCCGCCAACGGTTCGCCGGTCGTCCTGGATGCCGACGGCCTTGCCCGCCTGATCGCCGCGTTGCGGGCACGGGGCTATCAGGTGATCGGCCCGCGCGTCGCCGATGACGCCGTGGTCTATGACGGCATCGACACCGTGGCCGATCTGCCGGCCGGCATGGGCGACGAACAGGCGGGCGGGCGCTATCGCCTGCGCAGGCGCGGCGACGACGCGCTGTTCGGCTATACGGTGGCGCCCCAGGGGTGGAAGCGGTTCTTGTATCCGCCGCGCCAGCGCCTGTTCGCGGCGCGCCGCACCGGCGCCGCCTTTGCCATCGAACCGCCGCCGCCCGAACCGCCGCCCATGGCGTTCATCGGCGTGCGGGCCTGCGAACTGGCGGCCATCGCCGTCCAGTCCCGGGTGTTCGGTGACAAGAGCTATCCCGATCCCGGCTATCTGTCGCGCCTGTCGGTCGCCTTCGTGGTGGCGGTGGAATGCGGCGAGGCGGGGGGCACCTGCTTTTGCGCCGCCATGGGCACCGGCCCCGAGGTGACGGCCGGCCACGACATCCGCCTGCTGGAACTGAAGGGCCAGCGCTTCCTGGCCGACGCCGCCAGCGAGCGGGGGCGCGAGGTGCTGGCGGCACTGCCGTCCCAGGCGCCGGCCAATGCCGATCTCAGGTCGGCGGCCGCCTTGCGCAAGGCCGCGCGCGCCGGCCAGACCCGCGGCATGGATCGCGACACCGCCGCCGCCTTGCAGACCATGCCCGACCATCCGCGCTGGGATGACGTGGCGGCACGCTGCATGGCGTGCGGCAATTGCACCATGGTATGCCCCACCTGTTTCTGCACCACGGTCGAGGACGTCACCGACCTGCGTGGCGAGCAGGCCGAACGCTGGCGCAAGTGGGATTCGTGCTTTTCGGTCGAGTTCTCGTATATCCACGGCGGCGCGGTGCGCACGGAAACCCGCTCGCGCTATCGCCAGTGGATCACCCACAAGCTGTCCACCTGGCACGACCAGTTCGGCATGTCCGGCTGCGTCGGCTGCGGCCGGTGCATCACCTGGTGCCCGGTGGGGATCGACATCACCGCCGAGGTGGCCGCCATCGCCGCCGGCCGGGCGGCCAAGGAACAGGGGAGGGACTGACATGGTCAAGCCGCAGGATCTGGGCCACCTCATCGACGAACACCCCTTTCTGCGCGACATGGAGCCGGACCTGCGCGCCGCGCTGGTGTGCTGTGCCGCCAACGAACGCTTCGTCGCCGGCGAGCACCTGCTGCGCGAGGGGGCCGAGGCGCGCAAGTTTTATCTGATCCGCGAAGGACGGGTGGCGGTTGAGGTGGACGCCCCCGTGCGCAAGCCGATCGTTCTGGAAACCCTGGGCGGCGGCGACGTCCTGGGGTGGTCGTGGCTGGTGCCACCCCATCGCGCCGCCTTTGGCGCCCGCGCCCAGACCACGGTGCGCGCGCTGTCCTTCGACGCCGCCTGCCTGCGGAAATCCATGGAGGCCAATCCGGCGCTGGGCTTTGCCGTCCTGCGCCGCTTCGTCCCGGTCATGGCCCACCGGCTGTCGGCGGCGCGCCTGCAGATGCTTGACCTCTACGGTCCCGCCATGGCGCCCAGGGAACAGGCCGACCACGAGAAAAAGGCCAAGGTGAAGGTGGCAAAGGCGCTCAAGGGGTCGAAGGGCCGCAACCGCTCGCCGCTGGCGGCGGTCGAGGATGCCAAGGCGGCACTGAAGCTGGCCAAGCCCGACAAGCCCGCCAAGAAAAAGGCGAAATCGCCATGACGGTGCCGATTGCCGCCGCCGGGATCGGCGATCCCATGATGCCGCGCCTGTTCCGGGTGGAAAAGGTGCGGCGCGAGCTGTCGGACACCTTCACCATGGAACTGGCGGCCGAGGACGGCTGGGAATTCGTCTTCCGGCCCGGCCAGTTCAACATGCTCTACGTGTTCGGGGTGGGCGAAATCCCCATCTCCATCTCGGGCGATCCCGGCGATCGCGGCCGTCTGGTGCACACCACCCGCGCCGTCGGGCCGGTCAGCCAGGCGCTCAATGCGCTCAAGGCGGGCGATTGCATCGGCGTGCGCGGCCCCTTCGGCACCGCCTGGCCGGTCGAGGCCGCCTATGGCCGCGACCTGATCTTCGTGGCCGGCGGCGTCGGCCTCGCGCCCCTTCGTCCGGCCATCTATCACGCCCTGGCCAACCGCGAACGCTTCGGCCGGGTCATGGTGCTGTACGGCGCCCGCACGCCCGAGGACATCCTTTACAGGAAAGAGCTGGAACGCTGGCGCGGGCGGTTCGACATGGACGTGCTGGTCACCGTGGACCGCGCCACCGGCCGGTGGAGCGGCAATGTGGGCGTGGTCACCAATCTGGTGCTGAAGGGCGGCTTCGACCCCCAGCTCACCACCGCCTTCGTCTGCGGCCCCGAGGTGATGATGCGCTATGGCGCCCAGGCCATGGAAAAGCGGGGCGTGGGGCGCGACCACATCTGGCTGTCCATGGAACGCAACATGAAGTGCGGCTGCGGCCTGTGCGGCCATTGCCAGTGGGGGCCGCATTTCGTGTGCAAGGACGGCCCCGTCTTCCGCTTCGACCGCATCGCCGACTTGTTCGGCGTTTCCGAGCTGTAGGAGGCCCGCCATGGCCGAGCGCAGGAAACCCAAGCTGGCCGTGTTCAAGTTCTCGTCCTGCGACGGCTGCCAGCTCACCTTGCTCGATTGCGAGGACGAGTTGCTGGCCCTGGCGGGCGAGGTGCGCATCAGCTATTTCCTGGAGGCCACCCGCAAGGTGGAAAAAGGACCCTATGACGTGGCGCTGGTGGAAGGCTCGATCACCACGCCGCACGACGTCGCGGCCATCCGCGAGGTGCGGCGCCTGTCGCGGACGCTGATCACCATCGGCGCCTGCGCCACCGCCGGCGGCATCCAGGCGCTCAGGAACTTCGCCAGCGTCAAGGAGTTCGTCCGCAAGGTCTATGCGCGGCCGGAATTCATCGACACGCTGACCACCTCGACCGCCGTGTCCGACCATGTGTCGGTGGATTTCGAACTGCGCGGATGCCCGATCAACAAGCATCAGTTGCTGGAGGTGCTGGGCGCCTTCCTGAACGGCCGCCGCCCCAACATCCCGCGCCATTCCGAGTGCATGGAATGCAAGGCAAACGGCGTGGTGTGCCGCATGGTGGCCACCGGCGAGCCATGCCTGGGGCCGGTCACGCAGGCCGGCTGCGGCACCCTGTGCCCGGGCGTCAATCGCGGCTGCTATGGCTGTTTCGGGCCGATGGAGACGCCCAACACCGCAGCGCTGGCGGCGGCCTTCGCCGCCCAGGGGCGTTCGCGCGCCGAGATCCAGCGGCTGTTCCGCGGCTTCAACGCCAATGCCGACGCGTTCCGCAAGGAGGGCGACCATCATGGCTGACACCCGCACCATCAAGGTCGAGGCCCTGGCCAGGGTCGAGGGCGAAGGCTCGCTGTCGGTGAAGATTCGCGACGGCAAGGTCAAGGAACTGCACTTCGGCATTTTCGAACCGCCGCGCTTCTTCGAGGCGTTCCTCAAGGGCCGCGACTTCCGCGAGGTGCCCGACATCACCGCGCGCATCTGCGGCATCTGCCCCATCGCCTACATCATGGGGGCGACCCAGGCCATGGAGGACATCCTGGGCCTGCGCGTGCCCAAACCCATCCGCGACCTGCGCCGGCTGGTCTATTGCGGCGAGTGGATCGAAAGCCACGCGCTGCACGTCTACATGCTGCACGCGCCCGATTTCCTGGGGCTGGCCGACGCCCTGGAACTTGCCGCAATCGATCGCGGTCTGGTGGAAAAGGCGCTCCGGCTCAAGAAGATCGGCAACGCCATCCTCGAGGTGATCGGCGGCGGGCGGGCCATCCACCCGGTCAATCTCAGGGTCGGCGGCTTCTACAAGGCGCCGTCGCGCCAGGCCATCCGGGCGCTGGCCGACGATCTGGAATGGGCGGTGGAAACCTCGGTCGCCACGGTGGCGCTGGTCGGCGGCTTCGATTTTCCCGACATCCGCCAGGACTATAATTTCATGGCGCTGCGCCACCCCGACGAATACGCCATCCACGAAGGCCGCCTGGTGACGTCGCAGGGGCTGGACGTGCCGGCTTCCGCCTTCCTGGATCATGTGGACGAAGAGCACGTGCCGTGGTCCAACGCGTTGCACGGCTTTGCCCGCAACGGCAGCGCCCATCATGTGGGGCCGCTGGCCCGCTACAACCTCAATTACGACAAGCTGTCCGCCACCGCGCGGGCCGCCGCCACGGCGGCCGGTCTGGGGGCAGTGGTGCGCAATCCGTTCCAAAGCATCGTGGTGCGCGCGGTGGAACTGGTGCAGGCGTGCGAGGATGCCTTGGCGCTGGTGCGCGACTACCACGAGCCGGACGCCCCCTTCGTCGAGGCGGACATCCGCGCCGGCGAAGGCCACGGCTGCACCGAGGCGCCGCGCGGCCTGTGCTATCACCGCTATCGCATCGACAAAAGCGGCGCGGTGCTGGACGCCCGCATCGTGCCGCCCACCGCCCAGAACCAGAAGGTGATCGAACTGGACCTGGCCCAGGTGGTGCAGGCCAATCTGGACCAGCCCGACGACGTCATCAAATGGCGGGCGGAACAGGCCATCCGCAATTACGACCCCTGCATCAGTTGCGCCACCCATTTCCTGAAGCTGGAGATGGATCGCGGCTGAGACGCGGTCGTTGCATTCAGAACAGCATGCCCACCGCCGACGCGCTCATCAGCAGGGTGGCCAGCCAGCCGACGGCCAGCAGCGGGCGCGACACCACGCCCGGTCCCATCACGCGGCGACGCGTCGCCATCAGCATCATGCAGATCATCACCGGCACGGCGGCGACGCCGTTGATCACCGCGCTCCAGAACAGGGCGCGGATGGGGTCCACCTGGGCCAGGTTCAGCGCGATGCCAAGGCCGGTGGCGATGGCGACGGTGGCATAGAACGCCTTGGCCTCGCCCGGCTCGCGGCCCAGCCCCACCCGCCAGCGCCGCGCCTCGCCGATGGCATAGGCGGCCGAGCCGGCCAGCACCGGCACCGCCAGCAGGCCGGTGCCGATGATGCCCAGCGCGAACAGGGCAAAGGCCAGCTCGCCCGCCACCGGGCGCAGGGCCTCGGCGGCACGGGCGGCGCTGTCCACTTGGGTGATGCCGTGGGCGTTCAGGGTGGCGGCGGCGGTGACCATGATCGCCAGCGCCACCAGATTGGAAAACCCCATGCCCACCAGGGTGTCGAGCCGGATGCGGGACAGGGCCGAGGCGGCCTGTTCCGGCGCGTGGATCAAGGGTTCGCGGCGCGGATGCTCGCGCATGTCCTCGGCTTCCTGCGATGCCTGCCAAAAGAACAGGTAGGGGCTGATGGTGGTGCCGAACACGGCGGTGATGGTGGTGGCGGTGTCGCCGTGCCAGTGCAGGATCGGCCAGACCATCCCGTGCACCAGCGCCGGCCAGTCCACCGGCGCCGCCAGCGCTGTGCCGAAATAGGCGAACAGCGCGAGCGTCAGCCATTTCAGCACCGCCACGTAGCGGGTGTATTTCATCAGAACCTGCAAGGCGATGCAGATGGCGCCGAACAGCGCGACGCCGACGAAGTGGGGCAGAGCGGGCGCCAGCAGCCGCACCGCCTCGGCCATGGCCGACAGGTTGGCGCCGATATTGATGACGTTGGCGACCAACAGCAGCGGCACGATGCTTTTGACCAGCCAGGGCGGATAGAACTTGCGCATGTTGCCGGCGATGCCGGCGCCGCTGCCCCGGCCGATGCGGGCGCTGATGTCCTGGACCGCCACCATCAGCGGATAGGACAGCACCAAGGTCCATGCCAGTCCGTATCCGAATTGCGCGCCGGCCTGGCTGTAGGTGGCGATGCCGCTGGGGTCGTCGTCGGACGCCCCCGTGATCAGGCCCGGTCCCAGCACCTTGAACAGGCGTGGTTTCGACGGGGCGACCACCGGGTCGCGGGGCACGGGGGGCGGCGTGGGCGCGGTCATGGCATGGAATGAACGCAAAGCGGGTTTGGATTGTTTCTCGTTGGCGGCGGGCGGGCTTTGGCGCTAAAACGCGGCCATCATGATGCTGACACCCGTTGATCACGATTCCCTGCGCCCGTTGCTGCCCGAGTTTCGCGCGGCGCTGGCCGACGACGCCCTGGCGCTCAAGGTGTTCGACCGCGTCACCGCGCTGATCCCCGACGGCGACCTGATGACGCTGTCCACCGATCCGCGCCACCATGCCGACGGGGTCGAGCTGTGCCGCCAGTTCGGCTTCGGCATCCTGGACGTGGACCCCAAGACCCACTTCACCTGGGATGGCGCCAACGTGGCCATCCGCATGGAACCCAGCGTCCTGATCCACGAGGTGGCCCACTACCAGTTGGCCGCGCCCGAACGGCGCGCCGTGCTGGATTTCGGCCTGGGCTGCGGCCCCGAAAGCGGCAAGCGCGAGGAGGCGGACGCGGTGCAGACCCTGTTCTGCCCCGAACGCGACGTGGAGGAGGCGCTGTGCTCGTTGCTGGGCATCTTGTGGGAGGCCGAGTTGGGGCAGCCCGCCATCCTGGCCTTTCTCGAACAGAACTGGATGGAAGGCGGCGCCAACCTGCAAAACGTCTCGCATTTCCGCAAGATCGTGCGCTGGCTGCGCGACATGGAATTGATCGACGACGACGGCCGCCCCACCCGTAATCTGCGGGCCGAGGGCGACGACACCTTCTTCGCCCGCTGGTTCGCCGACAACGCATGACCAGCGCGCTGGTTCTCGGCATCGGCCACCCCTTTCGGGGCGATGACGGGATCGGCCCGCTGGTGGCGGAGCGGCTGGCCGCGCTCCACCTGCCCGGACTGACCGCCCTGGCCCATCATGGCGAGGGCACCGACCTCATGGCGCGCTGGGACGGTTTCGACGTGGTGGTGGTGGTGGATGCCACCCGCTCGGGCGCGGCACCCGGTACCGTGCGCCGCTGGGATGCGGTGGCGGAAACGCTGCCCGCCGCCCTGTTCCCCAAAAGCAGCCACCTGTTCGGACTGGCCGAGGCGGTGGAAATGGCCCGCCGGCTGGGCCGCCTGCCGCCGCGCCTGACAGTGATCGGGGTGGAGGGGCGGGATTTCGCCCCCGGCACCGGCCTGTCGCCCGAGGTGGCGGCGGCGGTGGACCGGGTTGTTTCACTGGCACGGAGGGACGCGGATCGCCACGGATGAGCGGACTTGGCGTCCGTCTCTCTCCGCATTGATCCGTGTCGAAACCCCTTACTCCGCCGCCGCCTTGGGGCGCGCCAGATTGGCGCCGGGCCAATAGCGGCCGTTGGCGAAGCGGTACTGGTTGACATAGGGGATATCGGCGCCCAGGCGTTCGGCGGCGTGCCACACCCAGCGCGGATTGTCGAGGAAGCCGCGGCCGATGGCGATCATGTCGGCGCGGCCTTCGATCAGCACGCTTTCCGCCTGTTCCGGCGTGGCGATCAGGCCGACGGCGCGCACCGGCAGGCCGCACGCCTTGCGCACCGCCGCGGCCAGATCAACCTGATAGCCCGGCCCCACCGGAATGTCGGCCTTGGCCACCACGCCCCCCGACGACACGCAGACGTAATCGATCCCGGCGGCGGCGAATTCCTTGGCATAGATGCAGGCTTCGTCAGGGGTGAAGCCGCCTTCGGTCCAGTCGGTGGCGCTGATGCGGATGCCCAGCGGCTTGTCCTTGGGCCACACGGCGCGCATGGCGCGGATGACCTCGAGCGGGAAGCGCATGCGGTTTTCCAGGCTGCCGCCGTAAGCGTCGGTGCGCTGGTTGGACAGCGGCGACAGGAATTCGTGCAGCAGATAGCCGTGGGCGGAATGCACCTCGATGGCGTCAAAGCCGGCCCGGAGCGCGCGGCGGGCGGCATCGGCGAACGCGGCGCGCAGCCGTTCCAGCCCGGCCTCGTCCAGCGCCTGCGGCGTCGGCCAGCCGTCGTCGAAGGCGATGGCCGACGGTGCCAGCGTGGTCCACGCCCCCGTAGGGCCGCCGCCGTTCCACGGCGCGTCCGAGGCGCCCTTGCGCCCCGAATGGCCCAACTGGATGGCGATGCGGCTGTCGCCGAAGGTCTTGAGCTTGGCGACCAGATCGGCTAGCGCCGCCTCGGTGGCGTCGTCGTACAGGCCCAGGCAATGGGGGCTGATGCGCCCCTCGGGGGTGACGCCGGTGGCCTCCAGCACGATCATGCCGGGACCCGACGCGGCCAGGGCGCCGTAATGCTGCAGATGCCAGGGCTGGGCACGGCCGTCCACCGCGCTGTACTGGCACATGGGGGCCACCGCCACGCGGTTGGGCAGGCTTTGGCCGGCCAGGACGATGGGGGTGAACAGACGGGGCATGGCAGGCTCCTTGGCGGCGCACACAGGGTTTGGCGGGGATTGTTCACACTTCCCAACCGCTGGGGAAGGGGCCGGTTGGGCAAAACTGTGTTTCCCCGGCGGAAAAAATCACCGATGCCGCGCGCGACCCCGCCCTGGCGGAACCGCAACGCGGCCCCGGATTATCCGCCCCTTTTCCCGGCTCTCGCCCTTTCCTATCTAAGCAAGGGTTCTTTCGAGACGTGACCAATGGGCGTTATTCACGACATCCGCTTCGAACGGCTGGCCCGCGAGGCCGCCGACCGGCTAGTGCCCCTGTGCCCCGAAGACCGGGCCTATGTGCTTGCCCACCTTGCGGCGGTGGAGGATGCCTTCGGCGTGCGCGCGGTGCCCGATGTGCCGCTCAGGCACATGACCGGCCGGGCGCTGGCCCGCCATCTGGCCCGCCTGCGCCCGCAGCTTGCGCCCCAGGGGCTGGAACAGGAACTGGCGCTCGGCCGGCTTGAAGGCGTATTCCGCCTTGTCGCCGCGGCCGTGCGCCTGGGCGCGCTCAGCCCGCGCCGCCGCGCCTGACGGGGGCTATGCCGGCTTACGCCTTGGGCGTCGGGAACAACTCCTTGAGTTCGTCCCAGCCCGCCACCGAAGGGGTGCGGGTGGGCTGCAGGGTGCGCGCCCCTTCCTCCAGCCTGGCGATGCGTTCGCGCGTGCCGGGATGGGTCGAGAACAGCGAGGTGGTGGCGGACGACGATTCCGGGTTCAGCCGCAGCAGGGTCTGGAAGAAATCGTCGGCGCGGGCGGGGTCGTTGCCGGTCTGCTGGAAGATGCGCAGGATGTGGGCGTCGGCTTCGAATTCATGGGCACGCGAATAGCCGGTCAGGATCATGGCGTAAAGCGGCCCCTCCAGCGCGGTCAGCACCTCCCCGCCCAGCGCGCCGCCGCCCAGCCAACCCGACAGGGCTTCCTTGCCCAGACCGCCGACCGAGGTGACCAGCGCCTGATTGCGGATCTGCGACAGCGAATGGCCGCGATCGGCATGACCCACTTCGTGGGCGATCACGCTGGCCAGTTCGTCGGGATGGGCGCACTGGCGCACCAATTCGGAATTCACGGCGATCTTGCCGCCGGGCAGCGCCCAGGCATTGACCTGCGGGTTGTCCACCAGGGTGACTTCCCATGGCAGGTTCTTGCGGTCGGCGGCGGCCAGGATGGGCTGGGAGAATTTGCGCAGGGCTTCCTGCGCGTTGCGGTTGGGATAGGTTCCGCCCGACTTTTTCAGGTAATCCGGATAGAAGCTCTCGCCCATCTTGATCTCGTCGCCCTCGCCGGCGGTGTAGGCGCCGACCACCTGTGCCGCGCTGTTGATCAGATTGCCGAGCGAGAATTGGGCCTGGGCGGGCAGGGCGGACAGGGTGGCGGCACCGGACAGGCCGGCAAGGACGGAACGGCGGGTCAGCATGGCGGGGGGTGCAACTCTTCTGCTTGAACCGGACGATGGCGCCCGCCCGTGGGGCGGTGCGCGGGTGGCACCGTAGTAATGCCTCAGAGCGGCCTGCAAATCCACCATCCTGCCTGCGCGCGCGTCTTAGTTTCTTTTTATCGGCTGTTTCTGTCGCCCTATTCGTTGGTCGGGGGCGCCAACCTCCTTCGTATAGGGCCATGTCGTCAGGCTTGAATTGGGGTAAGTAAAATGTGCCAAAATACATATGGGTATTTGGCGTGTACTATTGCATTGCAGCATCGCTTGCAGGTGAAAGTGCGCGAGGGAGGTGCGGATGGGCGCGGAATTCATCGTATTGACCACTGTCGCCGCCGTCTTGGCCGCCGCCATCGTCACCGCCCGCCAAAGCCTGCTGATGGTCGCCGTGCTGGCCTATGCCGCCGTGCTGGGCTGGCTGGTGCTGAACCGCATGGACCTGTTGCCGGTGGCGCTGGGGCTGGCCATCGCGCTGGGCCTGCTGGGCCTTGCCGTCGTCATACGGCGCGAGGCGTCGTCACACGATGTCACAGAGCGACACGTGTCGCGCAAGTTAACTACAAATAATGATGCTCTGGCGGACAATATAGGGCCATAGCCCGATTGCATTTTCTTGCCCGCTCCGGGCATGATGTATTCAGGCGACAAAACACCTTTGATTGAAACGGTGATGGGTCCTACCTTTTCAGAGTGCTTTTCCTCGCGCATTGCGCGGGCCGGCCATCATGTGGACCGCGGCGAATGGGCCAGCGGGCATGCCATTCTCAGCGGCTTGCGGCAATGCGCCGCGCGCCACGGCTGCGAGGCGGGCGATTCCTGCGCGCTCGCGGCCGAGATGCTGATGGGCGACGTGCAGGTGTTGCTGCGTGAGCAAAAGCGGGTGTGCGCGCCCCATCCTTGACACGGGACCCGGCCATGGCGGCGGGGGTACCTGTGAACCCGACACCGCCACAGCCGAAAGGACCATCCGATGACCCCGTCCAAGTTCCTCAAGGCCTTCACCCTCGACCTGTGCGCCGTCGCCGCCGGCGTGTCCATCATCGCCGTGCCCATGCTGTTCATTGGCGCGATGGCCTGACCGCCGGCTGCTCGGGGGCCGCCCCCGTGCCGGGGGGCACGTTCGTTCGGGCGCGGGCGGCCTCGTCCTCCAGGTGCATCTCCAGCCACATTCCGTTCAGCACGGCGGCAAGCGCCGCCAGCGTCACACCCAGCACCCAGGCGAAGTACCACATGGCCGTGTTCCTCAGTACAGATGGTGGCCGTGGGTTTCGATGTGTTCGGCGGTGACCTTGCCGCGCAGCACCCGATAGACGAACACGGTGTAGCTGGCGACGATGGGCAGCACCACGACGGTCGCCACCAGCATGATGAACAGGGTCAGCGGGCTGGATGACGAATCCCACACCGTCAGGCCATGGGACGGATGGCTGGAACTGGGCAGGATGAACGGAAACAGCGCCAGCCCGGCGGTGGAGACCACCCCCAGCACCGCCCCGGCGCTGGCCACGAAGGCCCAGCCCGGATAGTTCAGCCGCACCAGCGCCACCACCAGCGCCGGGCCCAGCAAGCCCAGCGCGGGGGCCAGCGCCATCCACGGCGCGGCGATGAAATTGGCCAGCCAGGCGCCGCGGTCCAGCGTCACGTCCTTGAGCAACGGATTGGACGGCCCGTTGCCGTCAAGGCTGGAGACGATCAGATGGCCGTCCAGCCGCGTCGCCACCACCCAGCCGGCCACCGCGAACAGCACCACCAGCGCCAGCGCGCCCCACCACACGGCGCGGCGGGCGCGCATCTCGATTTCGCCTTCGGTTTTCAGCACCAGAAAGGTGCCGCCATGCATGACCAACATGGCCACCGCCACCAGCCCGCACAGCAGCGGGAACGGCGACAGCAGGTGGATTAGGAAGCCTTCGCCATAGATCACCCGCAATTCCGGGGTCAGTTGGAACGGCACGCCCACCAGCAGGTTGCCCATGGCGATGCCGAACACCAGGGTGGGCACCAGCCCGCCGATGAACAGCGCCCAGTCCCACACCGTGCGCCACAGGCGATGTTCCACCTTGTTGCGGAAATCGAAGCCGACCGGGCGCAGGATCAGCGCCGCCAGCACCAGCAGCAGCGGGATGTAGAAGGCGGAAAAGGCGGTGGCGTAAAGCGGCGGCCAGGCGGCGAAGGCGGCGCCGCCGCCCAGAATCAGCCACACCTGGTTGCCGTCCCACACCGGGCCGATGGAATTGATGACGATGCGCCGTTCGGTGTCGTCGCGCGCCACCACCGGCAACAGCATGGCCACGCCCATGTCGAAGCCGTCCATCACGGCAAAGCCGATCAGCACCAGCCCCAGCAACAGCCACCACGCCAGCCGCAGGGTTTCGTAGTCCAGCGGGATCACCATCGCCTTACTCCTCTGCCACCAGGGCTTCGGCGCTGGCGCGCCGCGCCGCACTCGCCGGCGGCTCGGGCGTGAGCGCCGGCCCCTTGCGGGCGTACTTGACCAGCAGGTAAAGGTCGATCACCAAAAGCGCGGAATAGAACACCACGAAGGCTGTCAGCGAGGTCCACACCTGGGTGGTGCTGATGGACGAGGCCGACAGGAAGGTGGGCAGCACGCCGTCGATGGTCCACGGCTGGCGGCCGTATTCGGCGACGAACCAGCCCAGCTCGTTGGCGATCCAGGGCAGGGGCAGGCTCAGCAGCGCCAGCCGCAGCAGCCAGCGGCGGTCGAAACGGCGCACCGTGCTGGTCCACAGGCAAAGCGCGAACAGCGTGATGAACCAGAACCCGCACGCCACCATGCCGCGGAAGCTCCAGAACAGCGGCGCGACGCCGGGCACGGTGTCAAGGGCGGCGGCGCGGATCTGCTCCTCGGTGGCGGTGCGCGGGTCGTCCACATAGCGGCGCAGCAACAGCCCGTAGCCCAGGTCGCCGGCATGGCGTTCCAGCACCAGCCGGGCGGCGATGTCCTCGGGGTTGGCGCGCACCCGTTCCAGGGCGTCCAGGGCGACGATGCCGGTGCGCACGCGCATCTCGTTCTCGGCCACCAGTTCGCGGATGCCGGGCAGTTCCTCGCTGACCGAACGGGTCGCGATCAGGCCCAGCGCCCACGGGATCTGGATGGCGGCGCGGGTGGTCATGGTTTCCTGGTCGGGAAGGCCGAACAGGGTGAAGGCGGCGGGGGCCTCCTCGGTTTCCCACATGGCCTCGAGGGCGGCGATCTTCATCTCCTGGTGCCGCCCGGCCACATAGCCCGATTCGTCCCCCAGCACCACCGACGACAGCGACGCCGCCATGCCGAAGGCGGCGGCGACGGCAAACGACCGCTTGGCGAAGTCCACATGCCGCCCGCGCAGCAGGAACCATGCGCTGATGGACAGCACGAACATGGCGCCGGTCACATAGCCGCCGCTGACGGTGTGCACGAACTTGGCCTGGGCCACCGGATTGAAGATCACCTCGCCCAGGCTGGTCAGCTCCATGCGCATGGTGACGGGGTTGAAGCCCGAGCCCACCGGGTTCTGCATCCAGCCGTTGGCGATCAGGATCCACAGCGCCGACAGCGACGACCCCAGCGCCACCGCCCAGGTCACCGCCAGATGGGTGATCGGCCGCAGCCTTTCCCAGCCGAAGAAGAACAGGCCGACGAAGGTGCTTTCCAGAAAGAACGCGGTCAGCCCCTCGAGCGCCAGCGGCGCGCCGAAGATGTCGCCGACGAAATGGCTGTAATAGGCCCAGTTGGTGCCGAACTGGAACTCCATGGTGATGCCGGTGGCCACTCCCATGGCGAAGTTGATGCCGAACAGCTTCCCCCAGAACTTGGTCATGTCGCGCCACACGGTGCGGCCGGTCATCACCCACACGCTTTCCATGATCGCCAACAGCCACGACAGGCCCAGCGTCAGCGGCACGAACAGGAAGTGGTACATGGCGGTCAACGCGAATTGCAGCCGCGAAAGCTGCACCACGTCCATCTCGGTCATGGCCTGTCTCCCGGCAGCAGCGGCGGCGGCGAGGGTTCGGGGCGGTCGTCGGGGCCGAACAGCAGCAAACCGATGGCGATCAGCGCCAGCAGCTTGAGCAGCAGCGATGCGACGATCTCGGCCGCCAGGGTGCGGCGGGGCAGGCAGACGGGCATGGGCGGCGTCTCCGAAATCGGACCGGGGTCATTGAAGGGCGAAAGCGGGCGCCGTGGGAAGCCAGCGGGCAGGGTAGGTGGCCGGGGTTTGCGGGGTAGCCCGTTCGTGCCATAAACAAAGCCGCACCACGCACAGGCCGGAAAGGGGATGCCATGCTGTCGCGCCGGATGTTCTGTTCTTTGCTGGCCGCACTGACGGCGGCACCCGCAGGCGCGCAGGGATTGCGGGAATTCCGGCTGGGCGCGTTCTATTCCACCACCGGCACCTATGCCTTCATGGGCGACCCGGAAAAGAAGGCGCTGGAGATGCTGGTGGAGCGCACCAACGCCGACGGCGGCATCCTGGGCCGTCCCATCCGGCTGATCGGCTATGACGACGCCTCGGACCCCGACCGGGCCATGAGCGCGGTCAAGCGGCTGATCGACAATGACGGTGTGGACCTGATCATCGGCGGCTCGGGCACCCCCACCAGCATGGTGGTGCTGCCGCTGATCGAGCGCGCCGGTGTCCCCTATGTGTCCATGGGCGGCGGCGTCGGCATCATCGAGCCGGTGCGCAAATGGACCTTCAAGGTGCCCCACACCGACCGCATGGGGGCGGAAAAGGTGCTGGCCGACCTCAAGCGCCGCGGGCTGACCCGGCTGGCGTTGCTGTCCGAGAATGTGGGCTTCGGCAGGTCGGGCCGCGATCAGGTGCTGGCGCTGGCGCCGTCCTGGGGCATCCAGGTGGTGGCCGACGAGACCTATGGCCCCAAGGACCCCGACGTCACCCCGCAACTGACCCGCATCCGCTCAGACGCGGCGGTCGAGGCGCTGTTCGTGTTCGGCACCGGACAGGGGCCGGCGGTGGTGACCCGCAACATCCGTCAACTGGGCCTGACCCTGCCGGTCTACCAGTCGCACGGCGTGGCGTCCAAGGAGTTCTTGCGTCTGGTGGGCGGGGCGGCCGACGGCATGCGTCTGCCGGCCATGGCGCTGACGGTGGCCGACCAATTGCCGGCCGACGATCCGCAAAAGCCGGTGGCGCAGGCGTTCAAGGCGGCGTTCGAGGCGCGCTGGAAACAGGACGTCACCCATTTCGCCGGCCATGCCTATGACGCCTTCGCCATCGTGATGAATGCCATCCGCCGGGCGGGCACCACCGACCGCGCCGCCGTGCGCGACGCCATCGAGACCACCCGCGGCCTGGTCGGCACCGGCGGCATCTTCACCATGAGCGCCGGCGACCATCTCGGCCTGGACCTCGGCTCGTTCCACATGGTCGAGATCCGCAACGGCGATTGGGTGCTGGTGGACTGAGCGCGCGCGGCGCCCCGCAAACGAAAGGCGCGCCCCCGGGGGTCCCGGGGGCGCGCCTGGAAAGACGTCGCCTCAGTAGGCGCGGTTGATCACGCCTCAGTAGGCGCGGTCGATGCAGAAATCGATGACCTCGATCATGGCCTGCTTGAGCGGGCCATCGGGGAAGATGCCCAGCGCGTCGCGGGCCACCTTGCCGTAATGGCGGGCGCGCTCGATGGTGTCATCCAGCGAGCCGTGCTTTTCCATCAGGGCGATGGCGTGCTCCAGGTCGCCGTCCTGCTGTTCCAGGCGCTCGACGGTGCGGCGCCAGAACTCGCGCTCCTCGTCGTCGCCGCGGCGGAAGGCCAGGATGATCGGCAGGGTGATCTTGCCCTCGCGGAAATCGTCGCCCACGGTCTTGCCCAGCACCGCCTGCTTGGCGGAATAATCCAGCACATCGTCGATGAGCTGGAAGGCGATGCCAAGGTTGAGGCCGTAGGAATCCAGCGCGTCTTCCTCGACCTTGGGGCGGTCGGCCACCACCGCGCCGATGCGGCAGGCGGCGGCGAACAGCGCCGCGGTCTTCGAGCGGATGACTTCCAGATAGGCGTCTTCGCTGGTTTCGGTGTCGTTGGCGGT
Organism: Pseudomonadota bacterium; assembly: GCA_023426365.1. Classification (GTDB taxonomy): domain Bacteria; phylum Pseudomonadota; class Alphaproteobacteria; order Rhodospirillales; family Magnetospirillaceae; genus Magnetospirillum. Next base: position 78,234 of record JAFAAW010000052.1, read on the forward strand.
GATCAGTTGCAGCACCTCGCCCTCGGCGATGACCGACGAGGCGCGCGACAGGATGGCCAGAACCGGCAGCGATCCGTCCTCGACCATCAGTTCGAACGAGCGCGAGAACAGGAAATCGCCCACCAGCACGCTGGGCTTGTTGCCGAACAGCGCATTGGCCGAGGCCTGGCCGCGCCGCAATTCGGATTCGTCCACCACGTCGTCGTGCAGCAAGGTGGCGGTGTGGATGAATTCCACGCACGCGGCCAGCTTGATGTGGCGTTCGCCGGTGTGGCCGGCCAGCCGGGCCGAGGCCAGCGTCAGCACCGGCCGCAGCCGCTTGCCGCCGGCGGCGATGATGTGGCCGGCCAGTTGGGGGATCAGCTCGACCGGGCTGTGCATGCGATCGACGATCTGGCGGTTGACCTTTTCCAGGTCATCTTTGACCAGGGACACCAAGGTATCGAAGCTCTTGGCCTTCTTGCCCCGCTCGTCGTCCAGACTCACCACGATTGCCACTGCGCACACTCCTTCGATGCGGAACTTACCCCTGTCCGCGCGCACGAACATAGTGTTGCGGCGGAAACTCGGTCAAGCTTACATCCACCACCGTTGCCGTGTTCGAGGAGCCATCATGCTTGCGGATGAGGATTTTGCCACCACCGAGGACCATTTCCTTGGCGGCCGTCTGGTCATCCGCCAGCCGAAGGACGGCTATCGCGCCGGCTCCGATCCCATGTTCCTGGCCGCTGCCGTGCCGGCGCGGGCGGGCGAGGCGGTGCTGGACCTGGGCTGCGGCGTCGGCACCGCATCGCTGTGCCTGCTGGCGCGGGTGGAGGGCGTGCGGGCGGTGGGGCTGGAATTGCAGCCCGGGTTGGCCGGGCTGGCGCGCGCCAACGCGGCGGCCAACGGCTTTGCCGGGCGTTTCCAGGTGGTCGCGGGCTGCCTGACGGAACCGCCCGAGGGCGCGCCCTATCACCATTTCGACCATGTGATCACCAATCCGCCCTGGTACGAGCCGGGCACCATCCGCCCGCCCTCGGCCCAAAGCAAGGCGATCGGCCACATGGAGGAGGTGGAGCTGGCGCAATGGCTGAAACAGGCGGTGCGCTTCCTCAAGCCCAAGGGGCGCCTGTTCGTGGTGCACCGCGCCGACCGCCTTGGCGACATCCTGGCCGGCTTGCATCCGCTGAAGGTGGGCGAGGTCAGGGTGTTCCCGCTGTGGCCCAAGGCCGGCAAGGCCGCCACCCGCGTGGTGGTGGCGGCCCGCAAGGACGCGAAAACGCCGCTGGAGGTGCAGCCCGGCCTGCTGCTGCACCATCCGGATGGCGGCTACACGGACAAGGCCGACGCCATCCTGCGCCACGGGGCGGCGCTGTTCTAGGCGTCCTGGGCCGAAAGGATGCTTGTGCGCGCCGGTGCCGGGCTTATGTTTGGGGCATGGATATCGGCGATTTCTTCTCGAACGCGGTCGAGCGCGTCACCAACCCGCCGCCGCTGGTCAGCGTGGTGCGGCTGGCGGGGCTGATCGCGGCCGGCGGCGGCATGGTGCGCGGCGGGCTGAACCTTGCCAACCAGGCCGGCGTGCTGCGTTCGGCCTTCGCCCCGCGCCGGCTGGCGGCGGTGGCGCTGGTGGTCAATTCGCCCGGCGGCTCGCCGGTGCAAAGCGCGCTGATCGCCAAGCGCATCCGCGACCACGCCGCCGAACGCAAGGTGCCGGTCGTCGCCTTCGTCGAGGATGTGGCCGCGTCGGGCGGCTATTGGCTGGCGGCGGCGGCGGACGAGATCTACGCCGATCCCGCCTCCATCGTCGGCTCCATCGGCGTGGTGTCGGCGGGGTTCGGCTTTGTCGAGGCGTTGCAGCGCCTGGGCATTGAACGCCGCGTCCACACCCAGGGCGAACGCAAGCGCATGCTGGACCCCTTCATGCCGGAACGGCCCGAAGACGTGGCGCGGCTGGAATCGTTGCAGGCCGACATCCACGCCGGTTTCAAGGACTGGGTGCGCGATCGCCGAGCCGGCAAGCTGGTGGGCGAGGAAAGCGCCCTGTTCAACGGCGACATCTGGACCGGGCGGCAGGCGCTGACCCTGGGTCTGGTGGACGGGCTGGGGGATCTGCGCGGCACCATGCGCGCCCGCTTCGGCGACAAGGTGCGGCTGCGGCTGGTGGGCGGCCGGCGTCCGCCCTGGGCGCGGCTTCTGGGGCCGCGCAGCGGATTGGCGCCCGATCTGCTGGCGGCGGTCGAGGAACGGCTGGCCTGGGGGCGCTGGGGCCTTTGATCGGACGCGTGAACGGGCAGTCCTGTTCCGTCCAAAGCCGCAACCGACAATTCCATAATGGCCTCGATGCGAGCCAAGAACGCCCCCGTGTGTAGAGGCGTCGCTGGGGGGGGCTTGCGGCGTCCCCAACGGCCTCCGCGCGGACTGGGGCCGCGCGGATGCCCGTCGCCCAAGCTGCTCGGGCGTCAGGCCGGGTAATTGGCAAGTAAAATGCTCCTTACGGCCGCCTTTGATCTTTGGAGGACGACCCGGGTGTGTATTTTCATCGGGTCATGACCTTACTGGTCCGGCTGATCATCTTGACCCGATCAAAAAAATCGGGCGTATGGATGGCATTAGTTGGATCGCCACTTTTGAATATGTCGGGGATTGATTATCATGCATTCACTGGGGTTGGGGATGGCCCAGCCCCTGTTTATGCAAAGGGAGGGGGAATTTTGCGCAAGATCGCATTGCTGGCCGCGCTGTTCGCCGGTGTCGCCACCGGGGCTTTGGCCCAGGGCAAGCAGGATTTCAATCTGGTCAACAAGACCGGCTACACGATCGATCAGGTCTACGTGGCTCCCAGCCACAGCGATGAGTGGGAAGAGGATGTTTTGGGCGAAGACCAATTGCCCAACGGCCGCTCGGTCCAAATCCGCTTCAGCCGCGCCGCCAAGACCTGCAAGTGGGATCTGAAGGTGGTCTACGCCGACTCGGACACCGCCGAATGGCAAGAGTTCGACCTGTGCACCACGTCGAAGATCATCATCAAGTATGACCGCAAGAGCGGCGAAACCTCGGCTGAATACGAGTGATGTGAAAATCGGGGCGGCGGCGATCTGTCGCGATACGGTGCAAGCCGCCGCCCCGTCTCCCCGTGTCGTGGCTTGCGTATGCTTTGGCAGCGTATGGCCATTCCACGGGCTCTGGCCCCAGGGCCAGGATATCCGGAGCCGTTTCCGCCCAAGCGGAAACAGCCCTGGTGCCCGCCGATGGCCCCTCTTGCGGGGGCGGCTCAGGCACCGTGCGGGTTTGCCGCATTTCTCGCCCTGACCGCGTCAGAGGGCGAAATGCCTTAGCCCCGCTCCGCATCGGATCGGGTGGCCTGGAATTCCTGTGAATCGCGCAATTGCTGCTGTTCGGGGCTGAGCGTGGCGGGCGCGGCGGCCTTCCTGCGCCGGCCGACCACGGCGCCGACGGCCAGGAACACCCCGCCCCCCAAGGCGATCAGCAATCCGCCCAGGGCCATCACTCCCATCAGAACCTGGATGGACGCGTCCGCATCCGCCATCAGCGCCGCGCCGCCCAGGCTCACGCCGGCCAGGATGATGGCAAGGCCCACCAGTTTCAGCAGGCAGGACGAACCGGACCGGATGCTCGCGCTCATGGTTCCTCGATCTGGGCTGTATCTGGGGTGGAACAGTATCTGTGAAAAATCGCGCCCACAATAGCCGTATTCGCTGCAAGCCGGAAGCGGGCGTGGGCGCCGTGGGGGCAAGCCCATTGACCACGCCGGGGGGCGGGGTCCACACTTGCGGCCATGTTCACCAAGTTCCTGCTGACCGTTGCGGTCATCGCCATCATC
>JAFAAW010000104.1 GCA_023426365.1 Pseudomonadota bacterium
TGCGCCGCCGAGCGGAACAGCACATCCACCGAGGGGCGATGGCGCGACACCAGGGGGCCGTCCTTGACCGCCACGTGATAGCGGGCGCCGCTGCGCTGGACCAGGGTGTGCAGGTTGCCCGGCGCGATCAGCACGCGGCCGCGCAGGATGGCGTCGCCGTCCTCGGCCTCCTTCACGGCCATGGCGCACAACCCGTCCAGGCGGCGGGCGAAGGCAGCGGTGAACTTTTCCGGCATGTGCTGGACAATGACGATGCCCGGGGCGTCCGGCGGCAACGCCTCCAGCACCTCGCGCAACGAATCGGTGCCCCCGGTGGAGGCGCCCATGCACACCACCATCTCGGTGGTGCGCGCCATCGCCCCGGTCTGGCGGGGCGGCGGCATCATGGCATCGGCGGACAGCTTCTTTTCCGGCAGGGCGCGCCGATGCTCGCCCCGGCTCCGCAGCCGGGCCGAGGCGGCGGCCTTGACCACGTCGCAGATGCGCATGCCCGCTTCCAGCAATTGCTGGCGCGTGTCCAGGCGCGGCTTGAGGATGACGTCCACCGCGCCCGCCTCCAGCGCCTGCATCAGGGTTTCCGACCCTTCCTCGGTCAGGGACGAACACATGACCACCGGCAACGGGTGCTGGCTCATGATCTTGCGCAGGAAGGTGATGCCGTCCATACGCGGCATCTCGACATCCAGCGTGATCACGTCGGGCACCTCTTCCTGAATGCGCCGCGCCGCCACGAACGGATCGGAAGCCGCGGCCAGCACCTCGATGCCGGGGTCGCTGCCCAGGATATCGGTCAGGGTCTGGCGGACCGAGGCGGAGTCGTCAACGATAAGGACCTTGATCTTGCGTGCCATGGCCTGCCTCATAGACGAATAAAAATAGTTGGCGCAACCTGACGCAGCGGCAGCGACAAGCCGGCAATGGTTTCAGAATGACCGATAAACAGATAGCCGCCCGGCAGCAAGCATTCACAGATGCGCGACAGCACCGCTTCCTGCATTGATTTGTCAAAATAGATCAATACATTGCGGCAGAACACGACATGCATGGTCCTGGGCACCGCATAGACGGGGTCGTTGAGGTTCTGGCGGGCGAACTGTACGCGCTGGCGCAATTCCGGCACGATCCGCACCTCGGCGCGGGAACGATCGCGCGAGCGCAGCAGGTAGCGCTGGCGCATCGCCGCCGGGATGGGCGCGATCATGTCTTGGGGATAGACGGCGGTCACCGCCTTTTCCAGAACCTCGGTGCAGATGTCGGTCGCCAGGACGGAAAAGCGGAAGCCGCGGCGCTGCGCCCCGAAATCCGCCGCCACCATGGCAAGGGAATAGGCTTCGGCGCCGATCGAGGCGGCCGCGCTCCACATCTGCAGCGGTTCGGTGAAACCGACGCGCTCGCCCTGTGCCAGCTCGGGCAGCGCCACGTCGGCAAGGAAGCGGAAATGGTCCGGTTCGCGGAAGAAATCGGTCTTGTTGGTGGTGATGGCGTCGATGATGAAATCGCCTTCGCTGGACAGGCCGTTTTCCTCGAACACGAAGGCACAATAGGTATGGAAATCGGCAAACCCCAGGGCACGCACGCGGCGGCGCAACCTTCCCTCGACCATGGCCTTCTTGACCGGCGGCAGGCGGATGCCGGCATGGCCGTTGACGAAATTGGCCACTTTCTCGAAATCCCGCTGCGAAAGCTGGAATGATTCAGTCCCGCCGCCCTTCATGGGATGCTTCCTTCCGCCGGCACCGGGTTCCCCTCCCCTTCGGACAGCAACGCCGCCTCCTCGCTGCTGAACAGCTTGCCCAGATCGAAGATGATGACGAAGCGGCCCAAGCGCCGGCCGATGGCGCGGATATAGTCCGACCGCCAGCGCGTGCCGATTTCCGGCGGCGCGCCGATGCCGCTTTCGTCAAGCTCGGTCACCTCGAACACGCGATCGGCCACCAGCCCCAGCAGCAACGGACGATCGGCGATGGACACCTCGGTGACGAGAACCCGGCTGTGCGCGGTGGACACGTCGGCCGCCAGACCCAGCTTGCGACGCAGGCTGATGACCGGCACCGCCTCGCCGCGCACGTCGATGATACCCATCAGGAACGGCGGCGCGTTGGGCAGGGCCGCCACCGGCTGAAGGTCCAGGATTTCGCGGACCGCATCCACGCCGATGGCGAACACCTCCTGGCCGACGCCAAGGGTCACGAACTTGTCCACGGTGGCGATCGCGGCTTTGGCCGGCATGGCTGTCTCCGTGTTCAGGCGGCGTCGGGGCTAGAAGCGCTCGAACTCGGCATCGCTGCGGTCGGACGAGCCGCTCATCAGGTCAAGGCGCACCCCCTCCTTGCGGCCATGGTCGCCCTGGCGAGGTTTCGACGGTTTCGCCGCCATGCCCAGGCCCGGCTTCGCCGCCCTGGACTTGGCCGAGGGGGCATGGGCCGTGGCGATCCGCGAACGGGGAGCCGGCGCCGATGTCACCTCCCCGCCGATGCGGAAGAAGGCGACGCTTTGCAGCAATTGCTCGGATTGGGCCGCCAGTTCCTCGGACGTGGCCGCCATCTGTTCGGACGCGCCGGCATTTTGCTGGGTCACCGTGTCCAATTGCTGGATGGCCTGGTTGATCTGGTCGGCGCCGATGTCCTGCTCGCGGCAGGCCGCCGAGATTTCCTCGATCAGATCGGCGGTCTTCTTGATGTCGGGCACCAGCTTGGCCAGCATCTGGCCGGCGTCCTGGGCGCTTTTCACCGTGTCGGTGGACAGCGAGCTGATCTCGGTGGCGGCCGCCTGGCTGCGCTCCGCCAGTTTGCGCACCTCGGACGCCACCACGGCGAATCCCTTGCCATGCTCGCCGGCCCGGGCGGCCTCGACCGCCGCGTTCAGGGCCAGCAGATCGGTCTGGCGGGCGATCTCCTGCACGATGACGATCTTCTCGGCGATGGTCTGCATGGCCAGGACGGCCTTTTCCACCGCCTGGCCGCTGCGCTGGGCATCGGCGGCGGACTGGCGGGCGATCTTTTCGGTCTGGCTCGCATTGTCGGCGTTCTGCTTGATGTTCGCCGCCATCTCTTCCATGGCCGAGGAGGCTTCCTCGGTCGCCGACGCCTGCTCGGTGGAGCCTTGCGACAGTTCCTCGGCGCTGGAGGACAGCTCCTCGCTGCCGGCCGACACGTTGCCGGCGGCATTGGACACCTCGCCCACCACCGTCCGCAGGCGCGCCACCATCTCGTTGAGGTTGCCCAGCAGATCGGCGATCTCGTCGCGGCCGGTGATTTGCGCGGTTTCCGTCAGGTCGCCGTTGGACACCGCCCGGGCCAACACCCCGGCGCGGGCGACGCCGCGATTGATGCTCAGGCTGATCCATGTTCCCGCGCCCACGGCGATCAGCAGCGAGAACACCATCACCGCGATCAGCGTCATCCGGGTATTCTGATAGGCGGCCGTGCTCATCTCGCGGTCGCTGTCCATGCTCCGCCGGCTGGCCTCGACAATGTCGTCGAGCATTTTCTCGGTCTGCACCCGCAGGGGACGGACCTCCTTTTGCAGCAAGGCCCAGGCCCGGGCATTGCTGTTGTCGCGGCCGAACGCGCGCACCTGCTCGTCCAGCTTGATCAGCCGGGGCAGCCGTTCATCGAAGGCCTCCAGGTGGCGGCGCTCTTCGTCCGCCAGCGCCTTGTCGAAACGGCCGCGGATCGCCGCCAGTTCCTGGAAGGCGGCCTGGGCTTCCTTGTCCAGGCGGGCGACGGCGGCTTCCTCGCTCTCCAGCAGCATGTCGCGCTGGACCCGCTGGGCCTGCGTCAGCAGCAGCAGCATGCGGGCGGCAGGCATTGCCAGATGGGGGGCATCCACCTGCGCGGCCAGGGCGCGAAGCGGTTCGGCCACCGCCGCGAATGCGCTGTTGGCGTCGCCGCTCGCCAATTGGCGGCCAAGGACGCTGGAATTGCGCAACGCCAGATCCCGGACCCGTCCCGACGCCTCGCTGTAGACGTCGAGCTGGCGCATGAAGCCGTCGAGCTGGGCCTTCTCGTCGGTGGAGAGGAGCTGGCGCAGCACGCCCTCCAACCGCCGGATTTCCTGCGCCTGCGTGGTCATGGCCGCCACTTCGCGCTGCATCCCCTCGGCAGTGTCGTCCAGCATGACATAGGCAAGGCTACGGCCGACCGCGCCCAGGGTGTTGCGCATCTCGATGGCCAGCCGCCGCTTTTCGGCGGAGACCTCGACGATCGAATCAAGCTTGTCGTTGATGGACGACGCGGCCTGGATGGCAACGACGGCCGAGCCGACCATCAGCGCGATGATCGCGCCGAAGGTGATCGCCAGCTTCAATTTGATGGTCATCCGCATTTCCACGCCTCCCTTGCGGGCATCTTGGTTCGTCCGGCGTCAGCGCGTCGTGTCGTCGCGGTCGGCCAGCACCTGTTCCATGTTCAGCACGATGATGAAATCGCTGCCGCGCTTGCCGATGCCGCTGATGTATTCGGGACGCCAGCGCAGGCCGATGCGCGGGGTTTCCTCGATGGCGGCTGGCGCGATCTCGGTGACCTCGTAGACGCGGTCGGCCAGGATGCCCACGGCGGTGACCTCGCCCTGAACATCGGCGTCGATCACCACGATGCGGGTATCGACGGTCGGCGGCGGCCGCGCCATGCCGAATTTCAGGCGCAGATCGGCCAGCGGCACCACCTTGCCGCGCACGTTGATCAGGCCGTTGACGAAGGGCTGGCTTTGCGGAACCTCGGTCACCGGAACCATGTCCAGGATCTCGCGCACGCAATTGGCGTCGATGGCGAAAATCTCGCCCTGCATTTCCAGCGTCAGCACCTCGCGCATCGCTTCGGCCTGGCTCATGGGCGGCTCCCGTGTCAGGACGCTTTCTGCCGCGTCTCCTGACGGCGGCCGGCGGCGATGAGGTTGACGATGTCCAGGATCAGCGACACGGCGCCGTCGCCCAGGATGGTGGCGCCCGAAAAGATGGTGACGTCGGCATGCAGCTTGGACAGCGACTTGATCACCGTCTGGTGGTCGCCGATGATCTGGTCCACCACCAGCCCGACCCGGCGATCGCCGGCGGCGACGATCACCACCTTGGGATAGGGATCGGCGGGCGCGGTCACCTGGAACAGCTCCCGCAGCCGCAGGAACGGCACCAGCTCGCCGCGGATGTTCAGGAAACTGCGGCCGGTCGAGCGCAGGTTGTCCTCGTCGGACAGCTCGACGCATTCCTCCACCGTGGACAGCGGGATGACGTAGCGGCCGCCGCCGACGCGGACCAGCAGGCCGTCGATGATGGCCAGCGTCAGCGGCAGGCGCAGGGTGACCCGCGACCCCCGGCCCGGATTGCTGTCCACGTCGATGAAGCCGTGCAGGCCGTCGATGGTCCGCTTGACCACGTCCATGCCGACGCCGCGCCCGGAAACGCTGGTCACCGCGGCGGCGGTGGAGAAGCCGGGGCGGAAGATCATCTGGAACAGCTCGGAATCGGGAAGCTCGGTCCCCGGCGCCACCCATCCCGCCTCCACCGCCTTGGCCAGGATGCGCTCGCGGTTCATGCCGCGCCCGTCATCGCCGATGGTGATCAGGACCTGGGCGCCGGCATGGCGCGCCTCCAGCCGCAATGTCCCGGTCCGCTCCTTGCCCGCAGCCTCGCGCTCGGGCGCGGGTTCCAGGCCGTGATCGACGGCGTTGCGGATCAGATGCAGCAGCGGGTCGTTCAGGTTCTCGATGACGGTCTTGTCCAGCTCGGTCTCTTCGCCCGAGGTGACCAGCCTCACATCCTTGCCCAGTTCGTGGGACAGGTCGTGCACCACCCGGCGGAAACGGGCGAACAACTGGCCGATGGGGACCATGCGGATGCCCATGGTGGCGTTGCGCAGTTCCGACGACAGCCGCTCGATATCTTCCGAAACCGAGCGCAGCGTCGGGTCAGGGCTGGCCTGGGTGAGCTGGCGCAGGCGCGACTGGGCGATCACCAATTCGCCCACCCTGTCCATCAGGTTGTCGATGCGATCGGCCGGAATGCGGATGGTGTTGGAGGCCGGCGCGCCGGGCGCGCACCGCGCGGCGGCGGGCGCAGGCGCCGGGGGTGCGGCGGCTGGAGCGGCAGGAGCGGCGGGAGCGGCG
>JAFAAW010000125.1 GCA_023426365.1 Pseudomonadota bacterium
CGACCCGCCGGTGTCAGAACGGCATTCTTGTGGATGCCCATTCGGTCCCCCTCAGTAGCCAAAGTGTCGCAACTTCAGCTTCCACGGATCAGACCGAGTGGGCAACCTCCTGAGACTTCACACCTAGCGCTTGTAATTCTTGCCCTCGCCGGGCGCCGCCTCCGGCGGCTTGGCCGCGCCCGCAAGGGGCGCCAGAGCAACGCGCCTCATATCCAAGGCGCATCACTCTAGGCCGCGACCACCCAGGCGCGCAGCCACTCGGCCACGCTCCAGCCCTGGGCGGTGCAGCCGCGCGGGCTGTGGGGCGGGTCGCCGTCGAACACCTCGGCGATGGTGCCGACGCAATAATCCGACAGATGCGGCAGCATGCCGGCCAGCACCCCGCGCGCGCCCGCGCGATCGTCGGGCCACACCTTCAGCCAGGCATCGATGAACGGCCCCAGCAGGAACGGCCATACCGTGCCCTGGTGGTAGGCGCCGTCGCGGGCCAGTTGGTCGCCATCGAAACGGCCGCGATAGGCGGGATGGTCGGACGGCAGCGAGCGCAGCCCGAACGGCACCAGCAGACGGTCGCGCGCCACCTCGACCACCCGGCGCCAGTGGCGGCGGTCCAGCACCGGATTGGGCAGCGACACGGCGAAAAGCTGGTTGGGGCGCAGCAGCGGCGATTCGCCCGCGTCGCCGTCGATCACGTCGTACAGATAGCCGCCCTCGGCGAACCAGAAGCGGGCGTTGAAGGAGTCGCGGACGCGGTCGGCGGCGACGGCTATGCGGTCGGCATCGGCGGTCTTGCCGGTTTCCGCCAGCCAGCGCGCCATGACGCACAGCGCGTTGTACCACAGCGCATTGATCTCGACCGGCTTGCCCCGGCGCGGCGTGACCACCCAATCGCCGACGATGGCATCCATCCAGGTCAGTTGATAGCCCTCGGCCGCCGCGCGCAGCAGGCCGTCCTCGGGATCGACGCCGATCCCGTACAGCGTGCCCGCCAGGTGGCGCTCGATCACCTCTTGCAGCTTGGGCAGGATCAGGTCCAGCGTCTCGGTGTCGCCGGTCTGGGCCACGTAGCGGTCCAGCGCATGGAAGAACCACAAGGTGGCATCGGCGGTGTGATAGACCGGCGGCCACGGCCCGTCGGGGATGTTGTCGGGGATCAGCCCGTCCTTGAGATAGCGGGCGAAGGTGCGCAGGGTGTCGCGCGCCTCGGTCCAGCGGCCGGTCACCAGCATCAGGCCCTCAAGCCCGATCATGGTGTCGCGCCCCCAATCGTTGAACCACGGATAGCCGGCGACGATGCTGCACAGCCCGTCGCCCTCGGCCCGCACGCGGGCCAGCAATTCGGGCCGGTTGCGCGGGGTGAAGACGAAGGCGTCGGCCGCCAGCGCCAGTTGGGCGGCCGGTCCGGCGCGCAGCGCGGGATGGGCGCGCGACAGCAGGCGGCGGCGGCGCTCGCGCTCGGCCGCCAGCGCGGCGTCGGCATCCAGCGCGGTGGCGGTGGCCCACTCCTCGGTGGACGCCATCAGCGCCAGCCCGCCGGCATCCAGAGTGGCGGCCAGGGTGCCGGGGCTCCACAGCGGCCCACGATCCAGATAGCCGCGCCCGGTCTCGATCGGATAGGTCGCGTCGCGCCGCGCCGGCGCCGTCCAGTCGCACCGCCAGCCCGCCACCCCCAGGCGCAAGGCGGGCCACGGCGCGCAGGCGATGTCCACGCGGCCCGCCTCTATTTCGGCCGGCATCGCCTCGATCAAGGGCTGGTCCACGCCCCAATCGGCATGGCGCACATGCAGCCACGGCCGCACCTCCAGGCCGACCGCCGCGCCGGCCAGCAATTCATAGGCGACGTGCACCGTGTTCTGGCGCCAGGGCATCACCAGACGGCGCTCGATCACCCGGCCATGGCCTTCGAAACGCCACACCGGCAGCCCCATCTCCAGCCGGAACTGGACCGCCAGATCGAACAGCGGCACCCGGCCCTCGGCCAGCACCAGCACCTCGTCCACCACGTCCAGCATGACGGTGCGCCCGCGCGGCGCGTCCAGGGCGGCCACCAGCAGGCCGTCATGGCGGCGGCTGGCGCCCCCCGCCAAGGTGCCCGAGGCATAGCCGCCCAGCCCGTTGGTCAGCATCCATTCCTTGCCCTGCCATTGGGCCGGCGCACCGATGACGATATGGGGTTGGGGCATGGTCATGGCCGTTCTCCTGCTGGTCGTCCATGGTGGGACCACGCGGCCCCCGCTGTCCAGTGGGCACGCCCTTGAACTCGAAAGAGGTAAACACGATATCTCTATGGACACCCGTCATCATGGGTGGGCAGGTGACCATGCTCGTTACACGCACCGTCCCCATCGGTCGCGTCCGCACCCAGGGATGGCTGGTGCTTGCGGTGCTGACCGCCGCGACCCTGGCCACCTTCACGCTGCTGGCGTGGCGGGACCTGGAGACGCGCCACGACGCCGCGGCCCGCCAGGGCCATGACACCGCCTGGTATGTGGGCCGCAGCGTGTCCGACAAGTTCCACCAATACGACCGCCAACTGGGCCTGATCGCCGCCGAGGTTGCCAGCAGCGGCGGCTTCGACACCGACACCGTCTGGCGGCTGATGGGGCTGGCTATCCAGTCCACGCCGGAGGTGCGCTCGATCGGCCTGTACGACGCCGAGGGCCGCATCGTCCAGCACAGCGACCGCCGCGGCGGCTTCCCCACCATTTCGGTGGCCGACCGCGAATATTTCCGTCAGTTGCGCGACAATCCGGCACTGGGGGCGGTGATCTCGCGCCCCTTCGCCAGCCGCGTCCACAGCCATGTCATCATCGCGCTGGCCCGCGCCGTGCGCGATGCCGACGGCGGCTTCATCGGCGTCGCCCTGGCCGCCGTGTCGCCCGAGGCGTTCGACCTGCTGGGCGGGCTGCCCAACCTGCCGCGCGGCAGCGCCATCTCCATCCATCGCCGCGATGGCATCAACCTGTTCCGGGCGCCGCTCTTGCCGGACCAGATCGGCGTGGACCTGTCCGATACGCCGCTGTTCGCCAGCGCGTTGCCAAAGGCGGAATTCGGCATCACCGACACCGGCCCCGGCGGCAGCCGCATGGACGGCACCAGCCGCATGCTGGCCTATCGCACGCTGGAGGATTGGCCGCTGGTGGTGGTGGTCGGCATTCCCCGCGCCGAGGTTCTGGGCGAATGGCGCGACGCCTGGGCGCGCAACGCCATGCTGGTGGGGCTGGCGCTGATCGGCTTCTCGTGGCTGGCGACCATCGTGCAGCGCCAGATCACCGGACGGCTCGAGGCGGAACTCTCGCTCAGCCGTCAGGAATTGCAGCACCGCGCCCAGGTCGAGGTCGAGCTGCGCCGCTGGGCCACCACCGACGCGCTGACCGGCATGGCCAACCGCCGCCACTTCCTGGAATTATGCGAGCGCGAAATGCAGCGCGCCCAACGCTATGGCCGGCCGATGACGGTGGCGATCTTCGACGTGGACCTGTTCAAGCGCATCAATGACGGGTTCGGCCATGCCACCGGCGACCGCGCCCTGCGTGCCATCGCCCAGACCACCCAGGCCAGCTTGCGCGAAACCGACCATGCCGGGCGCCTGGGCGGCGAGGAATTCGGGCTGCTGCTGCCGGAAACCGATCTGGCCGGCGCCGCCGAGCTGGCCGAGCGCCTGCGCGCCGCCATTGCCGCGATCCGGCTGGAAGCGGGCGGCCGCGCCGTGCCGCTGACCGTCAGCATCGGGCTGGCCGGCCTGTCGCCCGCCGACCCGTCGGTGGACGCGCTGTTCGCCCGTGCCGACCAGGCCATGTACCGCGCCAAGCAATCGGGCCGCGACCGCGTCGCCGTGGCCTGAACCCGCGCCCCGGAAGAACGGGCGGCGCGGCGATGCTGCAGCGCACACTGATCCAAATCAAAGCGAACACGCGCACTCCCTGCTAGGGTCGGCCACCATCAAGCGAGACCCGATAGGGGGAGATCTATAATGGTTCTCGACAATGAAGCGCTCATCGCCCTTGGCTTCCTGGTCAGCATCCTGGTCGTGACCGGCGGATTGCTTTGGTTCGTGGTCAGCCGCCTGAACCGCTAGGCGCGAGGGGGCGCCGCCCGGGCGCCCGCCAAAACCCATCCGGGCATCGCGGCAGGAGCGCGCCGCGTTTTCATCCACCCCCGGCCAGGGACTCAGCCGGGGGTTTTCTTTTGGAGATTTTCCAGAACGAAAACCCGGATGGCGGAAGACAGATTGCCCTGCCGGCCCAGGTCGATTTCCGCCACCAACTGGTTCAGCGACAGCCCGCGATCCTGGGCGATGGCCTTGAGGGCGTCCCAGAACGGGGGTTCCAGCGTCACGCTGGTGGCGTGGCCGGCAATGACGATGGATCGCTTCTTGAGCATCACTTTCGGAACCTTCGCCTCTCCATCGGTGTTGACGCATCGACACATGTGACGGAGGACGGCATGAACTGGGATCAGGTCAAAGGCAATTGGACCGAATTCAAGGGCAAGGTCAAGCAGCAGTGGGGCGAACTCACCGACGACGACCTGGACCGCATGGCCGGCCAGCGCGACCAGTTGGTCGGGCAGATCCAGAAACGCTATGGCACCACCCGTGAAGAGGCCGAGCGCCGGGTCAGCGAGTGGGAGGGATCGCTCCACTGAACCGAACGGGGGGCATGACCGGCGGGGGAAGGCGGTCCCGCCGCGGCGGGGCCGCCCCTGCCGGAGGCGGGTAAGGGGCGGCCGGCCGCGGGGCGCGCCAGCCTATCTCGGCCCCAGCGCCGGCCTATCTCGGTCCCAGCATGGCCTGGGGCTGCACCCAGGCGTCGAACTGTTCGGCGGTGATCAGGCCCAGGCCCAGGGCGGCGTCGCGCAGGCTCAGACCCTCGGCATGGGCCCTCTTGGCGATGGCGGCGGCGGCGTCGTAGCCGATATGGGGGTTCAGCGCGGTGACCAGCATCAGCGAGCGGTCCAGCAACTGGGCGATGCGCTCGCGGTCGGCCTCCAGCCCCTCGACACAGCGCAGCCGGAAGCTGTCGGCGGCGTCGGCCAGCAAACCGGCCGAATGCAGGACGTTGACGATGATCACCGGCTTGTAGGCGTTGAGTTGCAGATGCCCCTGGCTGCCCGCCACCGTCGCCGCCACGTGGTTTCCCATCACCTGACAGCACACCATGGACAGCGCCTCGGCCTGGGTCGGGTTGACCTTGCCGGGCATGATGGACGATCCCGGCTCGTTGGCGGGCAGGACCAGTTCGCCCAGGCCGCAGCGCGGCCCCGATCCCAGCAGGCGGACATCGTTGGCCAGCTTCATCAGCGCCACGGCGGCGGCATTGAGCGCGCCCGACACCGCCACCAGCGCGTCATGGGCGGCGATGGCGGCGTATTTGTCGGCGGCCGGGCGAAAGGCCAGGCCGGTCAGCGCCGCCATTTCCTCGGCGAAGGCCAGGTCGAAGCCGGCCGGCGCGTTCAGGCCGGTGCCCACGGCGGTGCCGCCCTGGGCCAGATCCAGCAATTCCACGCCCGCCTGGGCCAGCCGGGCATGGGCGGCGCGGACCTGGGCCGCCCATGCCCCCACCTCGGCCTCCAGGGTCAGCGGGGTGGCATCCTGAAGATGGGTGCGGCCGATCTTGACGATGCCGGCGAACTGGCCGGCCTTGGCCTCCAGCGCCGTGGCCAGCCGGTCCAGCGCCGGCAGCACGCGGCCGGTCAATTGCTCGGCGGCCGCCACGTGCATGGCGGTGGGAAAGCCGTCATTGGACGACTGGCTACGGTTGACGTGGTCGTTGGGATGCACCGGCGCCTTGGCCCCCGCCTCGCCCCCCAGCATCTGGTTGGCGCGGTTGGCGATCACCTCGTTGGCGTTCATGTTGCTTTGGGTGCCCGAGCCGGTCTGCCACGGCACCAGCGGGAAATGGTCGATCATCGACAGGTCGGCCACCTCGGCCGCCGCCGCGTCGATGGCGCGCGCCAGTTCGGCGGGCAGCGCGCCCAGCCGGGCATTGGCCCGCGCCGCCGCCTGCTTGACCAGTCCCAGCGCACGGACCAGCGGCGGCGGCATGCGTTGCTCGCCGATGGGGAAATTGCCCAGCGAACGCTGGGTCTGCGCCCCCCACAGCCGGTCAGCGGGCACCGCCACCGCCCCCATGCTGTCGCTTTCCATTCGGACAGGTCCCATTGCGTGCCCTCCGCCTAGCGCCTTTCATCCCATATGGTGTGCACCGGCCCAAAGGACAGGCAACCATCCGAACGTCCGGCACCAGTGGAGGAACGACGCCGCCCCGGCGCAAGGACAAGCCATTGATCCGCAACCGAACATCGCCCGCAAATGTCGCCAAATTTTCAAGGCGGCGCGGTGGAAAGGGCGCAAATTCGGACATTACCATCCGAACGATGCCCCCAGCCGGACCGACATCATGGGAGGACAAGGATGCACCGTGCCCAGCGCGACCGCCTGACGCCGGCGGAAAGCGGCGCCCTGGCCCTGGCCGAAGCCGCCAGCCAGTTGGACAGAGCCGACCAGCCGGACACGTTCCTGCGGGCGCTCGAGCGCAACCGCCAGGTCTGGCAAAACATCAAGGAGCTGGCGGCCCGCCATAACTGGGACGTCCCCACCGCCCGGCTGGCCGATTACGCCCTGACCACCGCGCGCAAGATGGGGCGCGGCGTCGCCGACGACCAATTGACCACCCTGATCGACATCAACCGCCGGGTTTCCAACCAGCTGGCCGGCGGCGACATCGAGCGCATCCGCGAGCGGGCCTATTTCATCTGGGAAAGCCGGGGACGCCCGCATGGCCAGGACCTGGACCACTGGCTGCTTGCCGAGATGGAGAGCCAGGGCCGCCAGCGCCACTGACCGCCGCACGGAAGTGGGATACCCCCGTCCTACTCGGCCACCCCCTTACGGATGATTGTCCGAAGTGCGGCGCCGGGTATAGCGTTCAGGGGTAACCAGAAAGACAGAAGGGCCAGCCGGTCCGCAGGTCAGGGAGAGAGCCATGGGAAGCGTCTCCATTCCAGTTCGCTTGACCTTGCCCGAGAGCAGCGCCGTCGCCTTGACCAAGGCCGCCGACGACATGGCGGACGCCAGCGACAGCCAGCGTTTCCTTGCCGCCCTGGACGGCAACCACCGCCTGTGGCACAGCCTGAGCCGCATCGCCGCCGCCAAGGGCTGGAGCATGCCCGACCGCCGCGTGGCGGAATTCGTCATGACCACCACCCACAAGGCCGGGCGGCGCACCGGCGACGACCAGATCGAGGCGCTGATCGCCATCAACCGCGAGATCGCCGCCCAGTTGGCCGGCAGCCAGGATCTGGAACTGGTGACGCGCCGGGCCGAACTGGCGTGGCGCGAACGCGGCCGCCCCTATGGCGTGCGGCTGGAGCAATGGCTGATCGCCGAAATGGAGCGCAAGGCCCGCCTGCGCCACTGAGCGCAGGCACCGCACCACGTGCCCCCTTACGCCGGGGGGGCGTTGCGCACCGTCATCACCAGGCTTGCCAGGTCCTCCTGGCGGATGGGCTTACGCAACAGGCCCATGCCCAGGCGGCGGCTTTGCGCCTCGATGACCGGGCTGAAATCGCCGGTGAGCAGCGAGGCCGGCACGTCGCTGCCCAGCGCCGAGCGGATGGCGGAAATGGTCTGGATGCCGTTGGGGCCGGGCAGGCGGAAATCGGAAATCACCAGGGCGGGCGGGTGATTGCGGGCGACGTCCACGGCGTCCGCGCCGCTATGGGCCACCGCCACCTTGCAGCCCAGGCTTTCCAGCGCCAGCTTGACCGCCGGCAGCACCAGGGGGTCGTCCTCCACCACCAGCACCCGCATCTCCCGCGTCGGGATGGCCGGCGCGGGCATGACCTCCGTCTCCGCCGGGGCGCCCCGCGGCGCCACCGGCAGCCAGATGGAAAAGCGGGTGCCGCGCCCCGGATTGGAATGCACCTCCAGCCGATGCCCCAGCAGGCCGGCGATCCGCTGGACGATGGCCAGGCCCAGCCCGTGGCCCAGCTCGCGGGAGCGCTGGGCGTTATCGGCCTGATAGAACTCCTCGAAAATGCGGTTGAGCTCCTCGGCGGCGATGCCGCGACCGGCATCGATGACGTCGATGCGCACCAGATCGCCCCGATGCCGGCAGCCCAGCAGCAATTTGTTGGCGGCCGCGTGGGTCAGGGCGTTCTCGATCAGGTTGCGCAGCACCCGTTCCAGCAGGGCGGCGTCGCTATGCACCCAAAACCGGCCGGGCAACACCCGCAAACTTTGGCCCTGCGCTTCGGCGCGCGGGGCGTATTCGTCGCCCAGCCGCCGCAGCAGCTCGCCCAGGTCGAAGGCTTCCAGCCGCACCTGCACGGCGCCGGCATCCAGCTTCGAGACGTCGAGGACGTTGTCCAGCAGCCTGCGCAGCGCCTCGATGGCGGCGGCCATGGTGTCGGCGATGCGCTGGGCGCCGTGCCCCTGCAGGTTCTGGCGCAGAACGCCGGCGAACAGCACCAGCGATTGCAGCGGCTGGCGGAGGTCGTGGCTGGCCGAGGAGAGGAAGCGACCCTTGGCCTCGAGCGCCTCGACCGCCCGACGGCGTTCCTGGTCGGCCAATTCCCGGGCCTGGCGCAGGCGATAGACCACAAGGGCCACCATCCACATGGCGGCGATGGTCAGCAGGCGGTCCAGCACCTCCCACTCCGCCCCGAACCCGCCCGGCGCCACCACCGACCCCACAAGCGAGGCCAGCGTGCACACCACCGCCCAGCAAAAGGGGGCCAGCGGCGAGCGGCAATAGGCCGCCACGATGATCACCAGGCTGTACAGGCTGTTGCCCGACACGCCATTGGGCACCGAGCAGTCAACGGCAAATATGGCCAGGGTGAGGAAAAAAGCGAAAAGATGCGCCCGCCGTCCCTCAATGAGAGACCGAGACCATCTCAGGAAGAGGACGCCCTTTAATTGCACCGCAACGACCCAAGTAGTGGTCTGCACAGAATTGCCGTCACCATACTAAACACAGGATACCGGTGCGCTGCCATATCACCGAAAGACGTAGGCCTATCCCTTGATGCCTAGGATTGCTTTCGGGGGTGGCGGCCCGCCCCGTTGCGCGCCCCGCCCGCCTACCTGCCTACGTGCCCGGGCTGCCCCTTGTCCCCTGCGATGGGGGGGGCTATGGTGCCGCCCCATGCGACGCGCCACCTTTCTGTCCACTCCGCCCAAGCTGACCGGCGAAATCCGCCGCTTCTGCGCCACCTTGTCCACGGCCGAGCCGGTGGTGGTGAAAACCGTGCCGTTCCCCGGCTGCGACGGCGACTGCCATACCAACCTGCCCGGCCATGTGGGCCGTTTCGGCGGCCACGCCGTGGCGGGCTGGCGGGTGGTGGTGTGGCCGCGGGTCATGCTGCACGCCGAACCGCACCTGATCTGGGCCAGCCCCAAGGACGAACTGATCGACGTCACCGCCGCCCCCGACCGCGCCGCCCATTCGGTGTTCGTGCCCGACGAGGCGGCGGCGGACGGCGCGCGCCCGCGCCGCCATGCCCTGGCCCGCGACGCCGATCTGGCGCGCTGGATGGAACTGGCCGATGCCGGCCAGGAAGGCAGCGACGCCGCGCTCGACCTGTTCCTCAAGGTGTTGCAGCGCCATGCCCGCCCAGACGATCCGTGCTATTGCGGCAGCGGGCGCCAGATGCGCAAGTGCCACCCGCTGAAAAAGTAGGCGACCGCCCGTCCGGTCAGGGCGCCGGCGGGGTGTCATGGTGCATCTCGCCGCCCGACAGGCGCAGCGCCCACATCAGCCCGACCACGCCGCCCTTGCATACCGGCAGCAGCCACCAGATCAGCAGCGCCGTGACCACCAACGCGGCGATGACGAAGGGCACCAGCGGCGGCGACCATTCCTGCTCGACCCACAGGGCGCCGGGTACCACGATGTGGCCGGCCAGCAGCACGGTGAAATAGGCCGGCCCGTCATCGGCCCGGATGTGGCCCAGCTTCTCGCCGCAATGGTCGCAACGATCCACCACGGTCAGATAGCCGCGCAGGCAACGCCCGACGCCGCAGCGCGGACAGCGCAGGCGCAGGCCGCGCCCGACGGCGGCCAGGATGGAGCGGGTGCGCGGCGAAACCGAAAGGGTCATGACTAGAGAGTGGCGACGCCCGCCGGCCTTTGCATCCCCCGCCGCCCCACCGCACGGGGGGGGAAACGACAAAGCCCCCGGCGTTGCGGCCGGGGGCGTTGCGTTGGCGATCGCGCCTTAGACCGTGATGCCCAAAATGTGCATCACGGTCTACCGCTTGCAATTTTTGCCCTCGCCGGGCACGCACCGCCGTGCGCTGGGCCGCCGCCTCAACGGCGGCCGATCGCGGTGGTGCGCCAGATGTGGCGCTCGCCGTTCTAGTGGGCGAAGTCGGCGAAGAAGTCGTTGCCCTTGTCGTCCACCACGATGAACGCCGGGAAGTCCACCACCTCGATGCGCCAGATGGCTTCCATGCCCAGCTCGGGGTATTCCACCACCTCGACCTTCTTGATGCAGTCCTGGGCCAGACGGGCGGCGGCGCCGCCGATGGACCCCAGATAGAAGCCGCCATGCTTCTTGCAGGCGTCGGTGACGGCCTTGGAGCGGTTGCCCTTGGCGATCATCAGCATGGAGCCGCCGGCGGCCTGGAACTGATCGACGTAGGAATCCATGCGGCCGGCGGTGGTCGGGCCGAACGAACCGGACGGCATGCCCTCGGGGGTCTTGGCCGGGCCGGCGTAATAGACGCCCAATTGCTTGAAGTATTCCGGCAGGCCCTCGCCGCGATCCAGGCGTTCCTTCAGCTTGGCGTGGGCGATGTCGCGGGCCACGATCATCGGGCCGCTCAGGGACACGCGGGTCTTGATCGGGTATTGCGACAGGGTCTTGCGGATTTCGTCCATGGGACGGTTGAGGTCGATCTTGACTACCTCGTCCGACAGCTTGGAGGTGTCGATCTCGGGCAGGTACTTGGCGGGGTCGCGCTCCAGCGCTTCCACATAGACGCCGTCCTTGGTGATCTTGCCGAGGATCTGGCGGTCGGCCGAGCACGACACGCCGATGGCCACCGGGCACGAGGCGCCGTGGCGCGGCAGGCGGATGACGCGGACGTCGTGGCAGAAATACTTGCCGCCGAACTGGGCGCCGATACCCATGTCCTGGGTCATCTTGAGCACGATCTGCTCCAGCTCGACGTCGCGGAACGCCTGGCCGTACTTGTTGCCGCTGGTCGGCAGGCCATCGAGATAGCGGGCGCTGGCCAGCTTGACGGTCTTGAGCGTCATTTCCGCCGACAGGCCGCCGATGACGATGGCCAGGTGATAGGGCGGGCAGGCCGAGGTGCCGAGCGTGCGAATCTGCTCGTCCAGGAACTTCAGCAGGCTCTTGGGGTTCAGCAGCGCCTTGGTCTGCTGGTACAGGAACGTCTTGTTGGCCGAACCGCCACCCTTGACCATGAACATGAACTTGTAGGCGTCGCCCTCGGTGGCGAACAGGTCGATCTGCGCCGGCAGGTTGGTGCCGGTGTTGACCTCGTCGTACATGGTCAAGGGAGCGGTCTGCGAATAGCGCAGGTTCAGGTCGGTATAGGCCTGCTGCACGCCCTTCGAAATGGCGGCCTCGTCATTGCCGCCGGTAAACACCTGCTGGCCCTTCTTGCCCATGACCACGGCGGTGCCGGTGTCCTGGCACATGGGCAGCACGCCGGCGGCGGCGATGTTGGCGTTCTTCAGCAGGTCAAAGGCGACGAACTTGTCGTTGGGGCTGGCCTCGGGGTCGTCGATGATCTTGCGGATCTGGGCCAGGTGGCCGGGGCGCAGCAGGTGCGAGGTGTCCTTGATCGCCTCGAAGGTCAGCTTGGTGATGGCCTCCGGCTCGACGGTGACGACGGTCTTGCCGTTGAAAGTGGCGGTGCCCACGCCGTCGCTGGTGATCTTGCGATACGGGGTGTCGTCATGGGCCAGCGGAAACAGCTCGTGGAAGACGAAGTCGGACATCGGCACCCTCGGGATCAAGGTCAGGAATGGGTAGGCCGCCCCACCCCGCGCGGGTGGGGGCTGGCCGGGTTCGACAAACACCTTTTTCAGCGGTGCGTCAAGTATGGAGGATGGTCCGGGCGTTCCGGACCATCCTCAAGCCGCCATTGAGGCGGCGGCCAAGCGTGCGGATGCACGCGCCCGGCGAGGGCTAATGATCAAGTCACGGAGTAGCCGAAACGGATGGTGCCCCAGTGCCGGCCCTTGATGACGATGGGCGAGGACATGTCCACCACCACCATCTGGGTATGGCCCATGTCGCGCCGATAGACCTGGATCAGCACCGGCTTGGTGTTGCGCGCGCCATTGACGTGAACCGCCTCGGCATAGCGGCGCCAATGGCGCGAATTGGCCTGGTTCCAGGCCGCGTCGTCGGGGCGCGGCTCCTCGCAGAAGCGCGTGTTGTGGACCGGCAGATAGCAGTTGCGGTCCATGGGGCAGCAATACATGACGTTGGGATGGAAGGCGAAGGCGTCGTCCAGCACCCCCTGCAATTCCGCCATGGCGAAATCCGAGAACGGGGTCTTTTCCTTCAGCGGATCGGTGCCGGGGATCGGGCGGTAATCGGCCGAGAACACGGCATCGAGCGCGATGCGGCCCGCATCGATGGCCGCCTCCACCCGTTCCGCCACCAGGGCGGCGCGCCGCTTGGCCTCGGCGATGAACGGGGCATAGGCGGTGTCCATCTCCGCCTCGGCGGTGATGTTGATCAGCTTCTCGCCGGTCACCATCAGCTCGCCCAGGCTGGAGCGCGCCGCCGACAGCTTGGCCGAGGATGACGCGATCGCCTCGTTGGTGTCATGCACCGTGTCGCGCAGGCGGATGGACTGGCTTTCGATGGTTTCCGCCTCCTGCGCGATGGTGGCGACGTCGGCGCCGATCTCCGACACCGCCTGCGACACCGTCTGGATGGCCTCGCCGGTGGCGGTGGTGTTGGCGCTGAGCGCCTCGGCCTGGGCGGCGCTGGCGCGCGACTGCTCCACCAGCTCGGCGGCCGTGGCTTTCAGCTCGCCCAAGGTGCGCTGAATCTCGGCGGTGCTTTCCCCGGTGGTGCGCGCCAGTTGCTTGACCTCGTTGGCGACCACGGCGAAACCCTTGCCGGCCTCGCCGGCGCGGGCGGCCTCGATGGTGGCGTTCAGCGCCAGCATGTTGGTGGATCGCGCGATGGTGTCGATGGTGGCGGCCACCTGTTCGACCCGGTTGAGCGCGTCGATCAGCGCGTTCATCAAGCCCTCGCCCGCCCGCACCGAGCCGGCCAGGGAATCGATGCCGGCGATGGTTTCCAGCACCCGCCGGCGCGCCTCGTCCATCTGGCCGGTGGCGGTCTGGCCCAGATCGCGGGTCCGGCTGACCGAGTGGACAATGCGCCCATTGGCCTGATGCAGCGATTCCGCCTGGGCGTTGGCCTGCGCAAGCGCCTCGGCCTGGACGGCGAAGCGCTGGGCGACGTCTTCCACGTTGCCCGCCACCGCGGTCAGGCGGGTGCCGAGGCCGCCCACTTCGGCGGCGAAGGCGGACAGGACCGCCGGCGCTTGGTTGGAATGGTCCTCGGCGCTGCTCATGCTTCTCCCCCTATCCGTCCCGCCCGCGGCGGGGCGGGCGGCAGATCACCTTTCGGCTTTGTCCGAGCCGTTGTGACCGGGGGTTATAGCAAGGGCGGGCGCGAGCGGTCGCCCAAAATCCGAATAACGCACAGGCATCTCAACCGATGCGGGACCGACCGGGGTGGTGGTGGTGGCGCGACAGGCGCGGCAGACGGGATTGCGGGGGCCGGAACGGCCGCGCGATCACTTCTTGCGGAAGGCGTCCAGGGCGATGACCTTGGCCCCTTCGGCCGGGGCCTCGTCCTCGGGTTCGGGGATGGCTTCGCTGGCCGGGGCTTCCTCCGGCAGGTCCTCGTCCTCGAAATCGCCGTCCTCTTCCACCTGGAACTGCAGGCCGAACTTGGCCGAGGGGTCGGCAAAGCCGGTGACGGCGGCGAACGGGATGTACAGCCGCTCGGACACGCCCGAGAACGACAGCGTGACCTCGAAATGCTCGTCATCCACCTCGAGGCCCCAGAACTGGTGCTGGAGCACGATGGTCATCTCGTCGGGATGGCGGGCCAGGATATGCGGCGGCACCCGCACGCCGGCGAAACGGGTGCGGAAGGTGATGTAGAAATGATGTTCGCCGAACAGGCCATGTTGGGCGGTCTGGACCAGGGCATCGCGCACGACGCCGCGCAGGGCGTCTTCAACCATCCTGTCGTAACGCAGACTTTCTTCCGACATCTGAGCGCGCGGCCCCCTGAGAGCAAAGGGATGAACCCGAAATGAAGTGGGGGGACTTCTGTTGCCCGGCGCCCCCCGGACCGCGCTTACGGGTTAAGCCGCAGCGGCAAGTTCAACGTTGTCGTTGGCACTTGTTTGAGTCGGCCCGATAACGGTGGATACCATGCCGAGCGCAAGCCATACCTTTACTACCCGCGTCGATCCTGTTTCGCCCCCATGAAACCAGCCGGGAAGCTGGGTGATGGTGGAGGCGCCGGGTACCGCCCCCGGGTCCGCAAGGCCTATTCCGTATAACGTTTAGCGCCATAGTCGGGCGAACCCGACGGCCACAATATAGTGCAGCGCACCGCACATTGCCAGAGCGCGAATTGGGCCGCCCCCATAAAGACACACGCGCCGCAAACACAAGCCGCAGATACAAGGGGGCCACACACCGAGGGCGGGGTTTCCCCCGCCCTGTCGCCCGCGTCCGGCAAGGCGCGGATGTTATTCGAAGCTGATCTTGGGGCCTTTCTTGGCGCCCTGCAGGGCCTGGACCTTCTCCCACACCTTGGCGGCGATGGCGCCATAGGCCTGGGCGTGGGGGCTGCCCGGCTGGGAGACCACGATGGGTTCGCCGCGGTCCGAGGTCTCGCGGATGGCGATGTCCAGCGGCACCTCGCCCAGGAATTCCACGGAAAGCCGGGCCGCCTCGGCCTTGGCGCCGCCATGGCCGAAGATGTGGGCCTCGTCGCCGCATTTGGGGCAGACGTAATAGCTCATGTTCTCGATCAGGCCGAGCACCGGCACATCCACCTTGCGGAACATGTTGAGACCCTTGCGGGCGTCCAGCAGCGCGATGTCCTGGGGGGTGGAGACGATGACGGCGCCGGTCAGCGGCACGTTCTGGCTCATGGTCAACTGGGTGTCGCCGGTGCCGGGCGGCATGTCGATGACCATGACGTCCAGCTCGCCCCATTCCACGTCGCGCAGCAACTGGTTGAGCGCGCCCATGACCATGGGGCCGCGCCAGATGATGGGATTGTCCTCGGGCACCAGGAAGCCGATGGACATGCATTTCACGCCGTGATTTTCCATGGGCAGCAGGGTCTGGCCGTCGGGGCTGACCGGCTCGCCGGTGATGCCCAACATGCGCGGCATCGAGGGGCCGTAGATGTCGGCGTCGAACAGGCCGACCCGCAACCCCATGCGGGCGAAGGACAGCGCCAGGTTGGTGGCGGTGGTGGACTTGCCCACGCCGCCCTTGCCCGATGCCACCGCGATCACCGACTTCACGTGCGGCAGCAGCGCACGCTCGCCGCCGGCCGGCGCCCCCTGCTGGTGCCCCCCGTGCTGGTGCCCGCCCTGCTGCGGCGCGCGGGTGGCGGTCAGCACCGCCGACACCGTCAGCACGCCGGCAAGGCCGTCCACCGCCTTTTCCGCCGCCTTGCGCACCGGCTCCATGGCCTGGGCGTGGGCGGGGTCGGTTTCGATGGCGAAGGCCACATGGCCGTTCTTGACCGCCACGCCCGACACCAGCCCCAGCGTCACGATGTCGCAGCCCCGCGCCGGATCGATGACGTTCTTGAGGGCAGCGAGCACTTGGGCTTCGGAAAGATCGGCCATGGAAACGGTCTCCGTTGTTCACGAACGCCTGAACCGGATCAGGCGTCCCTCATATAGGCCCGACCCTTCCTTTTGTTAAGGACGTTGGTCAAGCGGTAAGGACATGGGCCACAACTTGCCTTGAAAACAGTTGTCATTTCTCCATATGGGCGGAAATCCCGGCAGCCCGCCCGTCCCGCGCGTTGCCTGCACCCCCATCCTGTCCTATAAGGCGGAAAGGGTGCTCGCCGTGGCGGGCAGGCCGTTGGGGCCGACCATTGACGTGAAGGAACAACGAATGCCTTGGAATCCTCAAGGGGGCGGCGGAGGCCCCTGGGGCAGCGGCGGTGGCAACGGCGGCGGCAGCCCCTGGGGGCGCGGCCCCGGCGGCGGCGGCGGCGGCCAGGGGCCCACCCCCGACTTCGACGAGATCATCCGGCGCGGCCAGGAAAAGCTGCGCCGCGCCATGCCCGGCGGGCGCGGCTTCGGCGGCGGCCAGGGCCTGGCCATCCTCGTGGCGCTGGGCGTGCTGGCCTGGGGTGCCACCGGCATCTACAAGGTGCAGCCCGACGAACAGGGCGTGGTGATGCGCTTCGGCAAGTGGGTGGACACCACCGAGCCGGGCCTGCACTACCACCTGCCCTACCCCATCGAAACCGTCCTGCTGCCCAAGGTGACCAAGGTCAACCAGTTAAACCTGGGCTTCCGCACGGCGGGCGAAACCCGCCTCGACCGCGCGCCCACTGGCGGCCGCGACGTGCCCGAGGAAAGCCGCATGCTGACCGGCGACGAGAACATCGTCGAGACCGACTTCACCGTGT
>JAFAAW010000129.1 GCA_023426365.1 Pseudomonadota bacterium
TCAGGCCCTGGACGCCCAGCGGAGTCAGCGCCTCGCGCACTTCGTCCAGCTTGAAGGGCTTGATGATGGCCATGATCAGCTTCATCTGTGGTCCCCATAGATATGGGCGGTGCCTCCCCCACGGGGCGCCGGACTGGCAGGCCCGGAACCCGTCGGATGTCCGCCGGTTGAATTGGTCGCAAACGGCCTTGCGATCCTCCGCGTGGCGTTTCCCTTTCAAGAGCCGTGCCGAAACGCCCATGCCGCCGCCCGCCTGCCCTTTGGCGCGGCCCGTGGCGGCAGCCGATGGCGGACCTGCTTAAAACGTAAGCGAATGGCCGCCCCGTCTGCCTGTTTCCGTGGCGCAAGCGCCCGGCACCTTGCACCGGCAGGACTTCGGTGGCACATCTTGGCCCATGGCTGATACCAAAGACACCACCATGCCCCCTTTCGTTGATGTCGCCATCGTCGGCGGCGGTCCCATCGGCGGCCTTGCCGCATGCTGCCTGGCCTCGGCCGGGCTGGAGGTCGCGGTGATCGAGGCGGCAGACCCCGCCGCCCTGGCCAAGCCCGGCACCGATGGCCGTTCGATCGCCATCGCGCTATCGGCCCAGCGGGTGTTCGCCGGCAGCGGCGCCTGGGACCTGATGGCCGAGGAGGCCGAACCGATCCAGGAAATCCGGGTCACCGACGGCGCCTCGCCGCTGTTCCTGCATTACGACCACAACGCCATCGGCGATGAACCCTTTGGCTGGATCGTCGAGAACACCACCATCCGCCGCGGCCTGCACCAGCGCCTGGCCCAATTGCCCAGTGCCCATGTGCTGGCGCCGGCCCGGGTGGTCGGCGTGGAGCGCGGCCCCACGGCGGCGACGCTGAGCCTGGCCGACGGCCGCACCCTTCGCGCCGGTCTGGTGGTGGCGGCCGACGGCCGCGCCTCGCCCACCCGCAAGGCGGCGGGCATCCGCATCCAGCGGTTCGAGTATCACCAGTCGGGCATCGTCTGCACGGTGGCGCACGAACGTCCCCATCACGGCGTCGCCCACGAACATTTCCTGCCCAGCGGGCCGTTCGCCATCCTGCCCATGAAGGGCACGGCGGACCATCCGCACCGCTCCTCCATCGTGTGGACGGAAAAGCTGCATCTGGCCGATGCCATCGTCAGCCAGAGCGACGACGGCTTCCTGGCCGAGCTGCATTCGCGCTTTGGCGACATCCTGGGCAAGATCGCGCTGGACAGCCCGCGCTATCACTATCCGCTGTCGCTGCAATTCGCCGAACGCAGCATCGACCGCCGGCTGGCGCTGATCGGCGACGCCTCGCACGGCATGCACCCCATCGCCGGCCAGGGCATGAACATGGGCGTGCGCGATGTCGCCGCCCTGGCCGAGGTGGTGGTGGATGCCCGCCGCCTGGGCCTGGACGTGGGTGGCCCCGACGTGCTGGACCGCTATCAGCGCTGGCGCCGCTTCGACAATATGCTGATGCTGGGCCTGACGGACGCGCTGGTGCGGCTGTTCAGCAACGATATCGGCCCGCTCAAGCTGGCCCGCGACCTCGGCCTGGCCGCCGTGCAGGCCATGCCGGGCACCAAGCGCTTCTTCATGAAGCACGCCATGGGCACGGTCGGCGACCTGCCCCGGCTGATGCGCGGCGAAAGGCTGTAGCCGCCAGGGTGTGCCGGGGTTTGGCGGAAGCGGCTTGTTCGTCGGCATGGCCGGGCCGGACTCGGCCATCCATACTCCTCCGGCTGCCGCCGTCGGGCCTTGGGCGACGCGCTCTTGCCTAGCCGCAACCGCCGCCATGGCCGCCGCCGCAGCCCATCTTGGGCGGTTCGGGCGGGTTGAGCTTGGGGTCGCGGTGCTTGCCGGCGGCATCCAGCGCCGCCAGATAATCGGCCCACACCCGGTCCTGGTTCTGGCCCAGCCAGTACAGGTAATCCCAGGTGTAGATGCCGCTGTCGTGCAGGTCGTCGAACACCAGCTTGATGGCGTAATTGCCCACCGGCTCGGCGCCGATGATGGCGACGAACTGGCGGCCGGCCACCAATTGCTTCTGGCCCGGGCCGTGGCCCTGCACCTCGGCCGAGGGGCTTTCCACCCGCAGCAGCTCGGCGCTCAGGCTGAAGCTGGCGCCGTCGTCGAAGGTGACGTCCAGGCACTTTTCCGCCTTGCGCACCTTGATGTCCACCGGCGCATGCCGGCTGCCGAATCCGTCGCTCACGCCTTGACCTCCGCATCGTCCAGCGTCCGCGCCTCGTCGGGCAGCATGATCGGGATGCCGTCGCGGATGGGATAGGCCAGACCGGCCTTGTCGTCCACCAGCTCGTTGCGCTCGGCGTCATAACGCAGCGGCGCATGGGTACCCGGCGCGCGCAGGATTTCCATCAGCTTGGGGTCGATGCCGGGAACGCGGTCGGTCATGGAACTCTCCTAATGCAGAACGGACGGGCCGGCCTCGGCCAGCAGCGCCATCTCGAACATGGCGATCATCATATCGGCGCGCTCGACCAGGGTCGGCACCTCCAGGAGCGCCTGCTTTTCCTCGGGGCTGAGCGGCGCCGCCATGGCCAGCGCGGACACCACCTCGCCGTCGGGGGCGTTTTCCAGCTTGGCCAGATCCAGGGCCACGCCCTGGCGGGCCAGGTAATTGGTCACCGCCGCCATCAGCCGGCGGCGATCCACCATGCCTTCGGGGCCGGGCGCCAGATCGTCGGCATAGGGGCCGTATTCGGCCACCACGCGGCGATAGCCGGCGCGGCCCTCCACCTCGCCGGCCAGGCGGAAACGGGTGATGCCGGTGGCGGTGATCAGATAGCGGCCGTCGCCGGTCTCGCCAAAGGCGGTGATCCGCGCCAGCGTGCCCACGGCGTACAGCCCGGGCACGGCGCCGCCGGTGGCCACGCCCTCGGCCGCCGGCTGAACCAGGGCGAACAGCCGCCCCGCCCCCAGCGCCGCGTCGGTGAGCGCCAGATAGCGCGGTTCGAACACGGTCAGCGGCAGCCGCGCGCCCGGCAGCAACAGGGCGCCGGAGACGGCGAACACCGGCACGACGCGCGGCAGTTCGGCGATGGCGGCGCCCATGGGCCGGCCCTTACGAGAACAACAGCGACGACAGCCGCCGGCGCCCGGACAGGGTCAGCGGATGGGTCGGGCCGAACGCCTCGAACAGCTTGACCAACTGCTTGCGGGCGGCATCGTCGTTCCAGGCGCGGTCGCGGCGGAACAGCTCCAGCAATTCCTCCACCGCCGCCTCCTGCTCGCCGCCGCCGAAATAGGCCAGGGCCAGGTCGAAACGGGCCTGGTGGTCGTTGGCGTCGGCGGCCAGACGGCGGCGCAGTTCGGCCGCCTGCCCCGCCCCGGCGGCGGCGGCGTCCTGCAGCTCCAGCGCGGTCTTGACGGCGGCCACCTCGGCGTTCCTCAGCATCTCCGGCGGCAGTTGCGGCAGCATCTGGCGCACGCTGTCCACGTCGCCCAGCGCCATCAGCGCGCGCAGCAGGCCGGCCATGGCCGGGGCGTTGGACGGGTCTTCGGCCAGCACCTGCTGAAAGGCGGCGGCGGCGGTTTCCGCATCGCCCGCAGCCAGCAATTCCTTGGCCTCGGCCACGATGTCGTCCAGGCTGGGCTGGCCGCCCGCGCCACCGGCGGCCAAGCGCTGGAGGAAGGCGCGCAACTGGCTTTCCGGCTGGGCGCCGGTGAAGGCATCGACCGGGCGGCCGTCCTTGAAGGCGTAGACGGTGGGAACCGACTGGATGCGCAACTGGGCGGCCAGCGCCTGCTCCTTGTCCACGTCGATCTTGACCATGCGCACCGCGCCGCGCATCTCGCGCACCAGCTTTTCCAGCATGGGGCCAAGCTGCTTGCACGGGCCGCACCAGGTGGCCCAGAAATCCACGATCACCGGGACCTTGCGCGACATCTCCATGACGTCGGCCATGAAGGTGGCGGCGGTGCCATCCTTGACGAGATCGCCGGGGGCGGCGGCGGAAGCGCCGGCGGCAGGCTTGGCGCCGGAACCGAAGATCAGATCCATGGTCATCCGTTCCCAGTGGAGTACGACCCGCAATAGATGGACTGTGAACCCAGCGCTGGCAAGGGCAAAGCCGCCGCCGCAAAAGCCCGCGCGCCATGGACCGAGGGAAAAATGGAAAAACCGGAAAAAAAGGGCTTGCGCGCCCCCCGCCTTTCCCGTATTTATCCGGTCCTCCGCGGCGCTGAGCCACGGGGAAAACGCCAGGAAGCGGGCGTAGCTCAGGGGTAGAGCACAACCTTGCCAAGGTTGGGGTCGAGGGTTCGAATCCCTTCGCCCGCTCCAAATTCAAAAAAGGCCCGGGTCACCGACCACGGGCCTTTTTGCTGTCTGCCGTTTGACGGACCTGTCGAACCGGCGTATGGTTGGGGCATGGGGAGTTCGGCTGACGAACCTCAGTTCCTCCTCTTCCCGCGGTACGGGCGAATGAACGACACGAGGCCGGGCTAACAAGCCCGGCCGTTCGTTTTTCCGTGCCCCGTCATCCATTCCAGGCAGGAGGCCACCCAATGACCGCCACCGAATTCGAACTGGCCGAACTGCGCGCCGAAATCGAGCGTTTGAAGGACGAGAACGAGGAACTGCGCGCCGAGATCGACGAATTGCGGCGCGAAGCCGATCTGGATGCCTGCCACACCGCCGGCCTGGCCGCCCAGATCAAGGCGCTGATCGCCGAGGGCGACGCCTGCCCCAACAAGGCCGCCCATCCGCTGTTGGCGCGCGGCGAATACACCAACGCCATGACCGGCGAGACCATGAAGAAGACGGCGGCCTATCCGCTCTATCGCGAAGCCTTCGACGCCGAAGCGCGCGAGTTGGGATTCGAATCGCCCGAGACCCTGCGGGCGTGAGGCGATGCGGGGGCCTTATGCCCCCTGCGCAACACGCCTTGCCCTCCGCCATGAAGAAAGGCCGGCCCCCGTGGGAGCCGGCCTTTTGCTTTGCCCGAGCGCCTCAGGCGCCGCAGCACTTCTTGAATTTCTTGCCCGAACCGCAGGTGCACGGGTCGTTGCGGCCGACCTTTTCCACCGAACGCTGGGCCGGGCGCGGATTCATCACGCCGTCCACATAAAGCCAGCGGCCCTCGTGCTGGCGAAACGAGGCCAGCTCGTGGTGGGCGAACACCTTGCCGCGGAACTTGTAGCGGGCGACGAACTCGACCTGATCACCCTCGGCCGAGCGGATCTCGAGACCGTCCCACTTGGCTTCCTTGACCCAGGTTTCGGTCTCGGCGCGGTCGTAATCTTCCTTCGCCTCGGGCGCCAGGGTGGTTTCCAGATAGTCCAGGTCGGCGCGGGTGAAGGCGGCATAGCGCGAGCGCATCAGCGCCTCGGGCGAGGCGGCGGCACCGCCCGCCAGCAAAGGACCGCAGCAATCGTCGAAGCCGCGGCCGGAACCGCAGGGGCAGGAAGTCATGGTCGAACGTATCCCTTAGAATTCGATCAGGTTGGAAAGCAGCGCGAGTCCCAGCACTGCCGCGGCGTAAAAGGCACCGCCGAGGCCGAGAAGAAAGAGGATGTTGCCCATGGTGCGCAAGGGAAACATGCGCCGTTCGCGCTGCCGGCGCTCGGCCGAGCGCTTTTCCGGCCCCCCCACCACGGTCAGGAAGAAGCGCCCGCCGATGATGGGAAAGGACAGCCGGATATTGACCGGGTGGCGCCGCCAGCTCACCGGCTTGACGGCGTTCCACAGGGCGGCGCGCTGGGCGGGGGTGAAGGTCTCGGCCACCTCGGCCGGAATGCGATCCAACAGCATATCCAACGACGCATCACCGGACATCCCACTTCCCCCAAAGCAGCGGTGTGACCATTACACGGACACGCATCCTACAACCGGTTTCGCCTCCGGGCCAGCGGCAGGGGCGGAACAGCCCCCCTGTGCCCTCGCCGCCTGAGCCTGCCCGCTTCAGCGCCGCCCTGTCAGCGCTGGGCGCCCGACAGCCGCGACAGGATATCGTCCAGTTGTTCCAGGCTGCCGTAATGGATGGTCAGCTCGCCACCCTTGCCCAGCGATTTCAGGGTGACCTTGACGCCCAGCACCTCCGCCAGATCGCGTTCCAGGGCGGCGGTGTCGGCGTCCTTGTGCTGGCTGGCCGGCGGACGGCCGCCCGCCGACGGCTTGGCCTTGGCCTCTCCCGCCGCCAGCTTTTCGGTCTGGCGCACGTTGAGTTGCTTGTCCACCACCTCGCGGGCCAGCGCCAGCGGGTCGGCGGCGGTCAACAGCGCGCGGGCATGGCCGGCCGAGATCTGCTTGGCTTCGACCATGGCCTTGATGGGATCGGGCAGCGCCAGCAGGCGCATCATGTTGGCCACGTGGCTGCGCGACTTGCCGACCGCCTTGGCCAGTTCCTCCTGGGTGTGGCTGAACTCGTCCACCAGCCGGCGATAGCCGTCGGCCTCTTCCAGCGGCGACAGGTCCTGGCGCTGGAGGTTTTCCACCAGCGCCACTTCCAGCGCTTCCTTGTCGGTGAACTCGCGGATGATCACCGGCACTTCGTGCAACTGGGCGCGCTGGGCGGCGCGCCAGCGGCGCTCGCCGGCGATGATCTCGAAACCGCCGTCGATGGGGCGCACCAGGATCGGCTGCAGGATGCCCTTCTCGCGCACCGATTCCACCAGGTCGGCGATGGCCTCTTCCTCGAACTGGCGGCGCGGCTGGAACTTGCCGGGCTTCATCTGCGACACCGCCAGCGTGCGCAGGCCGCGCGTGGCGGCCTGGGCGGCAGGCGCGGCGGTGTTGCCGTCCAGCACCGAAGCGGCGGCGGCGACGCCGGAATCCCCCAACAACGCGGACAGGCCGCGACCCAGATTGCGACGCTTTTCCTCAGCCACCATGCTCACCCTGCTGCCCTCAACTTGCGTTCACGCTTCAACACTTCCGACGCCAGATGGATATAGGCCTCGGACCCGGTGCATTTGACGTCGTAGATCAGCACCGGCTTGCCGTGCGACGGCGCCTCGGAAATGCGCACGTTGCGCGGAATCACCGTCTTGTAGACCTTGTCGCCGAAAAATTCGCGCACATCGGCCGCCACCATTTCCGACAGGTTGTTGCGCTTGTCGAACATGGTCAGCACGATGCCCTGGAGTTCCAGGTTGGGGTTCAGCGACTGGCGCACGCGCTCGATGGTCTTGACCAGATGGCTGATGCCTTCCAGCGCGAAGAACTCGCATTGCAGCGGCACCATCACCGCATGGGCGGCGACCAGGGCGTTGACCGTCAGCAGATTCAGCGACGGCGGGCAGTCGATCAGCACGTAATCATAGGCGCCGACGGCGGTGGCCAGCGCATCGGCCAGCCGCTGCTCGCGCCGGCTCATCTCCACCAGCTCGATCTCGGCGCCCGACAGGTCGACGCCCGACGGCACCACGGCCAGCCCGGGAATGTCGGTGGGCAGCACGGATTCGGCCAGCTCCGCCTCGCCGATCAGGACGTGATACGAGTTCACCTCGCGCGCCGCCCGGTCGATGCCCAGACCGGTGCTGGCATTGCCCTGGGGGTCCAGGTCGATGATCAGCACCTTCTTCTTGGTGGCGGCCATGGCCGTGGCCAGGTTGATGGTGGTGGTGGTCTTGCCCACCCCGCCCTTCTGGTTGGCGACGGCGATGATGCGGGTGTGCTTCGTGGAGGCGCTGCTAGTGCTGTGCTCGACCACGGCGAACCTCTTTCAGATGAAGGATTGTCCCCGACGGATCCGTTTGGGAGGGGAACCGTTCGGACGAGATAATCCATTCTTTGGAGGCAGTGGTCAATTCGTCTTCCACCCCCCTACCCTTTAGGAAGACACAGTGGCCTTCCGGCAACAGGTGGCGTTCCGCCCATCCCAGCAGTTTTTCCAGCGGCGCCAGGGCGCGCGCGGTGACCACGTCGGCGCCCAGGGGCGGCACCGCTTCGATGCGGGCATTGTGGATGGTGACCTTGGTCTCCGTCAGCCGCGCCACCTCGCGCAGGAAGGCGCATTTGCGGGCGTCGGACTCGATCAGGTGGACGTCGGCCACTCCCATCACCGCCAGCACCAGGCCGGGAAAGCCGGCGCCGCAGCCCATGTCCACAAGTCTGTGGACAGGCTGTGGAAGAATGGGGAAAACCTGGGCGGAATCCAGCAGATGGCGCTGCCACAGGCTGGGGATGGTGTCGGGGCCGACCAGATTGATGCGCGCCTGCCATCGGACCAGCAGTTCGGCGTAGACGGTCAGACGGTCCAGCGTTTCACGTGAAACGCCGGTCTTGGCCTGGAATTGTTCGGGCGTCATGCCCCTTCCCCTCTTGTATGCTGTTTCACGTGAAACACGATATGTAGCGATGCGCCCTTCGCTCGGCCTATGCCGCCCCGCGCCTTTTCACATGGGCCAGCAGCGCGGTCAGCGCCGCCGGGGTGATGCCGGGAATGCGCCCCGCCGCCGACAGGGTGTCGGGCCGCGCCGCCTTCAGCTTCTGGCGCACCTCATTGGACAGCGAGCCGATGGCGTCGTAATCCACATCCTCAGGCAGCGCCAGGTCCTCCTCGCGGCGATAGGCGCGGATGTCGGCATCCTGGCGGGCGAGATAGCCGCGATAGGTGCCCTCGATGCCCAATTGCTCGGCCACGTCAGGGGCGAAGCCGCCCAGTTCGGGCCACACCCCGGCCAGGCGCTCCAGATCGATGGTGGGATAGGCCAAAAGGTCCCAGGCCGAGCGCACCACGCCGTCCTGGTTGACCTCCAGACCCTGCTTGCGCAGCACCGTGGGCGAGGCCTTCAACTCCGCCAGGAGTTGGCGGCCGCGCTCGAGGGCGGCGGCTTTGTCACGGAAGCGTTCCGAGCGGACCGCGCCCACGCAGCCCATCGCCATGCCCCTGGGGGTCAGGCGCAGATCGGCGTTGTCCGCGCGCAATAACAGGCGGTATTCGGCGCGCGAGGTGAACATGCGATAGGGTTCGCGGGTGCCCAGCGTGACCAGGTCGTCCACCATCACGCCCAGATAGGCGTCGGCGCGGTCCAGCACCAGCGGCCCCGATCCCGACACCGCGCAGGCCGCGTTGATCCCGGCCAGCAGGCCCTGGGCGCCGGCCTCCTCGTAGCCGGTGGTGCCGTTGATCTGGCCGGCCAGGAACAGCCCCCTCACCCGCCGGGTCTCCAGCGTGCGGTGCAATTCGCGCGGGTCGATGAAATCGTACTCGATGGCATAGCCGGGACGGATGATGGCCACCCGTTCCAGGCCGGGGATCGAGTGGATCATTTCCTCCTGCACCTCGGCCGGCAGCGAGGTGGAGATGCCGTTGGGATAGACGGTATGATCGTCCAGCCCCTCCGGCTCCAGGAACAACTGGTGGCGGTCCTTGTCGGCGAAACGGACGATCTTGTCCTCGATGGACGGGCAATAGCGCGGCCCCACGCTCTGGATCTGGCCCGAATACATGGGCGCGCGATGCAGATTGGCGCGGATGATGGCGTGGGTCCGCGCGCTGGTATGGGTGATGCCGCAGGCCACCTGCGGCGTGGTGATGCGATCGGTCAGATAGGAGAACGGCACCGGCGGGTCGTCCCCCGGCTGCATCTCCAGCGACGCCCAATCGATGGTGCGGCCGTCCAGGCGCGCCGGCGTGCCGGTCTTGAGACGCTCGAGCGGAAAGCCGGCGCGCGCCAGCGCCGCCGACAGGCCGTAATTGGGGGCATCGCCGACGCGACCGGCCGGCCATGTCTTTTCGCCGCAATGGATCAGGCCGCGCAGAAAGGTGCCGGTGGTGATGACCACGGCGCCGGCGCCAATGCGCGCGCCATTGGCCAGCACCACGCCGGCTACCCTGCCCTCTGTTATGATCAGGTCCTCGGCCGAGCCGGCCAGCAGGGTCAGATTGGCGGTCTCCTCCAGCAGGGCGCGCATGGCCTGGCGATAGAGCTTGCGGTCGGCCTGGGCGCGCGGCCCCTGCACCGCCGGCCCCTTGCTGCGGTTGAGGATGCGGAACTGGATGCCGGCGCGGTCGATGGCCCGCCCCATCAGGCCGTCCAGCGCATCGATCTCGCGCACCAATTGTCCCTTGGCCAAGCCGCCGATGGCCGGGTTGCACGACATCTCGCCCAGGGTTTCCAGACGCTGGGTGACCAGGATGGTGGCGGCGCCCATGCGCGCGCTGGCGGCGGCGGCCTCGCAGCCGGCATGGCCGCCGCCGATCACCACCACGTCGGCCGACAAATCCCACTCAGGTTTCACGTGAAACATCCTCATCGCCTCATTGACCGTCATGCCCGGACCTGACCCGGGCATCCACGGAAACGCCGACACCTTCCCCACCAAGGATCGCCGGGTCAAGCCCGGCGATGGCGGCAGGGCGAATGGCCTTCCTACCCACCGGCCAATGACTTGACCGGTTATAGTGTCCCTCGCCGGCCGCCGCCTCCGCAAGGGCGGCCGGAGACCGGCCAACACGTCAAGTCAAAGGTCGGCCGGTATCACTTGCCGATACAAAATTCCCTGAACACCACGTCCAGCAGCTCGTCCACATCCACGCGGCCGGTGATGCGCCCGATGGCGGCGGCGGCCAGCCGCAGATCCTCGGCCGCCAGCTCGATCTCGGCCATGGGGTCGAAACGGCGCAGCGCCGCCACGCATTCCTCCACCGCCGCCCGATGGCGGGCCCGGGTCAGCGCCGGCGCCGCCCCCACCCCATAGCGCGCGGCGACCTCGGCCTCCAGCACCGACAGCAGGCCGTCCACACCCTCGCCGGTGCGCGCCGACAGCGCCAGCACCGCGCGGCCGTCCAGGCGGTCGGGCAGCGGCCGGTCCACCATGTCGCCCTTGTTGAGCACCACCACGGTGTCGCCGTCAACCATGCCGCGCGTGGGGGCATCCCATTGCGGCAGCAGCCCGGCATCGAACACCGCCAGTTTCAGATCGGCGGCTTCGGCGCGGGCGAGCGCCCGGCGGATGCCCTCGGCCTCGATGTCCTCGGCGGCGTCGCGCAGACCGGCGGTGTCGGCCAGCACCACCGGCCAGCCATGCA
Source organism: Pseudomonadota bacterium (assembly GCA_023426365.1). GTDB lineage: Bacteria > Pseudomonadota > Alphaproteobacteria > Rhodospirillales > Magnetospirillaceae > Magnetospirillum. The sequence continues at coordinate 10,988 of JAFAAW010000129.1, forward strand.
GGTCCAGATGCACCTCGATGACGTCACGGGTGGTGCCGGCGGTGGACGAGACGATGGCGGCCTCGCGCCCGGCCAGCCGGTTGAGCAGGCTGGACTTGCCCGCATTGGGGGCGCCGATGATGGCGATATGGATGCCGTCGCGCAGCCTCTCGCTGCGCCGTCCCTGGGCAAGCTGGCCGGTCATGTCGGCGATCAGCGCCGCCACCGCCGAGGCCACCTCCCCCACCAGGCTGTCGGGCACACCCTCGTCCGAGAAGTCGATCACCGCTTCCATCAGGGCCAGGGCGCGCACCAGCTCGGCCCGCCACCCCTCGGCCAGGCGGGCCAGCCCGCCGTCCAACTGACGCAGGGCCTGACGGCGCTGGGCGGCGGTTTCCGCATCCACCAGATCGGCGATGGCCTCGGCCCGGGTCAGGTCCAGCTTGCCGTTCAGAAAGGCGCGCTTGGAAAACTCGCCCGGCTCGGCCGGAACCAGGCCCAGCGACACCAGGGCGTCGGACAGCGCCGCCGCCACCGCGCGGCCGCCATGGACATGCAGTTCCACCACGTCCTCGCCGGTGAAGCTGTGCGGCCCGGGAAACAGCAGGGCCAGACCGTCATCGATGGTGTCCCCGGCATGGGTCAGCCGCACCCGCACCGCCTTGCGCGCCGGCGGCAGATCGCGGCCGGCAAGATGGCGAAGGGCCTGCCCCGCACGCGGCCCGGACAGGCGAAACACGGCGACGCCACCGCGACCGGGGGCGCTGGCCAGGGCGAAGATGGTGGTGTGCGACATGGAAATCGTCCGTCCGTGAAAGCACCAAGGGCACCGGCCGATCCGGGATGTCCCCCGAACCCGCCGGTGCCCCCGGGCGGAATGCTGGCGGCGCCTAGGCCGAAACCACCGGCTGGTCCTCGGGCCGCAGCATCAGGCGCTGGACCCGGCCGCCGGCGACCAGATGGGTCGCGAGGATCTCGTCGATATCCTCGTGGGTGTGGAAGCTGTACCAGATGCCCTCGGGATAGATCACCATCACCGGCCCCAATTCGCAGCGGTCCAGGCAACCGGCGCCGTTGATGCGCACCCCTTCCAGGCCAAGCTCCTTGGCGCGGGCCTTGAGGTAGTCGCGGAGCGGTTCCGAGCCGCGCGCCGCGCACGAGCCGCGCTTGTGCCCGTCGGGCCGCCGGTTGGTGCACACAAAGGCATGAATACGGAAATAGGGCTTGGGATCATCGGGCAAGGTCACTCTTTCTTCTCCCGCCGGTTGGCGCCGGCGAACTGGGCCCAGAACATCTTCTGCAACTGCTCCATGCCCTGGACGCCGGCGGGCAGCCAGGTCTTGAGCATGGCTTCGGGTTCCATGGCCGACAAACTCGCCGTCATGCGTTCCTGCACCTGCTTCATCAGGGCGTCCTGCATGGGTTTGACATCGGGCAATCCCAGGAAGGCACGCGCTTCCTCGGGCGTACAATCCACATCTACGGTGAACTTCATCGCTTTGCCATCCCACGGGTTGCGTTTCGGCCTTGAAGACCCAAACTAAGCCCTTGTGCCGAAAGGCGTCAACGTCGACTCGTGGAAGATGCCCCGTCATGACCAACCGCCTTGGCCAGGAAACCAGCCCCTATCTGTTGCAACATCGCGACAACCCGGTCGATTGGTGGCCATGGGGGCCGGAAGCACTGGATGCGGGACGCACGCAAGGCAAGCCCATCCTGCTGTCGGTCGGGTATGCCGCCTGCCATTGGTGCCACGTGATGGCCCATGAGAGCTTCGAGAACGACGCCATCGCCGCGCTGATGAACCGGCATTTCATCAACATCAAGGTGGACCGCGAGGAACGGCCCGACCTAGACGCCATCTACCAGCAGGCCCTGGGCATGATGGGCCAGCACGGCGGCTGGCCGCTGACCATGTTTCTCACGCCCAAGGGCGAGCCGTTCTGGGGCGGCACCTATTTTCCGCCCGCCGCCCGCTATGGCCGGCCCGGCTTTGCGGACGTGCTGCGCACGGTGGCCGACATCTGGGCCAATGGCCAGGACAAGGTGACGGTGAACGTCGATGCCCTGCGCACGGGCCTGGGCGAGCGCCAGCAGCGCAGCGGCGGCCCGGCGCTGTCGCTCGAGCTGATGAACGAGGGCGCCCGCCAGGTGCTGCAGATGGTGGACCCCGAACATGGCGGCCTGCGCGGCGCGCCCAAATTCCCCCAGCCCGGGCTGTTGGATTTCCTGTGGCGGGCCGGCCTGCGCACCGGCGACGACGCCCTGCGCCAGGCGGTGACCCTGACCCTGGACCACATGTGCTATGGCGGCATCTACGACCATCTGGACGGCGGCTTCATGCGCTATTCCACCGACGAAAGCTGGCTGGTCCCCCATTTCGAAAAGATGCTGTACGACAACGCGCAACTGGTCGAGCTGCTGACGCGGGTATGGCAGGGCACAGCCGAGCCGCTTTACGCCCGGCGGGTGGCGGAAACGGTGGAATGGCTGCTGCGCGACATGATGGCCGAGGACGGCGCCTTCGCCGCCACCGTGGACGCCGATTCCGAAGGGGTCGAGGGCAAGTTCTACACCTGGACGCCGGACCAGGTGGACGCGGCGCTGGACCCCGAGGCAGCGCGCTGGTTCAAGATGGCCTATGACGTGCACCCCGGCGGCAATTGGGAAGGCACCACCATCCTGCATCGCAACCACCAGCCCCAGCCCATGGGGGTGGAGGACGTGCTGGCCGACGCCCGTGCCGTGCTGTGGCGGGTGCGCGAAGAACGGGTCCACCCCATCCGCGACGACAAGGTGCTGGCCGATTGGAACGGCATGATGATCGCCGCCCTCGCCCTGGCCGGCCAGGTCTTCGCCATGCCGCGCTGGATCGACGCCGCCCGGGTGGCGTTCGAGGCGGTGCGCACCCGCATGGCCCTGCCCGGCGGACGGCTGGCCCACGCCATGCGGATGGGGCGCCTGCGCCAGGTGGGACTGCTGGACGACCTGGCCAACATGGCCCGCGCCGCCCTGATGCTGCATCAGGCCACCGGCGACGACACCCTGCTGGATTATGCGCGCCTGTGGGTCGAGGCCGCCGACCGCCACCACTGGGACAGCCGTCACGGCGGCTATTTCCAGGTCGCCGACAATGCCGACGACGTGATCGCCCGGCTCAAGCCGGTGCATGACAACGCGGTGCCGTCGGCCAACGGCGTCATGGCCCAGGTGCTGGCGCGCCTGGCCCTGGTCACCGGCGAGGACCGCTACCGCCAGCGCGCCGAGGCCGTGCTGGAGGCCTTTTCCGGCGAGATTTCCAGCCATTTCGCCAACATGACGGCGCTTCTGGCCGCCTACGAGATGCTGGCGGCACCGCTCCAGGTGGTGGTGGCCGGCCCGCCCGACCGCGCCGATACCGAAGCGCTGGTGCAGGCCGCCATGGCCGCGCCGGTGCCCGATCTGGTCCTGCTGCATGCCGACGGAAACGCCCTGGCCGCCCATCATCCCGCCCATGGCAAGGCGATGGTGGACGGCTCGGCCGCGGCCTATGTCTGCCGGGGCTTCACCTGCGGCAATCCGGTCACCGATGCGGGCCTATTGCGGCAGGCCCTGGCGGAGCGTTAAGGTTTCGCCATGTCATACCTTGCCTATAACAGCCCGGTCGGGCCACTCACCCTGTTCGAGGAAGACGGCCGCATCATCGCCGTCGAATGGGGCTGGCCGCCCGAATCGGACGAACCGCCCGCCCCGGTGCTGGAACGCGCCCGCGATCAACTGGACGCCTACTTCGAGGGCAAGCTCCAGGCATTCGACCTGCCGCTCGACCCCATGGGCACGCCGTTCCAGAAAAAGGTCTGGCAGGCACTGGCGCGGATCCCGTTCGGCGCCACCCGCTCCTATGGCGAGCTGGCCAGCGAGCTGGGCACCGCGCCGCGGGCCTTGGGCGGGGCGTGCGGCCGCAACCCCATTCCCATCCTCATCCCCTGCCACCGCGTGCTGGCCGGCGATCGTTCGCTGGGCGGCTATTCCGGCATGGACGGCACCGACACCAAGCGGTTTCTGCTGCGGCTGGAAGGCGTGTCCGACCTCTAATCCCCCTAGGAGATCCCGTCATGACCAAGGCCATCCGCATCCATGAAACCGGCGGCCCCGAGGTGATGATCTGGGAGGACGTGCCCGACCGCCAGCCCGGTCCGGGCGAGGCGCTGGTGCGCCATGGCGCCGTCGGGGTCAACTTCATCGACGTCTATCACCGCACCGGCCTGTATCCGGCCGCCCTGCCGACGGTGCTGGGCCTGGAGGCGGCCGGAACGGTGGAGGCGGTCGGCCCCGGCGTCGTCGAGGTGCAGGTGGGCGACCGCGTCGCCTATGCCGGCGGGCCGCTGGGCGCCTATGCCGAGCGCCGGGTCATCCCCGCCGACCGGCTGGTCCCCCTGCCCCACGACATTTCCGACGTGCAGGCGGCCGGCATGATGCTCAAGGGCATGACCGCGCAATATCTCCTGCGCCGCACCTTTCCGGTCGCCGCCGGCGACACCGTCCTGATCCATGCGGCGGCCGGCGGCGTCGGCCTGATCCTGTGCCAGTGGGCCAAGCATCTGGGCGCCACCGTGATCGGCACCGTGGGGTCCGAGGAAAAGGCGGCGCTGGCCAAGGCTCATGGCTGCGACCACCCCATCTTGTACAAATCCCACGATTTCGTCGCCCGGGTGCGCGAACTGACCGACGATGCCGGCGTGCCGGTGGTCTATGACGGCGTCGGCGCCGACACCTTCCTCAAATCGCTCGATTGCCTGCGGCCGCTGGGCATGATGGTCAGCTTCGGGCAAAGCTCGGGCAAGATCCCGCCGGTGGATCTGGGCATCCTGTCGGCCAAGGGGTCGCTGTTCGTCACCCGGCCGACGCTGATGACCTATACCGCCCAGCGCCAGGACCTGATGGCCTCGGCCGTCGAGCTGTTCGACGTGGTCCGGCACGGCTTCGTCCGCATCGAGGTGGGCGCCACCCGTCCGCTGGCCGAGGCCGCCGACGCCCATCGCGATCTGGTCGGGCGCCGGACCACCGGTTCCACCGTGCTGCTGCCCTGATTTGTATTGCCCCTCGATTAGCCCTATAATGGGCTAACCATTTGATCCAAAAGGATCAGGGAGAGGGTCATGACCAGGGCGGAGCGCAACCGGCTGAAGGTCAGGGTCACGGCCGCAAGCATCGTGTGGATGCTGCTGGCCGGCTGGCTGATGTGGGTGACGCTGCCCGAGGGGGCGGTGGAAACCCATGCCTCGGACCCGTTGAAGGACCGCATGAGCCTGTGCTCGGGGTCCTTCCGCGACCGCTACGACTGCAAGGAACAACTGATCATCCAGAGCGGCCGCGACGCCTTCTACACCCTGTCGCTGCGATTCCTGCTGGTGATCGTGCCGCCGATGATCGGCACCCTGTGGCTGTCGTCCTATCTGGCCCGCCATCCGGTATCCCTGATGGAAGAGCCGCCGCCCAGCACCGCGGCGGCGGCCGAGGACTGGAAGGCCCGCGCCCGGCTGCACACCCAGATGCAAAGCCCGGCCCAGGCCGCGCAAGCGCTGCATCTGTCGCCCGAGGACCTGCCCGAGGCGCCGTTGCAGGGCCGCCCGCGCCTGGACGACATCGCCCCGGTCGAGGATTGGAAAAGCCGTGCCCGCTCCAACACCCGCCCGCCCGGCGGCCGCGCCGAGCCCCCCTCCCGATAAGCTGCGCTTTGGCCAGGGTGCAAAAACGAAAGGGCCTCTTTCCCGCCGGAAAGAGGCCCTTGGCTTTCGTGCGGCGTAGAACCCTTACGAGTTCATCGCCTCGAAGAAGTCCGAGTTGTTCTTGGACTGCTTGAGCTTGTCCACCAGGAATTCCATGGCGTCCACCACGCCCATGGGCATCAGGATGCGGCGCAACACCCACATCTTGGACAGCACGCCCTTGTCCACCAGCAATTCCTCCTTGCGGGTGCCGGAGCGGGTGATGTCGATGGCCGGGAAGGTGCGCTTGTCCGACAGCTTGCGGTCCAGGATCAGTTCCGAATTGCCGGTGCCCTTGAACTCTTCGAAGATCACCTCGTCCATGCGCGAACCGGTGTCGATCAGCGCGGTGGCGACGATGGTGAGCGAGCCGCCCTCCTCGATGTTGCGGGCGGCGCCGAAGAAGCGCTTGGGGCGCTGCAGCGCGTTGGCGTCCACGCCGCCGGTCAGCACCTTGCCCGAGCTGGGCACCACGGTGTTGTAGGCGCGCGCCAAGCGGGTGATGGAATCCAGCAGGATCACCACGTCGCGCTTGTGCTCGACCAGGCGCTTGGCCTTCTCCAGCACCATTTCGGTGACCTGGACGTGGCGGCTGGCCGGCTCGTCGAAGGTCGAGCTGATGACCTCGCCACGCACCGAGCGGGCCATGTCGGTCACTTCCTCGGGGCGTTCGTCGATCAGCAGGACGATCAGGTAGACGTCGGGATGATTGGCGGAAATGGCATGGGCAATATTCTGCATCATCACCGTCTTGCCGGTGCGCGGCGGCGCCACGATCAGCGCGCGCTGCCCCTTGCCCAGGGGCGCCACCAGGTCGATCACCCGGGTGGTCAGGTCTTTCTTGGTGGGGTCGTCCAGCTCCAGCTTGAGCTTTTCGTCAGGATAGAGCGGGGTCAGGTTGTCGAAGTTGATGCGGTGCCGGACATTCTCCGGCGGTTCGAAATTGATGGTGTTGACCTTGAGCAGGGCGAAATAGCGTTCGCCGTCCTTGGGTGCCCTGATCTGGCCTTCCACCGTGTCGCCGGTGCGCAGGCCGAAGCGGCGGACCTGGCTGGGGCTGACATAGATGTCGTCGGGGCCGGGCAGGTAATTGGCTTCGGGGCTGCGCAGGAAGCCGAAGCCGTCTTGCAGGATCTCGAGGACGCCGTCGCCGTAGATGGGGGTGTCGTTGTCCGCCAGCTGCTTCAGGATGGCAAACATCATGTCCTGTTTGCGCAGCGTGCTGGCGTTTTCGATCTGCAATTCCTCGGCGAAAGCGAGCAGCTCGGCCGGAGATTTCTTCTTGAGTTCCTGAAGATGCATGGGGGATGTCCGTCTGACTGCTCGCGCGATTCGCGCCTGGGGCGAGTCCCGAGGGGTCGGGGTCGACGAGGGACCTGCGCGGAAATGACGATCTGGGGATGGCGGGCCGTTTGTCAGGCCCTTGGAATTGGGCCAAGCATTAGCTAAAGCCCGCTTTCGTGTCAAACCAGTTTTGCGGGCTTTAGAAGCGTTACCACAGCGTCAGAACGGCTTCACGATCACCAGGATGACGATGAAGATCATCAACAGGGTGGGCACTTCGTTGGCGATGCGGAAGAAGCGCTGCGGCCGCGTGTTGCGGTCGGCGGCAAAATCGTTCTTCCAGCGCGCCATCATGTAGTGGGACAGGGTCATCAGGACCACGAGGGTTAGTTTCACGTGAAACCATCCGTCCTGGAACAGGCCGCCGGTCACCGCCATCCACAAGCCCGCCACCCACGCCACCACCATGGCCGGCGTCATGATCGCGCGGAAAAGACGGCGCTCCATGATCTTGAATTTTTCCGAGGTGGCCGATCCCGCCTCGACCTCGCAATGGTAGACGAACAGGCGGGGCAGGTACAAAAGTCCGGCCATCCACGAGATCACCGCGATGACGTGCAGGGCCTTGAGCCAGAGATAGCCTTCGCCGCTCATCGATCCCGTCCCCTTGCGCTGTCCGCCTCCGTCTGGAACGGGCACCGCTGGCCGGCCGCCGCACAGCCGCGGCCGCGCAGCGCCGCCGGATCACGCACCAGCCGGGCCAGGCCGTTGATGAAATCCGGGTGATGCCCGACCGCCGGCACCCGCACATAGGCCGGAATGCCCAAGGCTTCCGCCCGGTGGCGGTATTCGATGTCCAGCTCCACCAGGGTTTCGGAATGTTCCGAGACGAAGGCGATGGGCACCACCACCACCGGCACGCCATCCTCGCCGGCGCGTTCCAGCTCCTCCTCGGTGGACGGGCCGATCCACTTCATGGGGCCGACGCGGCTTTGATAGCACACCACCCAGTCCACATTGGCGATGCCGAGCGCGCCGACCACGGCACGCGCCGTCTGCTCCACGTGCTTGGGATAGGGATCGCCCTTGTCCACCACCCGCTGCGGCAGGCCATGGGCGGAAAACAGGATGCGCGGCGCCCCCCTTTCCGCCGCCCGCTGAAAGCCGGCGCGCACCAGATCGGCCATGGCCGAGACCATCCCCGGCTCGTCCGGATAGCAGCAGACGGTTTCGGTGGTCACCGCCCAGCCGGCGGCCAGCTTGCGCCATTCCCGCAGCGAGGATCGGCTGGTGGTGGTGGAAAATTGCGGGTAAAGCGGCAGCAGGACCACCCGCTCCGCCCCCCACGCCTTGGCCGCCGCCAGCGCTTCCGCGGCGAAGGGATGCCAGTAGCGCATGGCGACGAACACGCGATGGCCTTCGCCCAGCGCCGCTTCCAGCGCCCTGGCCTGCTTGTCGGTTTCCTCGACCAGCGGCGATTTGCCGCCCAGTTGGGCATAGATCTCGCGCGCCACCGGCCCGCGCTTCTTCGAGATGAACCGGGCCAGCACGCCGCGGATCAATCCCGGCGCGCCGATGATGGCCGGATCGTTGAACAGGTTGAACAGGAACGGTTCGACCGCGTCCAGCGAATCGGGGCCGCCCAGGTTGAACAGGATGACTGCCGTTTTGGTCATGTTGATCCCCCTGGCGCGCGGAACCCGGCCCCAATGGTCCCGCCACGCCCGATCTGCGTCTTGCCTAGCCCCGCCAGCTCTTCACCCGCTCGGCCAGCCGCGCCACGTTCTCCGGCGGGGTCGGCGGGATGATGCCGTGGCCCAGGTTGAAGATGAACGGCCCCTTGCCCAGCGTTTTCAAGATGCGGTCGATGCCGGCATCCATCGCCTCGCCGCCGGCCACCACCAGAATGGGGTCCAGGTTGCCCTGCACCGTGCAGTGGGGCTGCAGCTTTTCCGCCGCCCAGTCCAGCGGCACCGAGGAATCCAGGCTGACGCCGTCCACGCCGGTTTCGCGCACATAAGCCTCGTACAGCATGCCGGCGCCGCGCGGGAAGCCGATCACCGGAATGCCCGGGCGCTCGCTCTTGATGCGCTCCACCAGCTTGCGGGCCGGCTCGATCACCCATTTGCGGAACTCGGTTTCCGGCAGCGCGCCGGCCCAGGTGTCGAAAATCTGGATGGCTTCGGCGCCGTTGTCGATCTGGCGGACCAGATATTGGCCGGTGGCCTCGATCAGCAGCTCCATCAGGCGGGCGAACAGCGCCGGATCGCCCCACATCATGCGCTTGGCGTTGCTGAAATCCTTGGAGCCGCCGCCCTCGATCATGTAGGTCGCCACGGTCCACGGCGCGCCGGCGAACCCGATCAGCGCGGTTTCGGCCGGAATGGCGCTCGAAAGACCCTTCACCGTGGCGTAGACCGGCGCGAGATGGTCGTGCAGGCCCGAGAGGTCGAGACCACTCAGATCCTCTGCCGAGCGAATCGGCGTGAGGACCGGACCTTCGCCCTCGCGGAAGCTCACACGCTGCCGCAACGCGTCGGGAACCACCAGAATGTCGGAAAACAGGATGGCGGCATCGAAGCCGTAGCGCCGCAGCGGCTGCAACGTCACTTCGACCGCCAGCTCCGGATTGTAGCACAGGTCTAGGAAACTGCCGGCCCGGGTACGCGTTTCGCGGTATTCGGGCAGGTAGCGGCCAGCCTGGCGCATCAGCCAGAACGGCGGCGGGGTCAGGGTTTCGCCTGCGAGGGCCTGGAGGAATCGCTTGGCTTTCTTAGAGCTCACGGCCGTGCCTTTCCGGGTTATCCGGCCCTAGGTCATACAAGGTTTGTTTCTAAGAAGAAAGGTGGCTGAGGTTGTGGGTGCCTGTGGACAACGGGGATTGGACTCGTTGCACAAACAATCCACAGGACTATCCCGACGGCGCCCGGCCGTGCCGCCGCCCTGTGGACAACTTGTGGAGCGAGACGGCCGTCCTTTGGACTCCCTTGGCGAAAGAGGTATTCCGAAAGAGGTGGAAGCTGGGGAAAGCGGATGCCGTGGCCCACGATTCACGCTATTGTCGGCGACCCGGCGAGTCTTCATCCCCATCCGGGTCGAAAGGCGGATGAAGGCCCCCCGAGCGGGTGTACATTTTTGGCCCGCCGCCCGGACCCCCGGGTTATCCACACGATTCCATGGTGTCCACAGGCTCATGCGCAGCTTTCATCTCCATCTGGTGTCCGACGCCACCGGCGAGACCGTCACTTCCGTCACCCGCGCCTGCATGGTGCAGTTCGAGGGCGTGCAGGCCATCCAGCACAATTGGTGGCTGGTGCGCAGCCAGGGCCAGGTCGAGCGGGTGATCGCCGGCATCGAGGAACATCCCGGCATCGTGCTGTTCACGCTGGTGGATACGGCGGTGCGCGGCATCCTCGAGGAAGCCTGCCGGCGCATGCATGTGCCGTGCATTCCGGTGCTCGACCCGGTGCTGGGCGCGCTGGCCGGCTATCTGGGGGCCGAAATGAATGCCCAGCCCGGCCGCCAGTACCAGTTGGACGCTGAATATTTCGCCCGCATCGACGCCATGCAGTTCACCCTGAACCATGACGACGGCCAATTGCTGGACGACATCGAGGACGCCGACATCGTGGTGATCGGCGTGTCGCGCACCTCCAAGACGCCGACCTGCATGTACCTGGCCAATCGCGGCTATAAATGCGCCAATTATCCCCTGGTGCCCGGCGTGCCGCTGCCCGCGCAGCTTGACGGCCTGCGCCGGCCGCTGGTGGTGGGCCTGACCAAGGACCCGAAAAGCCTGTCCGACATCCGCCGCGCGCGCCTGCGCTTCCTCAATCACGACGAGGAATCCGACTACGCCCAGTTCGAGAAGGTGCGCGAGGAGGTGGCCTCGGCGCGCCGCCTGTTCTCGCGCCATGGCTGGCCGGTGGTGGACGTGACCCGTCGGTCGATCGAGGAGGCGTCGGCCACCATCATCCAATTGCACGGCCAGCACATGGCCAAGCTGGAGGGCCGAAAATGATCGTCCTCGCCTCCGGCTCGGCCACCCGGGCAGCCATGCTGGCCCATGCGGGCGTCGCCTTCGCGGTCGATACCGCCCCGGTGGACGAGGCCTCGGTCAAGGCCGCCATGCGGGCGGAAACCGACAACCCCGCCCGCGTCGCCGAGGTGCTGGCCGAGCTGAAGGCCACCCGCGTCTCGGCCCGCCACCCGGGCGCCATCGTCATCGGCGCCGACCAGATGCTCGATTGCGAGCGCGACTGGTTCGACAAGCCCGAGGACCGCGCCGCCGCGCGCCGGCAATTGGCGGGCTTGCGCGGCAAGACCCATCGCCTGGTGTCGGCGGTGGTGGCGGTGCGCGACGGCCAACGCCTGTGGCACCACACCGACACCGCCCGGCTGACCATGCGCCGCTTCACCGACGCCTTTCTGGACCGCTACCTGGAGATGGCGGGCGACGACGTGCTGGCCTCGGTCGGCGCCTATCAGTTGGAAGGGCTGGGCGCGCAGTTGTTCATGGCGGTGGAGGGCGACCATTTCACCATCCTGGGCCTGCCGCTGCTGCCCCTGTTGGATTTCCTGCGCGAGAACGGAGAGCTGATTCCATGATCGTTTCCGGCAAGGCCAAGCTGGCCGGCGTCATCGGCTGGCCGGTGGGCCATTCGCGGTCCCCCCGCCTGCACGGCTATTGGCTGGACAAGCTGGGCATCGACGGCGCCTATGTGCCGCTGGCGGTCAGGCCCGAGGATTTCGCCCAGGTGCTGCGCGCCCTGCCGCGCATGGGCTTTCGCGGCGCCAACGTCACCGTGCCGCACAAGGAGCAGGCGCTGGCGCTGGTGGACCACGTCGAGCCGCTGGCCCGCCGCATCGGCGCGGTCAACACCCTGGTGGTGCGCGAAGACGGCACCATCGAGGGCCGCAATACCGACGCCTTCGGCTTTCTGGAAAACCTGCGCCACGGCGCCCCCCACTGGCGCGCGGCGGCCGGGCCGGCGGTGGTGCTGGGCGCGGGGGGCGCTGCGCGTGCGGTATGCGCGGCGCTGGTGGATGCCGGCGTGCCGGAAATCCGCCTGATCAACCGCTCCGCTGCGCGCGCCGAACAGGTGGCGGCCGATCTGGGCGGCCGCTTCGCCGTGCTGGGCTGGGACCGGCTGGAGGGGGCGCTGGAAGGCGCCGCCCTGCTGGTCAACACCACCTCGTTGGGCATGACCGGCCAGCCGCCGCTGGACATCGACCTGTCGCCGCTGCCCCTCCATGCGGTGGTCAACGACATCGTCTATGCGCCGCTGATGACCGACCTGCTGGTGGCGGCCGCGGCGCGCGGCAACAAGGTGGTGGACGGCCTGGGCATGCTGCTGTGGCAGGCGGCGCCGGGCTTCGAGGCGTGGTTCGGCCAGCGCCCCGAGGTGACGCCGGCGCTGCGGGATTTCGTGCTGGGCTGAGATGAGGATTCTCGGCCTCACCGGCTCCATCGGCATGGGCAAAAGCACCGCCGCCGCCATGCTGCGGCGGCTGGGCGTGCCGGTGCACGACGCCGACGCCACCGTGCACCGGCTGATGGCGCGCGGCGGCCGGGCGGTGGCGGCCATCGAGCGGGCCTTTCCCGGCGTGGTCGAGAACGGTGCGGTCAATCGCCAGGAATTGGGCCGCCGGGTGTTCGGCCAGCCGGCGGAATTGCGCCGGCTCGAAGCCATCCTCCACCCGCTGGTGCGCGCGGCCGAGACCGAGTTCCTTAAGCGCCAGCGGCGGCGCGGCACCCGGCTGGTGGTGCTGGACATTCCGCTGTTGTTCGAGACCGGCGGCCAGCGGCGCTGCGACCGGGTGGCGGTGGTGTCGTGCCCGGCCTTCCTGCAGGCCCAGCGCGTGCTGCGCCGGCCCGGCATGACCCCTGGAAAGCTGGCGGCGATCCGTGCCCAGCAGATGCCCGACCACCAAAAGCGCCGCCGCGCCGACTTCGTCCTGCCCACGGGGGCGGGCCGGCTTCCGGTCTTGCGCGCGCTCCGGCGGATCGTCACACTGATGCGCGCCTAGGCGCCCCCCGCTCTATCTGGTCCTGAAAGCAGCCATGCGCGAAATCGTCCTCGATACGGAAACCACCGGCTTCGACCCGCTGCAGGGCGACCGCATCGTGGAAATCGGCTGTGTGGAACTGATCAACCACCTGCCGAGCGGCAAGGTCTATCACCAATACATCAACCCTGAACGCCACATGCCCGAGGAAGCGTTCAAGGTTCATGGCCTGTCCGACCAATTCCTGTCCGACAAGCCGGTCTTTGCCGAGATCGTCGCCGATTTCCGCAAGTTCATCGGCGACGACCCGCTGGTGATCCACAACGCCGAATTCGACATGAAGTTCATCAATGCCGAATTTGCCCGCCTGGGCTTTCCCGCCCTGCCCATGAGCCGCGCCATCGACACGGTGGTGATGGCGCGCAAGAAGTTCCCCGGCTCGCCCGCCAATCTGGACGCGCTGTGCCGCCGCTTCGAGATCGACAATTCGAACCGCACCTTCCACGGCGCGCTGCTGGACTCGGAACTGCTGGCCGAGGTCTACCTGCAACTGATCGGCGGCCGTCAGCCGGGCTTCGAGCTGGGATTGGCGTCGGGCAGGGCCGCCGCCCAGGTGCGGGTGGTGCGCGAACGCCGCGACCCCCGCCCCCATGCCGCCAGTCCCGAGGAACTGGAGGCGCACGCCGCCTTCGTCGCCAAGCTCAAGAAGGCGATCTGGCTGCGCGAGCCTGAGACCGACGAGATCAAGGCCGGCTGACGGCAACAAAAAGGGCGGGACCCCCAACGGGTGTCCCGCCCTTTTCCCGTCTTGCGGCTGGCGCGCTTTACGCGTTGCCGGCCGGCTGGGCGTTGGCCGCTTCCATGCGGGCGCGGAACAACTGCACGAAGTCGATCGGCTGGATCATCAGCGGCGGGAAGCCGCCGTCGCGGGTCATGTCGGCGATGATGGTGCGCGCGAACGGGAACAGGAGGCGCGGGCACTCGATCAGCAGCATGGCCTGCACGTGTTCGGGCGCCACGTTGACGGTGAAGATGCCGCCATAGACCAGCTCGACGATGAACACCGGGCGGTTGTCGTCCAGGCGCGCCTCGATCTTCAGATGCAGCGAGACCTCGTAGGTGTTCTCGTGCAGCTGCTGGGCGTTGATGTCCACGTGGATCGGGATATTGGGGTTCTGGCCCTGCATTTCGGCGAAGATCGCCGGGGCGCCCGGAACCTCGAAGGACAGGTCCTTGACGTATTGGCCGTTGACCACCAGCGGCGGCAGGGATTCGGATTGGTTGGTGTCGCTCATGTCTCGCGTTTCCTTGTTCGGGCGCTGTGGATGGCTAGCACGGATCGCGGGCGCACACAACCGACCGCCCGTCAGCCCTGCTTATCGCCGTCGATCACCCGGTATTCCGTCTCGATGACGCGCGGGCCGGCCGGCGGGCCGCCCGGGCGACCCTGCCCATGGGCCTGGGCGTGGCCCGCCCGCACCAGCCGGGCGGCCACGGCCAGCTTGATCAGCGCGCGCACCGGGGGCAGCAGCAGCAGGATGGCGACGATGTCGCTGAAAAAGCCGGGCAGCACCAGCAGCGCCCCGGCCAGCGCCAGGCACAGGCCGTCGAAGGCTTCCGCCACCGGCACCTCGCCGCGGTCAAACTGGCTGCGCGCCCGCATCAGCAGGTCGAAGCCCTGGCGCCGCACCAGCGCCAGGCCGACCATGCCGGCACCGATGGCGGCGACGATGGTGGGCAGCAAACCGATCCATTGCGCCGATTTGATGAACAGGGCGATCTCGACCACCGGCAGGGCGATCACCGCCACCAGAACCATCCATGCCATGCTTGCTCTTTGCCTATCCTGGGCTTATCTGTTGGAATGGTAACGCGAAACGGCCGGTTTGGCTTGTGCCACGTCGGCCACGGTGCGCCACTTCCCGAAAAGTAGGTCCATGAACGGCGATTTCCATTTCCTCGACATCGTCTTTTTCGCCGTGGTCGCGGCCTTTCTGGTGCTGCGACTGCGGAGCGTGCTGGGCAAGCGCACCGGCACCGAACGCCCGCCCGCCCAATGGGGCCAGGGCGAGGCCCGGCGCCAGCCGCCGGCCGAGAGCGCGGACAACGTGGTCGATCTGGCCACCGCCCGCCGCCCGGCGGCCGAGCCGCTGCCGGCCGGCCCGCTGGGCGAAGGGGTGGCCGCCATCCGCGCCGCCGATCCCGATTTCCGCCTCGACACCTTCCTTTCGGGTGCCCGCATGGCATTCGAGATGGTCGTCCAGGCCTATGCCGACGGCGATCTCAAGACCTTGCGGCCGCTGCTGGCCGACAGCGTCTACGGGCCGTTCGCCGGCGCCATCGAGGCGCGCGGCCGCAACGGCGAGACCCTGGTCAGCGAGCTGATGGGCATTCGCACGGTCGAGGCCACCGAGGCCCGGCTGAACGGCACCGTGGCCGAGGTCACCGTGCGTTTCGTGTCGGAACAGGTCAACGCGCTCAAGGACGAGGAAGGCCGCATCCTCGAGGGCGATCCCACCCGCGTCATCGACGTGGTGGATGTGTGGACCTTCCACCGCGACACCCGTTCGCCCGATCCCAACTGGCAACTGGCCGCCACCCGCGCCGCCGAGGATTCCGGAGCCTGATTCCGCCCGCCATGCGCCGCCTGTCTCCCCTGCTGCTGCTGCTGCTGGCGCTGGCCGGCTGTGCCGAAGCCCCGGTGCGCCAGCCCGCGCCCTGGCCCACCACCGCGCCGTCCGCTCCCGCCGGCCCCGACCGGATGGACCTGCGGCCGGCCAGTTTCAGCGACATTCCCGGCTGGCTCGAGGACACCCCCGGCGCCGTGCTGCCGGCCATGCTGCGGTCCTGCGACCGGATGTCCAAGCTGCCGCCGGACAGGAGCGTGGGCGCCGACGGCTCGGGCGGCACCGTTGCCGACTGGCATACCCCCTGCGCGGCGGCGCGCCGGCTGTCGGTCAACGACCACGATACGGCGCGGGCCTTCTTCGAATCATGGTTCACGCCCTTCCTGGCCACCAACAACGGCAAGACGGACGGCCTGTTCACCGGCTATTTCGAGCCTGAACTGGCGGGATCGCGCACGCGCACCGCGCGCTACAGCGTGCCGCTGCTGGGCAAGCCGCGCGACATGGTGGTGCGCAACGACGCCAATGGCGAAGTCCAGGTCGGCCGCATGGTGGCCGGCCGCTTCGAGGCCTATCCCACCCGCGCCGAGATTGAGGCCGGCGCGCTGGGTCCGGTGGGCGTGCCGGTGGCCTGGGTGGCCGATCCGGTGGACGCCCACATCCTGCACATCCAGGGTTCGGGGCGCATCCGGCTGGACGACGGCAGCGTGCTGCGGCTGGCGGTGGCCGGCACCAACGGCCACAAATTCGTCGGCATCGGCAAGATCCTGCGCGACCGCGGCCTGGTCGAGGATTCCTCCATGCCGGGGGTGCGCGCCTGGCTCAAGGCCAATCCCGAACAGGCCCGCGTGCTGATGGCGCTCAATCCGCGCTATGTGTTCTATCGCCCCATCGGCGGCGAGGGGCCGATCGGCGCCGAGGGCGTCGTGCTGACCCCCGAACGCTCCATGGCGGTCGATCCCAAATTCGTGCCGCTGGGCGTGCCGCTGTTCCTGGATACTGTGGAGCCGTCGGGCAAGCCGCTGCGCCGGCTGGTCATGGCCCAGGACGTCGGGTCCGCCATCAAGGGCGTGGTGCGCGGCGACTTCTTCTGGGGGCCGGGCGAGGCGGCGTTCGAAAAGGCCGGCCGCATGAAAAGCCCCGGCCGCTACTGGCTGCTGCTGCCCAAAAGCCGCTCGCCGCGACTGGCCAGCCTGGACTAGGGTCGGGGCCGGCCGTATGGTAGCCGCCATGCGGAGGGATCGATGAGCACCATCATGGCCGACTGGCGGGCGAAGAAGGCCCAGGAGGACGAGGAGCTGCACCAGCGCCTGCGTTCCGCCGTGCTCGAGCGCCGGGTGGAAATCTACACCGATCAGCGCATGCTGGATTTCCAGGGGTCGCCCGTCCACAACGGCTGGGACCATCTGGCCCCCTTGCTGGGGCTGATGTGTCTGGCGCTGGCCATCCTGCTGGCCACCGGCGTCGCCATCGGCATCGTCGCCATGACCCTGGGCGCGCTGGGCCACCTGCTGGCGATCAAGCATTTCATCGCCTGGCGCATCCGGGCGCGCGCCAAGGCCTATATGCTGGAAAGCGCGGCCCATCTGAACCACCTGTGGCAGTTGGGCGGCATCGCCATCGTCATCCTCAACAGCAGCGAGCCGCCCTGTGTGGCGCCGCGCGGCGACTGGCGCAAATTCGTGCGGCGCAATCTCGCGGCCGAGGGCCAGCCGGCCCCCGCCCCCGCCGATGCCGATGCCGTCTCCGGCGCAGCCCCGGACCAGGAAATCCTGCCGCCATGAGCGGCCGCGGACGCCGGCGCACCCTGAGCCCCGACGAGGTGCGGGTATGGCGGGCGGTGGCCGGCAGCGTCACCCCCATGCCCGGCCGAGCCCTGCCCGAGGACGAGGAAGCGCCGCCGGACCCGGCGCCCTCCCCCTCGCCGCCGCCGCGTCCGCTGCCGCCGCCCTTGACC
>JAFAAW010000070.1 GCA_023426365.1 Pseudomonadota bacterium
GCCGCGCCCCCGCCTGCCGGCGCTGGCCGCGCGCCGCGGCCGCAACCCGCTGTTCGCGTGGTTCGCCGCAGCATTGCTGATCGCCATCGGCGCCGCCGCCGCCCTGGGCGCGCTGGCCGACGGCGTCACCTGGCTGGAACACCCGCACGAGGCGCTGTCCGAGGCGTCCTTGTGGATCATCCTGGGCCACATCGCCTTCGTCACCTTCGTCTATGGCGGCAAGCGCGTGCTGTCGCGCGCCATGAACTGGCTGTCCGCCCCCCGCCTCAGCACCATCAAGGACTCCACGCCATGATCCGCCCCCTGGTCACCGTCATCGCCCTTGCCGCCGCCCTGCCCGCCGCGGCACAGGCGGCAGAGTCCCGCCGCGACGCCATCCTGGCCGAGTACGCCGCCCAGGCCCGCAAGGCCGACCCGGCCTTCGCCGGCTTCTCCGCCCTGCGCGGCGAGACGCTGTTCCGCACCAGATGGGCGAAAGGCGACGAGCGCACGCCGGCCTGCACCGCCTGCCACACCGACGACCCGCGCGCCATGGGCCGCAACGCCAAGACCGGCCGCCCCATCGACCCGGTGGCGGTGTCGGCCAACCCCAAGCGCTTCACCGACGCAACCGAGGTGGAAAAGCAGTTCGGGCGCGACTGCAAGAGCGTGCTGGGCCGCGACTGCACGGCGGTGGAAAAGGGCGACTACATCACCTTCATGGCGGAGCAATGATCATGCGCGGAAAAACCATGCTGCTGGCCGCCATCGCCACCCTGGCGGCCTTTCCCGCCCTGGCCGGCGACGACTGGGTGCCGCCGGTCAAGGACCCCTTGGTGCAAAAGGAATGCGGCGCCTGCCACATGGCCTTCCAGCCCGCCTTCCTGCCGACGCGGTCGTGGAACCGCATGATGGACGAACTGGCCGACCATTTCGGCGAGGACGCCAGCCTGCCGGCCGACAAGGCCAAGCCGATCCGCGAGTACCTGACCGCCAATGCCGGCGACGTGATCGCCCAGGGACGCGCGCGCAAGTACATGCGGTGGGTGGCGCCGGGCGGCACGCCGCAGCGCATCACCGAGAACCCCGACTTCGAACGCAAGCACGCCCGCATTTCCGAGCGCACGTGGAACGACCCCAAGGTGGTCACCAAGTCCAACTGCCCCGCCTGCCACCAGGGCGCCGAACAGGGCTGGTACGACGACGACTGACCGGGAGGATCACAGCGCCAGCAGCAGCTCCCGCACCCGGTGGGGGCGTTCGGTCATCACCATGTGGCCGGTTTCCGCCAGCACCTCGGCCCGGCCGCGGGGCAGCAGCGCGGCCAGGTCGCGGCCCAACCGGGCGGGACACATGCGGTCGCGGCCGCCCGCGATCACCAGGGCGGGACAGGCCACCCGCGCGGCGTCCGCCGCCCCGTCCTCATAGGCATTGCAGGCCGCCAGATCGGCCGCCAGAACCGGGGCCGGCGTGCGCAGCAGCAACCGGGTGACGATCCCCGGCTGCCACAGGCCGGGCACGGCCCCGCCGCCCAGATGGGCGCGGGCGGAAAACCCCCATTCCACCATCATGGCGGCGGCGTCCTGGGGCCGGGTGGCGGCGGCATCGCGCAAATCCTGGTTCACCGGCATGCGCGCCGCCGCCCCCAACAGCGCGATGGCGCGCGCCCGTGCCGGGTGGCGGGCGGCAAAGGCCAGGGCGGCCAGCGCCCCCATGGAATGCCCGGCCACCGCCGCTCGCGCCGCCCCCACCCCGTCCAGCAAGGCCGCCAGCCAATCGCCCAGCGCGGGAATGGTTGCCAGCGCCGGCCCCGGCGACCGGCCATGGCCGGGCAAATCCACCGACAGCACCGACAGGCCGCCATGGGCCAGCGCCCGGTCCTGCATGGCCCACACGCTGTGATCCATGCCGGCGCCGTGGACCAGCACCATCACCGGGCACGCCGCGTCGAACGGCCGGCCGCCGGTGGCGGCAAAGGCGCGGGTGCCGTTCACATCGATCCACATGGCCTCAGCCCTTCTGCGACTGCTTGAACGCCTGGGCCAGATCGGCCGCGACGTCGGCCGCGTCCTCCAACCCTACCGACAGGCGCACCACGTCGCCCATGCGGGCGGACCACAGGGCCTGCGTCTTGCCGTCGCCCGCGGCAGCCGACAGCGACACCAGCCGCAAGGCATCCAGGAAGCGGCGAGCGGCGATTGCACCGCCTCGGATGCCGAACGCCACCGCCGCGCCGCCGCCGCGCGGCAGCAGGCGGGCGGCCAAAGCGTGGTCGGGATGGTCGGCGCGGTCGGGATGGGACACCCACGCCACCGCATCGTGACCGGCCAGGAAACCGGCCACCGCGCGCGCATTGTCCACATGGCGGCCCATGCGCAGCGCCAGGGTTTCCAGCCCCTGCAACAGATGAAAGGCATGGGTGGGCGACAGGCAGGCGCCGAAATGGCCCAGCCCCTCGAACCGCGCCCGCATCAGAAAGGCCGCCGGGCCGAATTGTTCGTCGAACACCAGCCCCGGCCATGCCGCGCATGCCTCGGTCAGGGTGGGGTAGCGGCCGTCGCGGCGCCAGTCGAAGCCGCCGCCATCCACCACGCAACCGCCGACGGCGACGCCGTGCCCGCCCATCAAGCCGGAAAGCGAATGGACCACCAGATCGGCGCCCAAACTCAGCGGCCGGCACAGATAGGGGGTGGCGGCGCTGTTGTCGATCAGCAGCGGCACCCCGGCCCCGTGGGCGATGGCCGCCACCGCCGGGATGTCCAGCACCTCAAGCCCCGGATCGCCGATGGTTTCGCCGATCACCAGCCGGGTGTGCGGGCCGATGGCGGCGCGCACCGCCTCAGGGTCGCGCGGATCGGCGAAGGTGGTGGCGACGCCGAAGCGCGGCAGGGTGTGGGCCAGAGGGGACCCGGCCATCCCTTGCGGCGACACGGTGGCCACCATGTGCCCGCCCTGGCCCATCAGGGTGGTGACGGCCAGCATCAGCGCCGCCTGGCCCGAGGCGGCGCACACCGCGCCGATCCCGCCTTCCAGCGCCGCCACCCGTTCCTCCAGCACCGCCACGGTGGGGTTGGAAAGATGCGAAAGCGCATGCGCGGGGCATTGCAGATCGAGCACCCGTTCGGCCTGTCCGGCATCGCCAAAGGCAAAGGCGACGGTCTGGTGAATGGGCACGGCGCACGACCCCGCCGCCGGATCGCTCTGCCGTCCGGCATGCAGGCTCAGGGTATGGAAACCGGGCATGAAGGGTCCTTGCTGCTGACACGGGCCGGGCGGCGCGAACCAGCGGATCGACATCGGCGGCCCCGCCGCCCGATGCCACATGGCCCCCGCATGGTTGCGCAACGGCGTAAGCGTAGCGGGTCGGCAGCGTCGTGACAAAGGCCGCGCGCACCCCACCGGTGCACCCGGCGACCAGCGGCGATCCGATTGGATCAGTGGGCGATGGCGGACAGGGCGGACAGCACCGAATCCAGGCCCGAATGGCGCAGCGGGACATAGGGCTTGTCCAGGCTGCGGCACAGGGCCTTGACCTTGAGCAGCGCCGAATGGCTGACGTAATTGACCGGGAACAGCACCACGTCGGCACGCTTGAGCAAGGTGCCCAGGCGGTCGATGCTCTCTTCCATGCCGCCGTCGTGATAATCGAAGCGGCCGTTGCGTTCCTCGACCAGCCGGCGCACATGGGGCGTGCGGTTCCGCCCGCCCACGTACAGGATGCGCCGTCCCCGCAAATCCACCTCACTCATGGCCGTCCCTCCGGTCACGGAAACTGGCACGAGCGTAAATGGCGCCGCCATGAACCGTCAATCTATAATTTAGTAGATTTTAGATTATATGACGCAACTCGGCGGCCACGGCGCGCGGGCGGCGAGTGTCCTGGCGCAGCACCGCCGCCACCGGCTGCGAGGCCCGCAGCGGAAGGCGCAGATGCAGCGGCGTCCCGCCCTCCCCCACCTGGAAGCGCATGGAAACGGCCATCCCCGAGCCGTCCATTGCAAACAGGGTGAGATCGCGAATGTGGGACGGCGGCACGTCGTCGATCCGGGCGGACACCGACATCGAACGCCCGTCTTCGCCCCCCATGCCGGCCACCAGGGTGATGCCGCCCCATTCCGCCTGGTCCACATCGACGCCCAAGGCGCCGGCGGCCGCGACGAATGCGGGGTCGCGCAGCAGGGGCGGCGGCAGCGGCACCAGGGCCACGCTGGGGCGCATGACGAAGTCACGGCGGGTGATGGGGATGATGACCGACATGGCGGCACCTTATTAAATCTATTACCCACTAGGTAAATTATATGTTTTCAACCCGTCAAGTAGTTTAGGACGGGAACACCCGCCCCAGGCCCGCGCTAGAGGTTTTCAAAGGATCGTTTTTGCGCCGCCCCACGGGACCGGAAACGCGCGGCTCACTTGGACTCCAGCATAGTCAATCGATTCTTTTCCGTAGAATCACGGTGTTTTTGGACAAAAGCATAGCCCTTACAGTGCGCGCTCGTCATTCCGACGACATATTCCGCAGCCTTTTGGGAGCCGGGCCGGCACTGCCGCCTCGCGTTCATGGCTTCGCAGGGCATCGGTCCGGGGAGATTAAGATTATGAGTGATATGGTGATGCTTACCCACGCGCTGAAGCGGCTTGACGACGCCGCCCAGCATACCGAGGTGCACCCCGAGGTTCTCGAGAAACTGCGGCACCCCAAGGAAACCCTGAGCACCCGCCTGATGATCCGCATGGATGACGGCTCGCGCCGTTCGTTCATCGCCTGGCGCTGCCGTTACGACGACACCCGTGGCCCGACCAAGGGCGGCATCCGCTTCCATCCCGCCTCCACCATCGACGAGGTGTCGACGCTGGCGTTCTGGATGACCTTCAAGTGCGCCGTGATGAACCTGCCCTATGGCGGCGGCAAGGGTGCGGTGCAGGTTGACCCGCGCGCCCTGTCGCGCGCCGAGCTGGAGCGTCTGTCGCGTTCCTACGTCCAGGCCTTCGCCGGCATGATCGGCCCCGACCGCGACATCCCGGCGCCGGACGTTTACACCAATTCCATGATCATGGGCTGGATGGCCGACGAGTACAGCTCGATGGTGCGTCAGCCCAGCCCCGCCGTGATCACCGGCAAGCCGATCCCGCTGGGCGGCTCGCTGGGCCGCGAGGACGCCACCGCGCGCGGCGGCTATTACCTGCTCAAGCATCTGGAAGCGGAGCTGGGCCTGGACAAGTCGGCCAAGCGCGTGATCGTGCAGGGCTATGGCAATGCCGGCGTGCACATCGCCAAGCTGCTGCATGCCGACGGCTACAAGATCGTCGGCATCTCGGACTCGCGCGGCGCCATCACCTCGGCCGACGGGCTTGATCCGCTGGCGGTGCTCGAGGTCAAGAACGCCAAGGGTTCCGTGGTGGACTACGCCCAGACCGGCCGCGCCACCGTCCTCGATCCCGACGCGCTGTTGGGCGTCGAGTGCGAAGTGCTGGTTCCGGCCGCCCTGGAAGACCAGATCCATGAAGGCAATGCCGGCGCCATCAAGGCCCGCGTGGTGCTGGAACTGGCCAACGGCCCGATCACTTCCCAGGCCGACGCCATCCTGGACGGCAAGGGCGTGATCGTGCTGCCGGATATCCTGGCGAATGCTGGCGGCGTCACGGTATCCTATTTCGAATGGGTGCAGAACCGGCAGGGCTATTACTGGACCGTCGAGGAGGTGCACAGCCGCCTCAAGACGATCATGGAGGCCGAAGGGCGTAACGTATGGGACATTTCCCGGGACAAGAAGGTGTCCATGCGCACGGCGGCTTATGTCCATGCGTTGCAGCGCCTGTCCGACGCCATCGCGGCGCACGGCACCCAGTCCTATTTCACCGCGTGACCGTTGCGGGGCGGTTCCGGCGCCGGCTTGTCCGGCCCGGGCCGCCCACCCGGCCCGCCAAGGGACGCGAACCGTGACGGCCAATGATGCCGGCCGCCCGTGGGTGGGCCACCCGCTGTTCGCACCAGGGTTCCTGGCGGTTTTCCTGGCGGTGGATTGGGCGACCTTCATCCACCAGCCTCCCGCCGTCAACCTGACCCCCTGGAATCCGCCGGCCGGGCTGTATGTGGCCCTGCTGCTGACCGCCCCGCGCAGACGCGCGGTGGCATTGACCTTTGCCGCCCTGATGCTGGGCGATCTGGTGGTGCGCGCGGCGCCCGCCCCCCTTCACCTGCTTTTGCTGACCAATCTGGCCATCACCGCGGCTTACGCCACCGGAGCCTGGGTGCTGCGCGAGAAGCTGCGCCTCGACCCGACCCTGGAACACCCGCGCCAGATGGTCGCCTTCATGATCGCCGTGCCCCTGGGCGCCATCCCGGCGGCGCTGGGCTTTGCGCTGCCCTATGCGGTGGCCGGCGTGTTCGCCTGGGACACCCTGGCCCAGGTGGCGGTGCAGTATTGGGTGGGCGACGTCATCGGCATCCTGGCGGTGACCCCGGCCGCGCTGATCGCCCTGCACGGCACCGTCTCGGCGGGGCCGCGCGTGTCGGCGGCGGAAACGCTGATGCAGGCGCTGGCCGTGGTGGCCGCGCTGCTGATCACCTTCGGGCCGCTGGCGCCCGAACCGTCCAAGCTGTTCTACATCCTGTTCCTGCCCATCATCTGGGTGGCCATGCGGCGGGGCCTGCCGGGGGCGGCGGTGGCCATCCTGGCGGTGCAGGCGGGCATCGTGCTGGCCCTGCAGATGATCGACGGACAGCACGATGTGATCTACGACCAGTTGCTGATGGTGGCGCTGACCGCCACCGGCCTGCTGGCGGGCGCCATCGTCGGCGAACGCTGGCGGCTGGACGCCGCCCTGCGCCAGCGCCAGGCGGAACTGGCGCGCGTCGCCCGCCTGAGCCTGCTGGGCGAGATGGCGTCGTCGCTGGCCCACGAACTGAACCAGCCGCTGTTCACCACCATCAACTACACCAAGGCCAGCCGTGCCTTTCTGATGCGCGACGGCGCCGGCGAGAACACCATCGACATGATGAACCGCGCCGTGGCCGAGGCCGAGCGCGCCGCCGACGTGCTGCGCCGCATCCGCGGCTTCCTGCGCCAGGACGCCGGAACCGAACGGGTGGAACTGGGCGCCAGCGTCGCCGAGGTGCTGGCGCTCAGCAGCCCCGATTTGGAACGCCACGGCATCGCCGTGACCACCCACATCCCCGCCGATCTGCCGTCACTTTGGGCCGACAAGGTGCAGTTGGATCAGGTGCTGCTCAATCTGGTGCGCAACAGCATCGACGCCCTGATTCCCGCCGCCGGCCGCAGCAAGGAGATCCACATCTGCGCCCGCCACGGCAACGGCATGGTGACGGTGGAGGTGGCCGATAACGGCCCCGGCGTGCCCGACGACAAGATCGCCCCGCTGTTCGACCTGTTCTTCACCACCAAGCCCTCGGGCATGGGGCTGGGCCTGCCCATCTGCCGCTCGCTCGTGGAAGCGCATGGCGGCCGGCTGTGGCTGGAACGCAACGGTCCCGACGGCGCCTGTTTTTCCTTCACCCTTCCGGCGGCCACACCATGACGCGTTCCCCCACCGTATTCATCGTCGATGACGACGACGCCGTGCGCCACTGCCTGTCGGTGATCTGCGAGCTGGCGGACATCCCGTGCGAGACGTTTCCCGACGCCGCCAGTTTCATCCGGGCCTATGCCCCCAGCCGGGGCGGCTGCCTGGTCGTGGACCAGCGCATGCCGGGCATGACCGGCCTGGAATTGCAGGAATGGGTGTCGCGCCAGCCGGTGACGCTGCCGGTCATCGTCATCACCGGCCACGGCGAGGTGCCGCTGGCGGTCAACGCGTTCCGTGCGGGCGCGTGGGACTTCCTGGAAAAGCCGTTCGACGACCAGTACTTCGTGGAACGGGTGCGCGCCGCCCTGCAGCACGACGCCGCCCAGCGCCGCGAGGCCGAGGAGCGGGCCAACGCCAATGCGCGCTTCCGCCGCCTGAGCCGGCGCGAGCGCGCCGTCCTGGATTTGCTGGTGCGCGGCCTGCCCAACAAGCTCGTGGCGGCCGAACTGGACATCGGCATCCGCACCGTGGAAAGCCACCGCGCCAACGTGCTGAAAAAGATGGGCGTGGCCAGCCTGTGCGACCTGACCCGCCTCAAGCTCCTGCTGGATGGCGGGGCCGAGACCGCTACAGCGGATGAACCGGCGGACCGTTCCGCAGCCCATCCGTAAAGTCCTGGGCCACGGCCATGGCGCCGCCGCGCAGATCGTCGCCATGGGCGATGATGGCGGCCAGTCCTTCGTTGAAGCGTTGCAGAAGGCGGGAACGCAAGGCGGCGGCGGACCAGTCGCGCCGGTGCCGTCGTTGCAGATAGCGCAGATGCGCCAGGATGGGGGCGCCACCGCCCGCCACGATCTCCGGGACGACGCGGCCGCCGCGGGCGGTCAGCGCCGCCTCGGCCTCGGCGGTGACCGCACCGGGGACCAGTTCGACCACGCTCTGGCCGTCCCGCGCCTGTTCCGCCGCGCCCAGATGGAAGCGGCCCCGACCGGCGACCACCACGACGTCGGCGTGGTCCTGCCATACCGACTCGACCCGCTCGGTGCCGCGCTCGCCCGCCAGGGCCGCCATGCCCTCGTCGCCGGCCATGGCGCAGGCGATTTCCGAGGCCGACAACCCCAGGCGGTTGGCGACCGCCGCATGGCCGTCGCTGGCGGCCACCAGCCGCCACCCGGCGGCCGTCATCAGACGGGCCAGGATCAGGGATGCCCGGTCCCAGCCGTCGAGCACCCATGTGCCCGGCCGGGGATGAAGATGCCGCAGGACGGCGACGGTCCCCAGCGCCACCGCGTCCTCGCGCACGGGGTCGGCGGCCTGGTACCACGCCCCCGGCCCGCTCCAGCGAAGCGCGTGGCGCTCGCCGGTCAGCCAGCCGCTGAGAATGGTGCCCGTCCCCAGCCATTCGCCGCCATGCGAGACCAGCGCCATGTCGGGAAAAGCCCGGAAAAAAGCCGTGCAGATGCGATCCAGATCGGCCGGCGCCAGCGTGTCGGGCACCCCGGCGATACCGCCGCAGGCGCCGCCATAGGGCAGGTGGAAGGCCGCGCATTGCAGGGCGGTGGACCGGGCGAGAAAACCGTCGGCGTCGCCGGGAACGGCATCGGAAAAGCGCACGGTGCCGATGGACGGCCGCCCCGGCAGGTCGCAGCGGCTGCGCCAAGCGGGAAAGCTGGCCCACCGGCCATCCACCAGCCGCACCTCGATCTCCACATCCTCGTCGGAATGCTCGCGTGCCAGCATCCCGGCCGAGATGGGCATGGCGAACGGCTGAAATGTGCTGATCGGGGATTCTCGGGAAGACAATGCCCACACCGTCGCTAGATCATGGCAACAGCTACAGTACAGGCGGAAGGTACAGACGATGATCCCCGGGAACTACGGAATTTGCTTGAAATCAACACCTTCCGGGATCATCGGGGAACTGCATGGAGGCGGTCCGGGATTGTACCCATACAGACGGCAGGTGCCGGATTTTCTGCACGGGTTCAGCTGTTTTAGTTAATCGCCGGCGCCGGGTGCCGTTTCACAGCAACGGTCAGGAATAGGCCCGTGGGCCGTTTCCCGCCGCCGGCGGCCGGTCCGCAGTCAGGGTGACCCGCAGGGTGCGCCATAGGACCACCATGTCCAGGGCCGGGCTGCGATGGCGGACGTAGAAGCGGTCCAGGCGGTCACGGTGGGCCGGGCTGAGATGCCGCCCGGTGGCCTGGGCCAGCCCGGTGATGCCCGGCAGAACGTCGAAGCGCGACGATCCGGCCGACAGATAGGCGTGGCAATCCTCGGCGATGAGCGGCCGGGGGCCGATCAGCGCCATGTCGCCAAGGACGACGTTGACCAGTTGCGGCACCTCGTCGATGCCCAGGCGGCGAATCCACGCCCCCAAACGGGTGACGCGCAGCGTTCCCCCGGCCTGGGACATGGTGCGCAGCTTGACGATGCGGAACGGCCGGCCCTGGCGACCGATCCGCGTCTGCAGGAAGAACGCGGGACCGGCGCTGTCCAGCCGGATGGCCAGACAGACAGAGGCCAGCGGCAGGGCCAGCAGGGCCAGCCCCGCCAGAGCGATCAGACGGTCCGCCCAGCGCCCCTTCTCGGCCGCAGACGCTGGTCGCGTCTCCAGCCGAGCCAGGGCACGGGTGCCACGGGCCGCCATGCCACTACCACGTCAGACCGGCACGCAGGCGAACCGCGTGATCGGCGCTGTCTTCGGCGAAGCGTCCGGCCCAGCCGGCCGACAGCGCCCAATCCCCCGTCTCGACGGTGCCCGACAGGCCGATCATGACGGAATCCATCGGGTCCTTGCGCCCGCCGACCTTCCAGGGCGCGTTCGGCGCCTCGGCGAAGGCTGCGGTCAGGTCGGCCTCGCGGTCGCCCAGGGCGTGCAGCCACATGGCTTCGGCCTGGGGCGTGAAGCTGTAGCCCGAGCCGACGTCGAAGGTGCGCCAGACGCCGGCGCCCAGGCGGCTGGTGGCGTTGAACCGGGTGGTTTCGTCGAACTGCAGGTTGGCGGCGCCCGCCCCCGTCTCGCTCCACGCTTCCTCCCACAGATGGCTCAGCGACAGGCCGGCCAGCGGTTCGAGGACCACGCCCTTGTCCAGCGGGATGCGGTAGCTGGCGCCGATATCGCCCATTACCTCGTAGGCGTCGTGTTCGCCATTCGCCGTAAGCGCGATGGTTCCGGCCCGAATCCGCCGCTCGCTGTCCAGTTGGTGGCGGGCGAAGCCCAGCGATCCGTCGACGCGCCAGTTGCCCGACGTCCAGCCGCCATAGCCCGAGGTGAACAGCGTGGTGTTGCCGCCCTCCAGCGCGTTGTCGTCGGTTTCGCTGCTGCCGGTGGCGTAGCCAAAGGCGACACCGGCGGTCAGGCGCTCGCTGAGCGGCGTGTCGGCACCGACGATCAGGCCCTGCATGTTGTAGGTCTGACGGCTGAAACTGCCGCTCGCCTCGCGCACGCCCCAGCCTGCCACGCCGCGCATCCAGATGCCCTGCTTGCCGGACAGGTGGGACAATCCGGCGCCCATGGCATCCATCTCGGCCTGGCCGGTCCGCGGGGGCGGCGCCAGGTCAAGGATGCGGTCCATGGCCATGTCGGCGTTGCCGCCGGCGAAGGCCATCTGGGTGAGCAGCGAATTGCCGCCGCCCGCGCCGCCGCCCGCGTTGAACCTCAGGTCGGCCATGCGCTGGGCGATGCCGCCGGTCAGGGCGGCGGTCGAGGCGCTGCCCATGCTGGCGGTGCTGCCGGTGTTCTCGCCCGACAGGGTCTCCACCGCCTGTTCCAGAGCCCTTTCGTCAAGGGTGTAGAGCTGCCCGAGCAACGCGGTCATCCCGCTGCTGGCGGTACCGCCGCCCGCCAAACGGTCGAGCGCCGCGGCCGGACCGGCCGCCGACGGGGTCGTCACCGCCTGGCGGATCGTGCGAACCTGCTCCACGGTCAATTGCACCTGGTTGCCGGTGTAATCGAGCGAGGACTTGATGGTCGCGCTCGAATGCGTCGTGCTGGCGAAGTTGCCCGAGATGCTGCCGTTGCTGGCCGTCAGGATGGTCGTGGTGTAAGGCTGGCTCATGAAGGCCATCTGCGGCACGACATGCAGCTTCACGCCGTTGAGGTCGATGCTGCCCAGCGAGGTCACGTTGTCGCTGGAATTGCCGTTGACGCGAACCTCGTAGGTGGCGCCCGGGGCAAAGAACAGATTGTTTACGGTGTAGCCGCTATAGGATTGCGGCGCGAAGGTGCCCTGGACCGAGAGGGTCCCCAGAACGGTGCTGCCGCTGGCGGTCAGACGAGCGCCCGACGCCACGTTCATGGTGGTGAACGTGCCGCCCTGAACGACCAGTTCACCGGCCGTGACGCTGGTGTTGCTTAGCGACATCTGGGAATAGTTGCCGCCAAGGGTCAGCTTGCCGGCGCCGGACTTGATGAACTGGCCATTGACAAGCAGGCCCCTGAGGGCGGTTGTCGCGTCCGTCTGCTGGGCGAATTCGAACGTTTTGCCGCTGTCCACGGTAATGAAGGACGAGGCGAAATGGGTGGCGGTGCCGGCGAGGGCGCCGTCCTTGACCTGGACGTTGCCGCCAAAGCTGCCGTTGCCGCTCAGCACAAGGCGGCCGGCGCCTTCCTTGGTCAGGGTGGCCGAGGTGTTGCCGGTCAGGCTGTGGGTGTAGGTGGCGTCGGTGGCCTGGTTGAAGACGACCGTCGCGCCCGAGGCCACGTCGATCTTGCTGCCCAGGGAGCGGACGTCGCCGATAAGCTTGCCCGCTTCGACCCGGTAGCCGTAAACGGAATGATTGCTCGACAGGGTCAGGGCGCCATTGCCCGCTTTCACCAGGGTGCCCCAAAACACGTTGCCCGCGTAGGTGCCGTCACTGGCCTGGTCGAAGATGAGTTCCGATCCAGGCTGGTTGTACCCCATCCTGATATCGGACGATTGAATGGTGCTGGTATTGCCCCGGATACTGCCCGAGCTGCTGATGTTGCCGGCAACCACCTGGTCGAGGAGCAGCGTGCCGGACGAATCGGTCATCTGCAGGCTCTCATTGGCTGCAACTGACACGCCGGCCGTGCCGGAGCCGCACTGGTAGGTCCAATAATAATGGCCCGTCGCACACGGTGACTGGCCCAGCGCGGAGGGCGCCGAGGCCAATCCCCCGATCGCGGCGACGCCCAGCGCCAGCGTCAAGCCACGAGGTGTCAGAAATCCCGTCTTCGAACGCATCGTCCGTGTTCCCGATTGTACTCCCCGGATGACACTTACAGAGAATCGCGTCCATCCGCCAGTCATCAACTGATGATTTGAAGGACATTTTCCCTGCAAGCGGCAGTAAAGCCCTCCATGAACGCCTCTGGCGAAAAAAGTACACCGCGAGTTTCCACCACGGCGCTAAGCTCCATCTGGGCGTCCGGGTCGGCGAGCACCGCACAGATTTTGTCGATTGCGTCCTGGTCGGTGTCGAACAGCAGCCGCTGGTCCGCCAGGATCTCGGCCGGACCGCCGTCTTCGTTGGCGAAGCACACGCATCCCAGACGGACCAGTTCCGCGATGGCGATGCCGAAATGTTCGCCGACCATGCCGTGGATGCCGTACCGGCTGCCCGAGATCAGCTCGATCAAGTCCGCACGCGGCAGGTCCAGGTGCACGCGCACCCAATCGCCGGCGGCGGCGGCGGCGGCGCGAACCTTGCGGTAATAGGCGTGGCTGTCGATCTGGCCGTAGATGTCCAGGGTGACGTCGAACCCGCGCGCCCGCACCTGTTGCAGGATGGCGATGACTTCGACGATGCGTTTCTCGTGGGCGTAGCGGCCCAAGCAGACAAAGCCGTTCCGCCGTTCCGCCCAGGGCCGGGCCGCGGCGGGCACGGGCGCGGGCGGATAGACGACGTGATAGGCGGCATTGTTGTACCAGTCGCCGTAGTAGCGCCCCGTCCAGGCCGAATTGACGAGCGTCAGGTTCTGCCTGACCGCCTCGCGCGAATGCCCGAAGATGCCGATCACCACCCATCGATAGAGCTGCACCAGCAGGCGCCCGTGCCACCAGCGAAGATCGTAATCGGGACGCGGATAGGCGGCCCAGGGGAAATGGACGTACTGCACCATGGGACGGCCGACTTCCATTTCGTTGCCGGCGCTGGCGACCGCGTCGAAGCGTTCGGCGCGCATGTGCCGCGCCGCCACCCACTGGATGACGCAGCGGCGCAGCAGGGCAAGCCGCAGGGGGATGGCATCAATGGCAAGGCGCAGCGGCGCCGGCACCACCACCACCGGAAGGTCGGCCGCCTCGACCGACGTCCCGAACCGTTGGTTCATCACGGCGAGATCGGGGCGCTTCCAGGCCACCAAGGTGACGTCGAACTCGTCGAGCAGGCCTTGCAGCGCCCAGGCGGCGACGCAGGTCCCGCCCCCCGGTTCGTCGAAGGAAGGCGCAATCAGCAGGGCTTTCTTTTTCATTTTACCCGTCCAAGGGCAGCGGCCAGGACAGCGGCCGCACAGCGGTCCCATGCCTCGGCCCAGGTTTCGTTCCAGCCGCCGCCTGCCGCCGCCGCAGCCCGCCGGGCCGCCGCCAGGGCGTCGTCGCGTTGCCAGTTCGACAGGTGATGGGCCAGACCGGCGGCATCGCGGAAGGTGGCCGCCGCCGGCGCAGGCGGCAGGCCGGCACGCAGGCCGGGGCCGTAATCCAGCGCCAGAATGGGCAGCCCCGCCCCGACCATGTCGCTGATCTTCATGGGGAAATCGGCCTCGGACGCCGAGCGGTGCAGGGAAATTCCCATGTCGGCCGCCCGCAGCAGGAGCCGGAAATCCTCTTCGCAAAGCCAGCCGGTCAACACCTGAAGGCGCGAGGATTGCAAGGCGTGGGCACGGCGCACGAACGCCTCGCGCCCAGGCCCCCGGCCGGTGGCGACCAGCAAAACGGACCCGGCGGCGGGATCGAGCATGGCGGCGGCGTCAAGCGCCATGCCCATGTCTTCGTCAAGGCTCCAACTGGTCGGGCTGACCACCACGCGATCCGCCGCGAGGGCCGGATCGCCGCCCAGCGCGGCCACCACGCGCGCCAGCGCCGCCCGGCGTTCCTCCCCGACCAGCGGCGCCTCCACCCGCAGCGGCCGGTCCGGCAGCACGGCGGCCCCCGCGATTCCCCACATGGCGGCCAGGCGGTCGGCCAGGATCGGCGTCACCGCCAGATGCCCGGCGGCGCGCCGTCCCCACCGCCCCTCGGCCCGCCGCAGCGCCCCCACCAGCGGATGCCGCGCCCCCAGCCGCAGGGCCAGCATGGCGTGGGAAAGATTGTGCCAGTCGATGACCAGCCCGATGCCCCGGCGGCGCGCTTCCATCAGGGCCAGCGGCAGGGCCGGCACCACCGGCGGCGCCTGGAACAGCACCAGATCGGCGCCGGCGAAGGCGGCGCCGAGCGCGTGACGGATGCGCAACGCCATGATCGCGGCACGCAGGCCGGCCAGCGGCAGGTAGACCGGGCGCGGCAAGGCGCCCCAGCGCCGGGTGCCCAGGCCGGCGATCGGATGGACGCGCACGCCGGCGGGCAGGTCGGGCAAGCCGGCATCCCCCACATAGCCGGCCAGACGGACCTGGGCGCCCGAGGCCGCCAGCGCGAGCGCATGGGCGATCATCCGGGGGCTCTGGGCAAGGTCGCCCAGGACCACGACCGCCACGGTTTTACCTTCCATCGCCCCCTTCGCCACCCTAGTATCCCCCCTTGGGAGCAGCAGGATCAAAGGATCGGGCGGCAGTGACAAGCGGAAAATTCCCGGTGCCCCGGCTGGCCCTGGCCGGCGGCTACACCGCGGGTCACGTGATGCCCATGCTGGCCGTCGCCGAATCCTGGCAAAGGCGCTTCCCCGCGCCGCCGCCCATCTTCATGGGCCAAAGCGGCGGGATGGAGGAGGACTTGCTGACCTCCG
Organism: Pseudomonadota bacterium; assembly: GCA_023426365.1. GTDB lineage: Bacteria > Pseudomonadota > Alphaproteobacteria > Rhodospirillales > Magnetospirillaceae > Magnetospirillum. Next base: position 15,412 of record JAFAAW010000070.1, read on the forward strand.
CCGGCTTCCCCTTTCTCGGCGTGGCCGGGCGGCCGCTGTTCGGCGTGCGCGGCCCCATCGGCCGCCTGGGCAGCTATGCCGCTACCGCCCGCGGGATCTTGCAGGCGCGCCGCCAATTGCGCCGCGAGGGCATCGGGCTGGTTCTAGGGTTCGGCTCCTACGTCACCGCCGGTATCGTGCTGGCCGGCAAGACGCTGGGCCTGACCACCGCAATCTTCGAGGCAAACCTGCTTCCCGGCCTGGCCAATCGCCGTCTGGCGCGCCATGTGGACATGCGTTTCGTCAACTGGCCGGACAGCCGCCGCCATTCCGGCTGGCATGACGCGATCGTGGTCGGCCAGCCGGTGCGCCGGGCGGTGACGCGCGCCGCCCCGGCCCAGGACGCGGGCGGCAACAGGCTGCTGGTGACCGGCGGCTCGCTGGGCAGCCGCTTCCTCAACGAACGGGTTCCGCCCCTGGTCGCGCGCCTGTGCGCCGATGGCCCGCCGCCCGAGGTGTTCCATCAGGCCGGGCGCGGCATGGAGGACGCGGTGGCGGCGCGCTATGCCGAACTGGGCCTCGCCGCCACCGTCGTCGGCTTCGCCGATCTGACCGAGCGCTGGGCGTGGGCCGACGCCGCCATTTGCGCCGCCGGTGCCGGCACCCTGGCCGAAGCCCGGGTCCAGGGGGTGCCGACCCTGGTGGTGCCGATCAAGGCGGTCGCCGACGACCACCAGACGCTCAATGCCCGCGCCTATTCCCAGGCGACCGGCCACCCCTGGGTGGGCGAGGACGATTGGGACGAAGGCCGCGAGGCGCAAAGGCTGGCCGCGCTGCTGGCCGGCGGGCGGACGGGGACCGGAGCCAACGATGCCGCCGACGCCATCGTCGCGGCCATCGCCCGCCACCTATCCCTCGACTGAGGCCGCTTCCCCGGCGCTTTGCCGATAGCGGCCCAGCAGCCCGGGCACGTCGTCTCCGTCGGCCACGACGCGGCCACGGTCGAGCCACAGGATGCGGCTGCACACCCGTTCCAGGATCGATAGGTCGTGCGACACGATCAGCACGGTGCGCGCCCGGCTTCGGCCGGCGCCCATATGGTCCAGGCAGCGGTTGCGAAAGGCGGCGTCCACCACCGACAGCACCTCGTCCATCAGGTAGATGTCGGGGAGGGCGTGCACCGCCACCGACCAGCCAAGGCGCATGCGCATGCCGGTGGACAGATGCTTCACCGGCTGGTCGATGACATCCTTCGCATCGGCGAAATCCACGATGTCCGCCAGGCGGTCGGTCACCTGCCGGCGGCTCAGCCCCAGCAGGGCGCCGCGCAGCAAGACGTTCTCGCGCGCCGTCAGGTCGGGGTGAAAGCCGGTGCCGTCCTGCAACAGCAGCCCCACCTGCCCCCGCACGCCCAGCTCCCCCGCCGTCGGGCGCATGACGCCGCCGATCAGCTTGAGCAAGGTGGACTTGCCCGCGCCGTTCGCCCCCAACAGGCCGACCACCTCGCCCTGGAAGATGGTGGCGGACACGTCGTGCAGCACCCATGACGCCTGGATCTGGCCCGGCTGGATCTGACCCGACTGGGCACGGACGCGGCTGTAAAGGGCCTCCTTCAGCGAGCTGCCGGCCGGCGTCGCCCCCCGGACAAAGCGCTTGCCCACCCCCTGGGCGCGGATGGCGATCACACCCATTCGACCACCAGATCTTCCAGGCGGCGGAACAGCCACAATCCGCCAAGGATCAGCAGCAGGCTGGCCACCGCCCAACTGGTCAGGCTGAGGATGCCGGGCGCGGGCATGCCCAGCACGGCAAACCGCGCGCCCTCGACCACCGCCGTCGCCGGGTTGAGCAGCACCAGCCAGCGCCAGCCCTCGGGAACCAGGGACGGCGGATAGACCACGGGTGCCAGGAACATGGCCAGTTGCACCAGCACCGGAATGACCCGCGAGACGTCGCGGTAAAGGGCCTCGAGCGGCGCCAGCCACAGGGCCACCCCGAAGGCCAGCACGCCGCCCATGGCGATGACCGCCGGCAGCGCCAGGATGGACCAGCCGACCGGCTGGCCCAGCAGCAGGCAATAGACGAGCAGGCAGACAAGGCCGACCATCAGGTCCAGCACCCCCGAGATGGCCACCGCCAGCGGCAGCAGCAGGCGCGGAACATAGAGCCGCGCCACCAGATCGGCATTCACCACCAGACAGGCCGAGCCGTCCACCACCGTGCGCGCCATATATTGCCACAGCAACAAGCCGGCGAAGGTGAACAGAACATAGGGTATCTGCCCTTCCAGGTGCGACCGTCCGGCGGCCGAGAACACCAGGGTAAAGACAAAGGCGGCCATCAACGGCTGCAGCAGCACCCAGGCGGGGCCGAGGATGGCCTGCTTGTAGCGCAGGCGGAAATCGCGCTCGACCAGCCCGAACAGGGCGCCGCGCGCGGCCAGCGCCTCGGCCACCTGACCGTACAGGCCCGGCGGGTCGCGCCGCATCTGGCGCAAAGCGCGCTCGTTGGCCTCAGCTTTCATTCCCGCCCGATTTGAATGTCGCTTCCGGATGTGGCAAGACAGGTCGCACGGTCCGATCCCGCCACGGTGATACAGGATTGGCGCATATTTCATCCAGGACAAAGATGCAAAACTCGGCCCCCGCGCCCCTTCGCCACCTGCTTGCCGCCGGGGCCGTCGCCCTTCTCATGGGCCTGGTCTTGTGGGCGCGCCTGTTGCCCAACGAATTACTGGCGGCCGAGCAGTGGAGCTGGGAACGGGTGCGCCAGCAAGTGGCCAAGGAACTTGATCCGCGCCTGCCGCCGGCCCAGAAGGCGGCCGCGGTCGAGGCGCTGATCCGCAACAACGCCCAAGTGGTGGCCGAGGTGCGGAGCGAATTGGCCGAGAGTTTTCGACAGGACTTCACCTTCGTGGGCGAGGATGGCGAACGCCATCTCTATCTGCTGGGCGACGACAGTTATTATTTTCTGCGCCAGGCGCGCAACATCCTGGACCACGGCTCGGCCTGCCCGACCATGCAAGGCGGATTGTGCATGGACGATAAGGCCAACGCCCCGCTGGGCCGGGTGATGGAAAAGCAGTTCTCGCCCCACCCCTACGCCATCGCCGGCCTGCACCGCCTGATCACCCTGGTCAAGCACGACCAGCCGCTGGGCGATACGGCGGCCCTGGCCCCCACCCTGCTGATGGTGCTGGCCGCCCCCTTGGTTCTTTTGGGCTTGCGGCGGATGGTCGCGGACGCCACCGGCGCCGGCCCGGCGGGCGCCACGGTGGGGGCCACGGTGGGTGCCTTGCTGGCGGCGGCGACCATCCTGCTGAGCCTGCCGGCACTGGGGCGCAGCCTGGGCGGCGACAACGACGTCTGGGTGATTCTGATGCCGGTTTTCACCCTGTTCCTGCTGGCCCGGGCGGCCGATGCCGGAACGGGCCTCGGCCGGCGCCTGTCCTGCGGCCTGCTGGCCGGGACCCTGATGGGCGTCATGGCCGGCACCTGGGGCGGCTGGCACCTGTTCGTCATCATTTTCGTCACCTCCCTGGCCGGCCGATTGATCCTCGGGCTGCTGCAGCGTTCTTTCCGTGGCGGCATCCCGGGCGAGACGGGGGTGATCGGCGTCGCCCTGCTTTGCCTGCTGGCCGGCACCGTCGTATTCGCCCTGCCCTTTTCCGGCGGCGCCGACCTGTTGTCGGCGGCCTGGGGCGACATTTCCGGCGCCGTGGGACTTGCCGGCGGCCTGGGGGGCATCGACAGCGCACCCGAACCCAATCCGTTCGCCACCGTGGGCGAGTTGCAGAAGGTGCCGGTCCTGTTGATGAACCTTTATTTCGGCCCCGCCGCCTTTGCCTTGGGGGTGGCCGGCCCGCTGATCGCGCTGACCCCGCGCGTCTGGTCCGTGCCCGTGCGCCTGGGTATGGCCGCCGCCTGGGTCGGGGTGGTCGCCGCCATTCCCTTTCTGTGGCCGGATCACGGGTTCCGGGTGCTTTCGCTGGTGGTGGTTCTCGGCTCGATCGCCCTTGCGCTGGCCGGATTGCGTCGTTCCTCCGTCCCGCCCGTCGTCGTGCTGACAGCGGCAGTGTGGCTGTTCGCCGGCCTGTTCCTGAGCCACAACGGCCAGCGCTACCTCCTGCTGCTCTCCACTCCGCTGGGCCTGGGTATCGCCCTGGCGCTCGCCAGCCTGGGACGCGACTTGGCCCCGCTGCTGTTGGGCCGTCTTCCGGCCAGGCTCCGCCCGGCCGCCACCGGGCTTGCCGCCCTGTCCGCGCTCGTCGCCGTCGGCCTGCCGCTGCTGCAGCCCGGTTTGAACGAGGCGGCCAACCGGGTCCCGCAGTTCAACCGGGCCTGGGCGGAGGTTCTGGCGGCGGTGCGGCACTCCACCCCGCCCGACGCCGTGGTGACCACGTGGTGGGATTTCGGCCACTGGACCGCCTACGAGGCCGACCGCGCGGTGACCGTGGACGGGGCCGGCTTGCGCAACCGCGCCATCCACTGGACGGGCCGCGTGCTGACCGCCCCGGACCCGAAGGAGGCCGCCGGGCTGCTGCGCATGCTGGCCTGCGGCCGCCCCGGCGGCGAACGCGCCTTCGAGGCCCTGGTGGCCGGCGGTCTGGACCGCGCCGAAGCCTTTGCCTTCGTCAACCGGGCGGTCACCCTGGAGCGCCCGCTTGCCGAGTTGGCGCTGACGCATGCCGGCATGACCGCGCCGAAACGCCAGGCTCTGCTGGACCTGCTGTATTGCGCCCCGCCCGAGCGGGTGCTGCTGACCACCAATCTGCTGATGCGCACCCCGGCCTGGGGCATCTCGGGCTTCTGGAACTCCGACCTCGCCTGGGTCGTCGAGATGGCCTCCCATCGCAAGGAGGAGGAGTTGCAGCGCGCCGCCCGCACCCTGGGCCTGTCCGCGTCCGCCATGGACGCCCTGATCGCACAGGCGCGCTCGGCCAGGGACGATTATGCCAAGGCCGCCCTTGCGGCCGAGGACGCGGTCGTGTGGTCCACCGACTGGCATCGCTGCGCCAGGGAACCCGATGGCCGGCTGTCCTGCCCCCTGGGGCTGCGCAGCGCCGACGGCATCCTGCTGCAGCGCCTCGATGTCGATCCGGCTGTGCCGCAGGGCCTCACCCTTGACGCCACCATGGCCGACGGCCGGCGGATCATCGGCCAGCCCGGTCTGGTCCGCCTGGCCTTGCCCGATCGGATCGAGGATCTGACCCCGCCCCAGGCCGCCATGAACGTGGCCGTGATCGTCGATCCCCAAGCCGCGCGCGTCTTCGTCGCCTCGGCCGGCGTGGCCCGCTCGCTGTTGGCGCGTCTGGTGCTGCTGGACGGGCGCTATGACGGCCACTGGCTCGAGAAGAT
>JAFAAW010000076.1 GCA_023426365.1 Pseudomonadota bacterium
GCGGCGGTGCCGCCGGTGCGCACCTCGGTGCGGGCCGAGCGCACGGCGTTCTCCAGGCGGTTGGCCATGGTGTCGGCGCGCTCGATCATGAAGGCGAGGTCGTCGCGCAGCGACTGGGCCTTCTCCACCCGTTCCTGCAGCGACTGGCCGGCGTCGTCGGCGGCCTTGCGCAGCTTGGGGATGGCGGTTTCCGCCCGCACGGTGGCGTCGTTGAAGCTGACGATGATCTTGGCCAGGTCGTCGCGGTTCTTGCGCAACGCGGTCAGGCGCTGGTTCAGCATCACCGCATAGCCGATGGTGGCGATCAGCAGGACGGACACCAGAAGGTCCAGGATGATCTTCCAATCCATGATCTAGCCCTTGACCTTGTTGACCTTTTCATCGACCCGGATGGCGATGTGCTGGCCCTTGCGGCCCATGCGGCCGCGGAACATGGAAACGTCGCCGCATCGCAGGTCGATGGGCGAGTTGGGAGAGGCGTTGAGCATGATCTTGGAGCCGACCTTCCAGCGCAGCACGTCGCGCAGGTTCATCACCTGCTCGTCCAGCACCGCTTCCATCTCCACCTCGGTCAGCCACAATTCCTCGGCCAAGTGGGTTTCCCAGATCGAGTCGCGGCCGAACTTTTCACCCATGAACATCTGCAGCAGCAGCTCGCGCACGGGTTCCAGGGTGGCATAGGGCAGCAGCAGCTCCAGACGGCCGCCGCGGTCTTCCATGTCGATGCGCAGCTTGGCGACGATGGCCGCGTTGCTGGGGCGCGAGATGGTGGCGAAGCGCGGGTTGGTTTCCAGGCGCTCGAAGCGGAAGGTGACCGGGCTGAGCGGGTCGAAGGCGGCGGACAGGTCCGACAGCACCACGTGCACCATGCGCTCGACCAGATTGCGTTCGATGGTGGTGTAGGGACGACCCTCGATGCGCATGGCGGCGGTGCCGCGGCGGCCGCCCAGCAGCACGTCCACGATGGAATAGATCAGCGACGAATCGACCGTCAGCAGGCCGAAATTGTCCCATTCCTCGGCCTTGAACACCGCCAGCATGGCCGGCAGCGGGATCGAGTTCAGGTAATCGCCGAAGCGCAGCGACAGGATGTTGTCCAGCGACACTTCCACGTTGTCGGACGTGAAATTGCGCATGGAGGTGGACATCATGCGCACGAGGCGGTCGAACACCACCTCGAGCATGGGCAGACGCTCGTAGGAGACGAGCGCCGAGTTCAGGATCGCCTGGATGCCCGACTTGTCGTCGCCGCGACCGTGGTCGTCGTCGAAGCCCAGCAGCGAGTCGATTTCGTCCTGGTTGAGGACGCGGGTCGAATCCTTGGGCACATCGGCGGCACCGCCGCCACCGCCGCTGTCGTCGGCGCCCAGCATGGCTTCCCATTCGGCCGCCATGGCGTCCGAATCGTCGCCGCCCGAACCGCCGCCCTCGCCGGAGTCGCCCCCGGCCATGGCGGCCCATTCGCGCATCAGGGCCTCTTCGTCCTCGGCGGATCGACCGTCGCCGCCATCCTCGTCCATAGCCATCCGCTTCTCGCGCTTACTGGACCAGCATTTCCCTGAACAGCACGTCGTTCACCTTGACCGGTTTGACGGCCGCCTGAACGCGGGTCTGCAATTCTTCGCGCAGCAGGTGCATGCCCGCCGCGCCCTGAAGGTCCTCGACCCGCAATTCGCGCAAATACACCTGGAACGAATCGACGATGCGCGGCATCACCTGTTCGACGCGGGGCATGTCGGCCGGGCTTTCCAGTTCCAGGGCGACCCGGATCTTGAGGAAGCTCTGCTTGCGGCCCTGGGTCTGCAGGTTGACCAGCATCTCCGGCAGGTCCATGAACACCGCCGGTCCGGCCACGCGGGGTGCCTCGGCCTTGGTTTCGGGTGCGCTGGCGTGTTCCTCGCCGCCCTTCATCTTGCCCACCAGGGCATCGATGACGCCGGTGAAGTACAGGCCGGCGCCGGCCCCCACCAGAAGCAGCAGCGGCAGCACCAGAATCAGGATCTTCTTGATCGGCAGCTTTTTTGACGGGGATTCCGGAAGCTCGTCCGAGCCTTCGCCCTCGTCGAAATCCTCTTCCAGATCTTCCGCCATACTCCCCACCTTGCGGGTCTGGCGCGCGGGCAACCCCACGGCGCACGTGTTCAACGATGAAGGTAGCGCCGTCCCGGTTAACATAAGGTTGACCCGGGCACCCCCAATGACGATGGGGAGGAGCGGCGCCCTTCGGCCTGGGGCGACCATACCTTTTGGCCCCCCGCCCGGCAATATCTGCCCGGCCGCCTGGGGGGAGCAGGCCGGGGCGGCAAGGCGGAACGGCGGAAAACCGCCATTTTCTCCATTTTTCGAAAGTTGGCACGCCGTCTGCAAGACAGGGAGCGTGGTTTCGTAGACCGGGTTTCGAGAGTTCGAGAGATGGAAAACACCTCCTACATCGCTCTGTCGCGGCAAAATGCCCTGTGGCGGCAAATGGACGTCATCGCCAACAACATGGCGAACGCCAACACGCCCGCCTACAAGGGCGAGCAGATGATGTTCCGCGAGTTCCTGGTGGACACCCGCTCGTCCACCCGGGCCACCGGCACCAAGCTGTCGTTCGTCCAGGACATGGGGCTGCTGCGCGACACCCGCGAAGGCCCGCTGACCAAGACCGACAATCCGCTGGACGTGGGCATCCACGGCGACGGCTACTTCCAGATCGAGACCCAGGCCGGCATGCGCTACACCCGCAACGGCCATTTCCTCCTGGACCAGAGCGGCATGCTGGTCAATTCCCAGGGCTTCGCGGTGATGGACCGCAACGACAATCCCATCATCTTCGCCCCCAACGAAAGCCGCATCGAGATTGCCGGCGACGGCACCGTGTCCACCGAGAACGGCGTGGTCGCCAACCTCAAGGTGGTGCGCTTCGCCAACCAGCAGAACCTGCGCAAGGCGGGCGACGGCCTGTACGAGACCACCGACCAGGCCGAACTGGTCCAGCGCCCGCAGGTGGTGCAGGGGATGATGGAGGAATCCAACGTCCAGCCGGTGGTCGAGATCACCAAGATGACCGAACTGCTGCGCCAGTATCAGGCCGCCCAGCAGATGATCGAAAAGGAACACGAGCGCACCATGAAGGCGATCGAGACCCTGGTTCCGCGCACCTGATATTGCCCGTCGAGGAGAATAAGCCATGCGTTCTTTGAACATCGCCGCCACGGGCATGCTGGCCCAGCAGACCAACGTCGAAGTCATCTCGAACAACATCGCCAACATGAACACCACCGCCTATACCCGCCGGCGGCCGGAGTTCAGCGACCTGCTGTACCAGAACCTGCGCCGCGTCGGCGCCGCCTCGTCGGACGCCGGCACCATCGTGCCGACCGGCGTGCAGCTCGGTCTGGGCGTGAAGACCACCGCCGTCTACCGCATCACCGAGACCGGTTCGGTCCAGAACACCGACAACACGCTGGACATGGCCATCCAGGGCAAGGGCTACTTCCAGATCCGCCTGCCCTCGGGCGAGACCGCCTATACCCGCGACGGCTCGTTCCAGCTCTCCGACCAGGGCCAGATCGTCACCCACGAAGGCTATACCGTACTGCCCGGCATCAACGTCCCCAACGACGCCGTCGGCATCTCGGTCAACAGCTCGGGCCAGGTGCTGATCAAGCGCGACGGCACCACCGAACTGGCCTCGGTCGGCCAGTTGCAGCTGTCGATCTTCCCCAACGAGGCCGGCCTCGAGGCGCGTGGCGACAACCTGTACATGGAAACCCCGGCCTCCGGCCCGGCCGCCGTCGCCAATCCGGGCACCGCCGGCTACGGCACCGTGCTGCAGGGCTATCTGGAAACCTCGAACGTCAACGTGGTGGCCGAGGTGACCAACCTGATCTCGGCCCAGCGCGCCTACGAGATGAACTCCAAGGTCATCCAGACCTCGGACGAGATGCTCTCGACCATCAATCAGATGAAGTAATCGAGGTCCGCCATGAAGCGCCTCCTGCTCGCCGCCGCCTTCGCCCTGGCAACCAGCGCTGCCGCCTTGGCCGGTTCGCTGCCCGCCAGCCTGAAGCCCACCGCCGTCATCGAGGGCGAGACCGTCCGCCTGGGCGATTTGTGGGACAATCTGGGCGACCTGGGCGAAACCGTGATCGCCCCGGCGCCCCAGCCCGGCAAGCGCATCACCGCGGATGCTCGCTGGCTGCAGGCGGTGGCCCGGAATTACGGCGTGAACTGGCAGCCCGCCAACATGTTCGACCGTATCGTGATCGAGCGCGCCGCCCAGATGATCGACGTGAAGCTGGTGGAAAGCGAGCTGCGCGAGGCGCTGGCCATGGAGGGCGTGCCCGCCCCCTTCGACATGGACATCTCCAACCGCACCGCCCTCACCATGATGGTGCCGGCGACCGGCGGTCCGGTGGGCGTCGCCGTCCGCGACGTGGTGTGGGACAGCCGCACCGCCCGCTTCTCGGCCACCATCGAGGCGCCGGCCGGCGCCCCCAACGCGCTGCGCCAGCGGGTCGGCGGCACCGTCTACACCGTCACCCGCATTCCGGTGCTGTCGCGTGCGCTGGGCCGCGGCGACGTCATCGGCGAACGCGACATCCAATGGGTGGAGGCCCGCGCCGACACCATCCGCCGCGACATCGTCACCGATCCCCGCTACATGATCGGCCAGGAGCCGCGCATCCAGTTGCGCGCCGGCGCCCCGGTGCGCGGGGCCGACCTGCAGCGCCCGGTTCTGGTGCCGCGCAATTCCACCGTCACCATGACCGTGACGACGCCGTTCATGCGGCTGACCACCCAGGGCCGCGCCGTGGAAGAGGGCGGCAAGGGCGACGTCATCCGCGTCACCAACCTGCAAAGCAAGCGTGTGGTCGAAGCCATCGTCGATGGTCCCGGTACGGCGATCGTCGTCCCCAATGGCGCCGTGGCGCTGGCCAACTGATGCCCGAGAAGGAGCGAACCATGACTTCCCGCCCGCTCAAGACCGCTCTCAAGGCCGCCGCCCTGCTGGCCGCCGTGTCCTCGCTGTCGGCCTGCAACGCGCTCTCCCGCCTGTCCGAGGTGGGCAGCGGCCCCCAAGTCTCGGCCATCCAGAACCCGACCCAGAAGGCGGGCTACCAGGCGGTCAGCATGCCCATGCCCCAGCCGGTGGCGCCGCCCGCCAACGCCAATTCCCTGTGGCGTCCGGGGTCGCGCGCCTTCTTCAAGGACCAGCGTGCCAAGGACGTGGGCGACATCCTGACGGTGGCGGTGTCCATCAACGACAGCGCCAGCTTCGCCACCAGCCTGGACCGCAAGCGCGACGCCTCGGAGGAAGCCGGCATCGACAACCTGCTGGGCTTTGAAGGGCAGTTGAACAAGGTGCTGCCCGACGCGGTGAACCCGGCCGCCCTGGTCGGTCTCAGCGGCGGCAGCACCAGCGCCAACTCGGGCAAGACCGGCCGCACCGAAAGCATGACCGTCAACATGGCCGCCGTGATCACCCAGGTTCTGCCCAACGGCAATTTGGTGATCTCGGGCAAGCAGGAAATCCGGGTGAATTACGAACTGCGCGAGCTGTCGGTGCAGGGCATCATCCGCCCCGAGGACATTTCCAGCTCCAACTCGGTCACCTACGAGAAGATCGCCGAAGCCCGCATCCATTACGGCGGCCGCGGCGTCGCCTCGGACGTCACCCAGCCGCGCTACGGCCAGCAGGTTCTCGACATCATCCTGCCGTTCTGATCCCTTGCGACCCCATGCCCCGGGATGGCCGCCGGCCGTCCCGGGGCATGGCCGTGGGCAAATTCTGCCGATGGGACGTTTTGTCCCTTCGCGTGCCGGCGCTGCCCGTTGCGCGCTGTCCGCAAGGGTCGGCCCATCCGCCCGCCTGGCCCATGGCAGGCCCCCCAGGCGCGCCCCCACATGATCCCCGGTCGGACTGACCGGAGGCTCTGCCGTGCGTTATCAGGCCCTGGACGGATGGCGGGGCATCTGCGCCCTGCTGGTGGCGGTGCATCATTTCCACGTGAACAGCCATCTCTATGACGTGGCGCTGGTGCGCAACGGCTATCTGTTCGTGGATTTCTTCTTCGTGCTGTCGGGCTTCGTCATCAGCCACGCCTGGGGCAAGCGCATCCGCGCCGCCACGGATTTCCGCAGCTTCATGGCGCGGCGGCTGGCCCGCGTGTGGCCGCTGCATGTGGTGGTGCTGGGGCTGTTCGTCGCCATGGAGGGCGCCAAGGCGGCGGTGCTGGCGCACACCGCGATCACCGCCGAGAACGCGCCCTTCACCGGCGACACCAGCCTTCCCGCCCTTTTCAGCAATCTGGTGCTGGTGCATTCCCTGGGGCTGCACGACCGCGCCACCTGGAATTACCCAAGCTGGTCCATCAGCACCGAGTTCTATACCTACGCGGTGTTCGGGCTGCTGTGCCTGGTCGGGTTCGGCCAACGCACCGTGGCGCTGGCGTTGGTGGCGGCGCTGGCGGCGCTGGTGGTGGCGGCGTTCTCGTCGGAATGGCTGCACACCATCGCCGATTTCGGCTTCTTCCGCTGCCTGTACGGCTTTTTCATCGGTTGCGTCGTCTACCGCCTGATGGCGCGGCGGCCGCCCCGCCTGCCGTTCGCCACCGTGCTGGAGGCGGCGGCGGTGGCGGTGGCGGTGCTGGTGGTCTGGCACAGCGACAAGGGGACGCCCCTGTCCATGGCGGCGCCGGTGGTGTTCGGCCTGGTGGTGGCGGTGTTCTCGGCCGAAGCCGGCGCCTTGTCGCGGCTGTTGCGCGGGGCGCTGCCCCAGGCGCTGGGCCGGTGGTCGTATTCCGTCTATCTGCTGCACAGCCTTGTGCTGGTGCTGATCGGCCGGGCGGCCGGCATGGCCGGGTCGCTGACCGGGACCTCGCTGACCCAGCCCATCGTGGTCAACGGCCAGGTGCGGCCGCTGCTGGTGTTCGGCGGGCCGTGGGGTGGCGATCTGGTGGTGGTCGCCTATGTGGCGGTGGTGGCGATGGCGGCGGCGCTGGCCTGGCGGTGGGTGGAACAGCCGAGCCAGCGCCTGTTGCATCGTCTGGCGCGCGATTGACGCCGGTCGGCCTTTGAGATGAGTTGCCGAAGGCCCGCTGGCCGACTGGCACGCCCCAGCGGCGCCTGACCCTCACGGTCTCGGCATGAACTGGCCCAACGGGACAGTTCATCAGCCGGGCGGTATGATCAATGCGGCCAGATGGGTTTGGGGGTGCCGTCCTCGAAGGGGATGAAATTCTCCGTATAGCTTTTGCGGATTGGGCGGCGGGGGCTGGGCATTTCCACGTCGGTGGCCAGCCGCTGGCGCCGGCAGTAGGCCAGGGCTTCCTCCAGGCTGTTGAACGACAGCCGCACCTGTTGCAGCGGGTCGGCCGAACTGGTCCAGCCCATCAGCGGATCGATGCCCGGCTTGAGATGGGGTTCGAATTCCACCACCCACTCGCCCTGGCGGGCGCGGCCCGCCTGCATGGGGTTGGGGGTGGGGCGATAGACGCGCGCGCGCGCCAGTTCCAGCTCCTGCGGTTCGGGGTCGGCGCCATGGTGGACGGTGCGCGGCGCCTCCTCGGGCAGTTTGCCGCGGTCGTCGGGGATCTGGTCGAATGACGGGGTTTCGGCGCCCGAATGATAAAAGCGCGCGTTTTCGGGATCGATCAGCGGCACCTGGTCGGGCAGGGGGGTGGTGACGGGCGGGACGGGTTTGGCCATGCGCTCCTCTGATGGGCAAGGGTGGCGAATGTACGCGGGCGGCTCGGCGCAATCTGGTGCCCGAGGCCGTTTCACCTTATTTAGGGCGCATGGGCGACAAACTTCCCGACGCCAAAGGGCGTACCGACATCGACGCCTTCCTGGGCCGTCTGGCCGTTACCCCGCAGCCCGCGGTGGCGGGCGGGCGCGGCCGGCTGATCTTCGCGCTGGATGCCACCGCCAGCCGCGAGGGCACCTGGGCGCAGGCCCAGGCGCTGCACGCCGAAATGTTCTCCGCCGCCGCCGCCCTGGGCGGGCTTGAGGTGCAACTGGTCTATTATCGCGGCATGGGTGAATGCCGGGCCTCGGGCTGGACCGCCAGCCCCGACCGCCTGTTGGGGTTGCTGGGCAAGGTGGCGTGCATCGGCGGCGAAACCCAGATCCGCAAGGTTCTGCGCCACGCCCTGGACGAGGCCGCCAAGGGCCGCGTCCACGCCCTGGTGTTTGTCGGCGACAGCATGGAGGAGAATGTGGACGCGCTGTGCGCGCTGGCCGGCGAGATGGGGCTGCGCGGGGTGCCCGCCTTCCTGTTCCACGAGGGCCAGGACCCGGTGGCCGCCCGTGCCTTCGCCCAGTTGGCGAAGCTGTCGGGGGGCGCCAGTTGCCGGTTTGATGCGGGCGCGCCCGACCAGTTGCGCGCCCTGCTGCGTGCGGTGGCGGTGTTCGCCGCCGGCGGGCGCAAGGCCCTGGCGGATCTGGGCCGGCGCGAGGGCGGCGTGATCCAGCGCCTGACCCATCAGATGGGGGACTGAGCTCGTCATGCTGCCACAGCTTCTGATGATCGTGGGCGTGCTGGTCGCCCTGTGGCTGTTCCTTGGCTGGTTCAAACGGGCCAAGCCGGCGGCGGTCGGACGCGCCATCAAGGGGGCGGGCCTGGGGCTGCTGGTGCTGTTCGGCCTGTGGCTGGTGATGACCGGCAAGCTGGCCGGCCTGTTCGCGGTGGCGGCTGGTGCTGCGCCGTGGATCGCGCGCGCCGCCCGCGTGCATGGGCTGATCCAGGCGCTGCGCCGCCTGGGCATCCGCCTGGGCGGCGGCCAGGCCAGCACGGGCGGCGCCAGCCAGGTGGCGACCCGTTTCGTGCGCATGGAACTGGACCACGACAGCGGCCGGCTGGACGGCCAGGTGCTGGAGGGGGCCTTGCGCGGCCGCATGCTGTCGTCGCTGGACCGCGCGGAAGCGTTGGCGTTGTGGCGCGAGGCGGCGGTGGACAGCGAATCCGCCCGCGTGCTGGAGGCCTGGCTGGACCGCGCCTGGCCGGACTGGCGCGAGGACGGCGCTTCTTCGGCCGCCGGGGCGTCGCCGCCGCGCGCCGGCATGAGCGTGGACGAGGCCCGGGAAATCCTGGGCGTGGGGCCGGCCGCAAGCGAGGACGAGATCCGCGCCGCCCATCGCCGCCTGATGCTGGCCAACCATCCCGATCACGGCGGATCGACCTGGATCGCGGCGCGCATCAACCAGGCGCGCGACCTGCTGCTGGGGGCCTGAGGCGGCATTTCCCCCACTTCCTTTCGGGGCACCCGTTGCCCCCGTTGCGTCCGTCGTTCGGGCGTGGCAAAACATCGCGATCGGTGTCGCGGCGCGCCGTCTTGCGCGCCCGCCGAACGACTGGATCTGGCAAGGAGTTTCCGAATGGCTCGTCGCGTGCGCAAGGCCGTGTTCCCGGTGGGGGGCATGGGCACCCGTTTCCTGCCCGCCACCAAGGCGATGCCCAAGGAAATGCTGCCGGTGGTGGACAAGCCGCTGATCCAGTACGCGGTCGAGGAAGCCGCCGCCGCCGGTATCGAACATTTCATCTTCGTCACCGGCCGCGGCAAGGCCGCGCTGGAGGACCATTTCGACCATGCCCCCGACCTCGAGCGCACGCTCAAGGAACGCGGCAAGCTGGACTTGGTCGAGGCGGTGACGAGCTGGATGCCCAAGTCGGGCCAGATTTCCTACACCCGCCAGCAGGAGCCGCTGGGCCTGGGCCATGCCGTGTGGTGCGCGCGCGATCTGGTGGAGGATGAACCCTTCGCCGTGCTGCTGCCCGACGACCTGATCCTGGCCAAGACCCCCTGCCTGCGCCAGATGGTGGCCGTGCACACCGAAGTGGGCGGCCATGTGGTCGCCGTGTCCGACGTGCCCCGCGAGCACACCAAGCGCTATGGCATCCTGGACGTGGAATTCGACAACGGCCGCATCGCCAAGGCCAAGGGCCTGGTGGAAAAGCCCGATCCCGAGGTGGCGCCGTCCACGCTGTCCATCATCGGCCGCTATATCCTGCACCCGGCGGTGTTCGAGGTGCTGGACAGGAAGGAAAAGGGTGCCGGCGGCGAAATCCAGCTCACCGACGCCATCGCCCAGACCATCGGCATGGTGCCGTTCCATGGCCTGCGCTTCGAAGGTCACCGCTATGATTGCGGCGACAAGGTGGGCTGGCTCGAAGCCAACGTCGCCTTCGCGCTCGAGCGCGAGGATATCGGCGGCCTCGCCCGCGAGGCCCTCAAGCAGTTCAAGTTCTGATTTTCAACGAGTTCTGATCGCAAAAGGATAGCAGCGCCATGCGCATTGCCATGATCGGCACCGGCTATGTGGGTCTGGTGTCGGGAACCTGTTTTTCCGAGTTCGGCATCGAGGTCGTGTGCGTCGACAAGGACGCCCGCAAGATCGAGCTGCTGCATCAGAACGTGATGCCCATCTACGAGCCTGGCCTGGACGCCCTGGTGGCCGACAACGTCAAGGCCGGGCGCTTGTCCTTCACCACCGACCTCAAGGCGGCGGTCAAGGATGCCGACGCCGTGTTCATCGCGGTCGGTACGCCGTCGCGCCGTGGCGACGGTCACGCCGACCTGTCCTACGTCTATGCGGCGGCCGAGGAAATCGCCGACGCCATGGACGGCTATACGGTGGTGGTGACCAAGTCCACCGTGCCGGTCGGCACCGGCGACGAGGTCGAGCAGATCATCCGCAAGCGCCGCCCCGACGCCGAATTCGACGTGGTGTCCAACCCCGAATTCCTGCGCGAGGGGTCGGCCATCAACGATTTCATGCGGCCCGACCGCGTGGTGATCGGTACCGAATCCGAACGGGCGCGGGCGGTGATGAAGCAGCTCTATCGCGTGCTGTACCTGATCGAGACGCCGATCGTCTTCACCTCGCGCCGCACGTCCGAGCTGATCAAGTACGCCGGCAACACCTTCCTGGCGACCAAGATCACCTTCATCAACGAAATCGCCGATTTGTGCGAGAAGGTGGGCGCCAACGTCCACGACGTCGCCAAGGGCATCGGCCTGGACGGCCGCATCGGCAAGAAGTTCCTGCATGCCGGTCCGGGCTATGGCGGTTCGTGCTTCCCCAAGGACACCCTGGCCCTGGTCAAGACCGCGCGCGATTTCGGCGCCCCCATCCGGGTGGTGGAAACCGTGGTGGCGGTCAACGACGAGCGCAAGAAGAAGATGGCCGAGCGCGTGGTCGCCGCCTGCGGCGGTTCGGTCAAGGGCAAGTCGGTCGCCGTGCTGGGCCTGACCTTCAAGCCCAACACCGACGACATGCGCGACAGCCCCTCGCTGGACATCGTGCCGGCGCTGGTGGAGGCGGGGGCCACGGTGCGCGCCTTCGACCCCGAGGGCATGGAGGAAGCCAAGAAGCTGCTGCCCGCCATCACCTATTGCGACGACGCCTATGCCACCCTGGCCGGCGCCGATTGCCTGGTGATCGTCACCGAGTGGAACGAGTTCCGCGCGCTCGACATCGGCCGCATCAAGTCGCTGCTGAACGCCCCCGTGGTGGTGGACCTGCGCAACGTGTGGGACCCGGCGGAAATGCGCGCCGCCGGCTTCACCTATGTGAGCATTGGCCGTCCCTGAGGGCAGTTAGGGCAGCCCAAGGCAAAGGGCCTTCCCGCTGCGGCGGGAAGGCCCTTTTTCTTGGCAAGCGGGTCGGGGGCGGTCAGCGGTTGGCGAACACGGCCATGCCGGTCAGCTTGACCATGCTTTGCGGCGATTCGCTCGCCATCGCCAGCAGCACCAGGGGCACCGGCTGCGGCGGGTTCATCTGGAGCGTCAGCGACTTGGGATCGTTGAGGAAGGCTCCCAGGCTGACGATGAGCTGCTGGCCCAGTTCCGTCTCGGCCTGCCCGCCCTCGCGGGCGAGCTGTTCGAGAATGTTCGACTTGAAGTCGCCCTCGCTCATCTCCGACTCGGTTGCCGCCATCTTCATCACGCGGTTGGCCAGCGAGGCATCGTCGTAGCGCAGTTCCAGCTTTTCCAAGGTGGCGTTCTGCAACGCGGCCAGCACCTCCTCGGGGTTGTCCGAGGTGGGCAGCGGCATGTGGCCGAAGGTGGCCGACATGTTCAGATGGCCGACCCCGTCGCCGCCCACCGACAGGCGCTTGATGTGGAATTGCTCGGTCGCGGGCAGGTGGGCGTAGGCCAGTTCGAAATTCAGCGCCAGCCTGTCATAGCCCATGCCTTCCAGCATCTGGCGGGCGTCGGCGTCGGGCAGGCTCTTGCCTTCCACCTCCAGCCCGCGGACGCTCAGCGCCATGGCCTGCGGCACCTTGTTGTTCTGGACGTAATCGGTGACGACGATCTCGCGCAGGCGGGTGACGTCGTCGCCGGCGGTGATGCGCACGCCGTTGAGCGCCAGCCGGCCGATGTTGACATTGGGGATGGCGGTGCTGCCGGCGATGCCCTGCAAGACGCCATCCTGGGCGGTCAGATTGTCGCCGTCCAGGGTGTCGGCCTCGACGCGGGCGGTGTCCTCGGGATCGCGCAGGCTGAAACCGGTGCCGCGCATCTGGCCCACGCGGTCCTTGCTCAGATCGCGCAGGACGACGCTCTCCAGCCGGGCGTGCAGGGTTTCGTCGCCTTCACGCACCGTCATCTCGACCCCGCCCAGGGTCAGGGTGCCGGTGAACAGCGAATAGCCCAGGCTGCGATAGCTGACCTGGGTGTCCGGGGACAGTTCGGCGATGGCCTTGTCCACCTGCGCCCGCGCCCGCTGTTCGGGATAGACCAGCGTGCCGTAGCCCACGGCACCCACGGCCACCGCGCCGACCACGAAACCGATGACGACTTTGTTCATAAGATCCCCCTTCAGTGTGGGCAGAGGCTAGCGCGATCAACCCTGGGGGTGCAAGCGGCCCTTCGTGCCTTCGCAAGCGGATGACGGGGGGCCGGTTTCTATGGCTCGCTCAGCACCTGCTTGACGGCGCCGGCCAGTTGTTTCAGCGAGAACGGCTTGGGCAGGAAGTGGATGCCGGCGTCGGGATCTATGCCGTTGCGCGCCACGTCCTCGGAATAGCCGGAAATCAGGATGACCCTGATGGCCGGGCGTTCCATGCGCACCAGCCGGGCCAGGGTGACGCCGTCCATGCCGGGCATGACCACGTCGGATATCAGCACGTCGATGGCCTCGTCGCCGCGCAGCACGTCCAGCGCCTGTTCGCCCGACCGCGCCTCGACCACGCGATAGCCCTTGTTCTTGAGCGCGCGGCCGGCGAACAGGCGCACCGCGTCCTCGTCCTCGACCAACAGGATGGTGCCGCTGCCGGTCAGGTCGGCGGCCGCCTCTGGTGGGGTGGCGGGACGGTGGGATTCCGCCTCCGGCTCGGCTTCGATGCGCGGCAGGTAGATGGAGAAGCTCGCCCCCTGGCCCATCTCGCTTTCCACGAAGACGAAGCCGTCGGTCTGGCGCACGATGCCGTAGACGGTGGACAGCCCCAGGCCGGTGCCGGCGCCCACCTCCTTGGTGGAGAAGAACGGCTCGAAGATGCGGCTCAGGTTTTCCTTGGCGATGCCGGTGCCGGTGTCGGACACCTCGATCAGCACGTAATCGCCGGCCGGCATCAGCTCGGGGCCGCGCTGGACCGGCTGGTCCACGGTGACGGTGCCGGTGCGGATGGTCAGCGTGCCGCCGCCCGGCATGGCGTCGCGGGCGTTGACCGCCAGATTGATGATCACCTGGTCGAACTGGCCGGGGTCCACCCGCACCAGGCCCAACTGGCGGCCGTGCACCATCTTAAGCTCGATGGTCTCGCCCAGCAGGCGGCGCAGCAGGTTGTTCAGTTCCGCCAGCGCGTCGGTGACGTTCAGCAGGCGCGGCTGAAGCGCCTGGCGGCGCGAGAACGCCAGCAACTGGCGCACCAGGCTGGCGGCGCGGTTGGCGTTCTGCTTGACCTGCATGATGTCGGCGAAGCTGGGGTCGCCCGGGCCGTGCCGTTGCAGCAGCAGGTCGCAAAAGCCGATCATGGCGGTCAGAAGGTTGTTGAAATCGTGCGCCACGCCGCCGGCCAACTGGCCCATGGCCTGCATCTTCTGGCTTTGGGCGAACTGGATTTCCAGGTTGCGCTGCTCGGTGGCGTCGATGAAATGCACGATCAGGCCCGAGATGTCGCCGTCCTCGTGGGTGGGGCTGACGAACAATTGGGCGATCACCTCGCGCCGGCCTTTCAGGCGCACCTCAAGGTGGGTGCCGGGCAGCGACCCCAGCAGGACCTTGGCCAGTTGCTCGGACGCCAGCGGCCGCTGTTCGTCGGCGATATATTCGGTGAGCTGGCGCCCGACCAGGCCGTCATGGTCGATGCCCATCATGGCCTGGAAGGCCAGGTTGCAGGTTCCCACCGTGCCGTCCAGCTCGATCAGCGCGATGCCGACGGGGGCGTCGTCGAACAGCCAGCGGAAACGCCGTTCGGCGGCGCGCAACGCACGCTCCCACTGGTGTTCGGGCACCATGTCGCGCACCACCACCGAGCGCGTGCGGATTTCGCCGCCGTCGTCGAACACCGAATGGGCCAGCAGGGCCTGGAACACCTCGCCGCCGCGTCCGACCAGCCGCAATTCGTGCCGTTCGTCCTCGGGGTCGGGCACGCAGCCCAGCACGTCGGCCAGGTTCTGTCCCACCAACTCGCTGGGGCTGCGGCCCAGCCATTCCGCCAGACGATGGTTGACCGAGCGGATGACGCCGTCCGAATCGGCGCAATAGCAGCCGACCGGCAGGAAGTCGATGAAGTCGCCCAGCCATTCGTTCTCGCGCCGCAGCGTTTCCTCGATGGCGCGCCGCGCGGTCACGTCCTCGGCGAACCAAGCCAGTGCGTGGCGGCCGGCGGGCCGCACCTCCAGCGCCAGCCATTCGCGCCCGCCGCCTTCGGCCGGCAGCGCGATCTCGGTGCGGCGCAGGGCGCCGACGATGGCGGCCGCCTGCAGGCGCTCCAGTTCGGCAAGCGTGCGGTCGTCGCCGGCGGCGCGGGCGGTAAAGGCGGAAAGCGGGTCGCCGGCCGGTCCCAGCAGCCGGCGGCCAGCGCCGTTGCGGTATTTCTCCTGGCCGTCCTTGCCGACGATGACGCAGGCGCGGGTTTCCGAATCCAGGGCGGCGGCCAGGAACTGGGCGCGGCCGGCGGCGTCGCGCGCCTGCCCCCAGCGG
>JAFAAW010000092.1 GCA_023426365.1 Pseudomonadota bacterium
GTTCTACAGGAGCGCCCCAACCGTGTCAAACTCTTTTTTCATCCGCCCGAACCGAAGCCCGAACCAACAACCGGCTGCCTGACCCTCCGGCCCGCCACCGCAGCGGCGAGGCGCGGGTTATAGGCCGCTCTATCACCGCCGTCAACCCCTTTTCGCGACCGTTTTGTTGCAGTCGCTGAGGAGGGCGAACGAAATTCCAATATATGCCTGTCGAACGCCCCTCGCAAGAGTGTCAATACGAAGCCGGATCGCAGGCCTGGCGGTGCAGCTTGAGGGTCTTGCACAGCTTGCGCGCGGCATCCTTGTTGGACAACGGGCCGGCAATGACCCGCGTGCGGCCGTTCTGCGCCTTGAAGTGGCCTTCCAGACCGCCGAGCTCCTGGGGGAACTTGGCTTTGATGCTGTCCCATTGCTTGCGCGCGCCATCCTCGCTCTTGGACGAGGCCAGGGCGACGCCCCAGGTGGTGGTCTTCGCCCCCGTCGAAGTGGCTGGCGCGGCCGGCGCCGGCGTGCCCGCCCCTCCCGCCCGCAGGCCGGTGGCGGTGCCGGCGACGCGCTGGCCCGACAGCTGGCTTTCCAGCGAACGCTCGATAGCGTCGCGCTCCTTCTTGGCGTCGGCATCGTTGATCAGGCCGGCGGCCCGCATGCGCTCCACGCGGCCGACCGCCTGGCCGGCCTCGATCATGTCGCGCGGCGGCAGCGGCGCGGCTTCCAGGCGGCGGGGCTTTTCCGGCAGCAGGGCGTCCAGAATGACGGTGCGCTCGGCGGCCTGCTCGGCCGCGCTCATCTCGCGCCGCTGCAGCGCGTCGGCGATGTCGCGCAGGCGCCGGACCACCGTCTCGTCACCGGGAATGGGCCGCTCCAATCCCACCGAGGGCGAGGATTGGGTGAGCGGCAGCAACGCCCCCACATTGGCGGCGCGGCGACGATTGTATTCCTCGGGAGTGATCAGCCCCTCGTCCAGCAGACGCTTGAGAATGCGGAAACGGCCGGCCACGTTGACCTCGGCGTCGGACACCTGGACCGGCTGGGAAACACCCGCCGGCTGGACGGGCGTCAACTCGCCGGCGGCGACCAGCGGCCGTCCGGGCGCCGACAGCGGCACCACGCTGGGCAGCGGCGGGGCGCCGACGCCGGGCGCGCCGGTCGGACGGCCCGATTCCTGAATGCTGCGGGGCGTGGACCGCCCGGTGATCTTGTCGATCAGCGCCATGTTGGCGCGCGCCACGTCGATCACCGAGCGCGGCATCACCACGCCGCCATCCCCCGGCCCCATGATGGTGCCGGGCACCTGGTTGGTGATGATCACCTCGTAATACTGGCGGGCCAGCTCGTACTGGCCCATGCCTTGGTAGGCGAGGCCCGCATTGAGAAGGGCCACCGGATCGCGGGGATTGTAGCGCAGGGCGGCGATGGCGTAGCGCTCGGCCGCCGGAAAGTCGCCCCGGGTCAGCGCCGCCGAGGAGGCGTCGCTCGCCCCGGCATTAATCATGCCATTGATGGTGTCCTGGGTGCCGCGCGGGTCCAGCGCGGGGGCGCAACCGGCCAGAGCCGCCAGCGCGATCACGGCGGCGGCCGTGCGTCCGACACGAATAACGGTCCTCATCGTGCTCCCCCACATCAAGGCGGCCGGGCATTCCCCGCCCCAACTGATACACCGAGGACGGCGGCAAGGCCATCCCCCGGCAGCATGGGGCCGAGGGAGTTCATACTTTGTTAAAAGCCGAAGACGGTCCCGCGCCCCCATTCACCCCCGTCCACCCCGATGCTATAGGTGGATGACCAGCAGCGGAGGCGGCATGGACGGCAACGAGATCGAGCTGAAACTGGCGCTTTCCCCCGACGCGCTGAACCGGTTGCGGCGCCTGCCCGTGCTGCGCCGCCACCGGCAGGGGCGCCCCACGCTCAAGACCCTGGACGCCGTTTACTACGACACCCCCGACCTGACATTGGCGCAGGCAGGCATCACCGTGCGCGTGCGCCACGACGGCAAGGGCAAGACCCGGCAGACCGTCAAGACCGCCGGCAGCCGCACCTCGGGGCTGTTCAGCCGGCGGGAATGGGAGGCCGAGATCGCCGGCCCCCGCCCCGATATCGAGCTTCTGCGCGCCACCGGGCTGGACATCCTGGCCGACAGCTCGCTGGGCCAGCGGCTGGAACCGGTGTTCGCCACCCATGTCCGGCGCTCGCTTCATATATTGAGAGGCGAGGACTGGCGCCTGGAACTGGCCATCGACGTGGGCGAGGTCCGGGCCGGCGAGCGCACCGAAACGGTGTGCGAGGTCGAACTGGAATTGCTGGAAGGACCGCCGGCCACGCTGTTCGCCCTGGCGCGCGAGATTGCCGCGCGGGTGCCGGTGCGTCTGCTGGCCCAGTCGAAATCGGACCGCGGCCATGCCCTTGCCCAGGGGCGCGCCCGTGGTGCGGTCAAGGCGACGCCGCTGGCGCTAGGCGACGCCCCTACCCTGGCCGACGCCTTTCGCGCCATCGCCCGCAACTGCCTTCACCACCTGTTGGCCAACCAGCAAGCCCTGGTGGATCAGGGCGACGGCGAGGCCGTGCACCAGATGCGGGTGGCCCTGCGGCGGCTGCGTTCGGCGCTCAAGATTTTCCGCCCGCTGGTGGCGGGGCCGCAACTGGCCCCCTTGCGCGACGAGATCGGCTGGCTGCTGGGCCGGTTGGGGCCTGCGCGCGACGCCGAGGTCTTTCTGACCGAGATCATAGCGCCGGTCGCCGACCGCCACGCCGACCACGCTGGCCTGAACACGCTTCGCACATACTGGCAGGCGGAATGCCGGACGGATCTGGCGGCCGCGCGCGAGGCGGCGGGCACGCCCCGCTTCACCCTGCTGCTGCTGGATCTGGGGGCGTGGGTCGAAGCCGGCGACTGGTGCACCGACCCCGCCCTGCCCGGCTTCGCCCTAGGCGGCGAACCGCTGGCGCCCTTTGCCCGCCGGGTGCTGAAACGGCTGGCGCGCCGGCTTGCCAAACAGGGCGGCAAGCGGCTGTCGCGCCTGCCCCCGGCCGAACTGCACCGTACCCGCATCCTGGGCAAGCAAATGCGCTATGCCGGCGAATTCTTCGCCCCGCTGTATCGCAAGGGCACCGTCAAGGAGACGCTGGCGCTGCTGGGGCGGCTGCAGGATGCGCTGGGCGAGCTGAACGACATCGCGGTGGCGGCGCCACGGCTGGCCGCCTGCCATCACCTGGGGGAAGCGGCGTGGGCGGCCGGCATGGTCGCCGGCTGGCACGAGGCCAGGCGCCCCCGCCTGCTCGCGCGGGCCGACGAGCTGTGGGCCGAGCTGCGCCGGCGCAAGAAGGTCTGGAAGGACTGACGCCCCCTCAGGCGGGGGTGTCGCCATCGTCGTCGAACCGCTTGCCGTCCAGTTCGCGCGCGATCTGTTCGGCCCGCTTGCGCTCGGCGTCCTTTTCCGCCTTGGTCCGACCGAACGCCACGCGGTTCACTTCGGCCTGGCGGGCCTTGTCTTCCTTCGCCTTGGTCTTGCGCCAGCGGTTGAGGTTGACGATCTCGCCCATGACGATCTCCACGATAAGGATGGCGGTGCGATTATAGTGGAAAACCGCAGCGAAATGCAGAAATCGTCGTCGCCTGAAAAAACACCGCTTGCGCAGTCCGAAAGAGCCTGTTATATCCCCGGCCCTCACACCGGAGCGGGTGTAGCTCAGTTGGTCAGAGCGCCGGCCTGTCACGCCGGAGGTCGCGGGTTCGAGCCCCGTCACTCGCGCCACTCTTTGTGTGAGATCGCTTTGCGGACGATTTCGTCCGTTCTGGATGCGGGTGTAGCTCAGTTGGTCAGAGCGCCGGCCTGTCACGCCGGAGGTCGCGGGTTCGAGCCCCGTCACTCGCGCCACTTTCCCCTACCGGGTGTGGCGTTTTAGCCCCTGGTGCAATCCCCCTTCCCTCTCTACCTTATTTCCCAGTCATACCGATTGGCCGGGAGATCAAGATGAAAGTATCCGTCGTCGGCGCCGGCATGGTCGGTGCTTCGGCTGCCTTTTCCATGGTCATGCGCGGTGTCGCCTCGGAGGTGGTGCTGGTGGACCGCAACCGCGCCCTGGCCGAGGCGCAAGCCCAGGACATCCTGCATGCCACGCCTTTTGCCTATCCTGCCCGGGTGCGGGCCGGCGACTGGGAAGACATTGCCGGGTCGGGCGTGGTGGTGCTGTCGGCGGGCGTCAGCCAGAAGCCGGGCGAGACACGGCTGGAATTGCTGGGCCGCAACCAGGCGGTCTTCGCGGACATCGTGCCGCGCGTGCTGGCCGCGGCGCCCGAAACGGTGCTGCTGATCGCCACCAATCCGGTGGATGTGATGACCCTGGTCGCCACCCGCTTGTCGGGCTTGCCGCCAGCCCGGGTGATCGGGTCGGGCACCATTCTGGACACTGCGCGCTATCGCGCCCTGCTGGGGGAATTCCTGGGCATCAGCCCGAAATCGGTGCATGCCTGGGTGTTGGGCGAACACGGAGATTCAGAGGTTCTGTGCTGGTCCAGCGCCTCGGTGGGCGCCATCAGCGTGCAGGACCTGGCGATCCAGCACGGCCGCCCGCTGGGCGACGCCGACCGCCAGGCCATCGACCACGGCGTACGCGGCGCGGCCTATAAGATCATCGCCGGCAAGGGGGCGACGTGGTTCGGCATCGGCGGCGGCATCGCGCGCATCGTCCAGGCCATCGCCGCGGATGAGCGCGCCGTGTTGACCGTCTCCACCCTGATCCCCGAGGTGGAGGGGGTGCGCGACGTGGCGCTGTCCCTGCCCCGCGTGATCGGCCGCCATGGCGCCGGCGACGCCCTGCGCCCGGCCCTGGACGACCAGGAGCGGGCGGCGCTCAGGCATAGCGCCGAAATCCTGCGGTCGGCGGCCGATGGACTGGGCTTGTAGAAGAAGCTGTTAGAACGGCGAGCGCTCGCCCTGGCGCCCAGCCGCGAGCTGCCGCCACTGAAGCGGCGGCCAAGCGCGCACAGCCGCGCGCCCGGCGCAGGCCAAACAGAACACCAGACCATCGTGCGTCAGATGTGGCGCTCGATGGTTTGAAGGAGCGGAACCGCGGGCCGGTCAGGCCCGCCGCTCCTGCGTGCTGTTGGCGTAGTCGAACAACTGGATCGCCATGCTGATCAGCGAATCGGCATCCTGCGGGCGGCTCAGCGCCTCGGACATCAGACGGGCAGCCTCGAGCTTGATGTCGAGGGCGTTGTTTCCGTAGAGGACGGCAATCTTTTCCGAGCTGCCCATGGCAATTTTCTCCGCGTGTCGAGGCGAACCCAAGGCTTTCCGCCAGAGGGGCCGCCGGGGCCTGCCTCCTACTTTGCAGGCGGCGTGCCAAATTTCCCTGGCCGAAGCATTTGCGCATTTTTTGCACACGCGCGATTATTGCCCATATCGCAGGCTGATTTCGTGATCGCTGGAAGGCGACGTCGCTCCTGCTGCTCATTTTCTGCGCAAGCCGCGGCAGCCACGCCATGGTTTTAGGCGCGATCCTGTCCGGCGGCCATCGCAGCAAATGGATAAGCCCTTGAATCCAAAGGACATGAACCCCGCCAGATCCTCTGGCATGGGGCTTGAGTACATGCCCCTGTCTGCCGGATTAGGGCCGGTTCAAGCGAGGTCATGCGATGGAAGCGATGAAGATCGGGGTGGACGTCCTTTTCGTCCTGTTGGGCGCGGTCATGGTTCTGGCCATGCACGCCGGCTTTGCCTTTCTTGAGGTCGGCACCGTCCGCAAGAAGAATCAGGTCAACGCCCTGGTGAAGATCCTCACCGACTTCGCGGTCTCGACCACCGCCTATTTCTTCATCGGCTATGCGGTGGCCTATGGCATCAGCTTTTTCGGATCGGCTGCCACCCTGACCGGCAAGGCCGAGGGCAGCGCCTTTGCCGCCGGCGGCTATGATCTGGTCAAGTTCTTCTTCCTGGCCACCTTTGCCGCCGCCATTCCCGCCATCATCTCGGGCGGCATCGCCGAGCGCGCCAAGTTCGGCCCGCAATTGCTGGCCACGTCGGTGCTGGTCGGTCTGGTCTATCCCGTCTTCGAAGGCATGGTGTGGGGCAGCCGCTTCGGCTTCCAGGACGGCATGAAGGCGCTGTTCGGCGTGGCCTTCCACGACTTCGCCGGGTCGGTGGTGGTGCACGCGGTGGGCGGCTGGATCGCCCTGGGCGCCGTGCTGATGCTGGGCGCCCGGCGCGGCCGCTATCGCAAGGACGGCCACGTGGTCGCCATCCCGCCGTCCAACATCCCGTTCCTGGCCCTGGGCTCGTGGATCCTGTGCGCCGGCTGGTTCGGCTTCAACGTCATGAGCGCCCAGAGCATGGACAACGTCTCGGGCCTGGTCGCCATGAACTCGCTGATGGCCATGGTGGGCGGCATCCTGTCCAGCCTGCTGGTCGGCCGCAACGACCCCGGCTTCGTCCATAACGGCGCCCTGGCCGGTCTGGTGGCGGTGTGCGCGGGCTCCGACGTGATGCACCCCATCGGCGCCTTCATCACCGGCGGCACCGCCGGCGCCCTGTTCGTGCTGGCCTTCAATCAGTGCCAGAACAAGTGGCGCATCGACGACGTGCTGGGCGTCTGGCCGCTGCACGGCTTGTGCGGCGTGCTGGGCGGCGTGCTGTGCGGCGTGTTCGGCCAGGAGGCCCTGGGCGGCCTGGGCGGCGTGTCGCTGCCCGCGCAGATCGTCGGCACCGCCATCGGCGCCGCCCTGGCGCTGGTGGGCGGCCTGGTGGTCTATGGCGGCATCAAGGCGACCTTGGGCATCCGCCTGTCCGACGAGGAGGAATTCATGGGCGCCGATCTGGCGGTGCACCACATCACCGCCTATCCCGAGGACGTCACCACCGTTCATGACGAGGCGCCGCTGGCCATTCGTGCCTCGGCCGCCCGCGCCCCCGCGCACGGCTAATTTCGCCCCATGCCGTGTGGGCAAGGCCCGCCACCCCCGGGTGGCGGGCCTTTTGCCGACGCACAGCGGGGGTGAAATAACCCTACGGTTGTGCTACGCTGCAACATTGTTCAGTCCCCACAGGGGCAAGGGGTGATCTCTCGCACAGTTCCGGGCCGTTGGCGCCCCTTTACCAGCCGGGCGGTCGCGCTTGCCGGCGGCGTGGTCATCGCCGCCGTGCTGTCGCTGACCGCCGTCGAGATCTGGCGCCAGCGCGCCGACACCGTCGCCGCCGCCGAAAGCAACCTGACCGCGCTGTCGCTGGCCCTGGCCCAGCAGACGGAACGCGCCTTGCATTCGGTCGAACTGGTGGTCGAAGCCACCGCGCTGTCGGTGGAAAAAGCCGGCGGCGTTGCCCGCGCCGGCGGCGAGGACACGCACCGCATGCTGCGCGCCCGTCTGACCGGCCTGCCGCAATTGCTGGGGCTGGCGGTGGTGGGGGCGGACGGCCACGTGGTCAACGCCGCCCGCATCTATCCGCCGCCCGCCGACAACCGCGCCGACCAGGAATATTTCGGCTGGCATCGCGACAATCCGTCCCAGGAAATCCATCTGGCCACGCCGCGGCCGTCGCCGCTGGACGGCGCCCCCATCATTCCGGTCAGCCGCCGCATCTCGGGTCCCGACGGCAGCTTCCAGGGCATCATCGTCGCCGCCCTGGCCCCCGACTATTTTCAGCAATCCTATCAGCGGGTGCTGCCGGCCGAAGGCGGCGCCAGCGCCATTTTCCGCACCGACGGGGTGCTGCTGGCCCGCACGCCGCCGGTGGATGCCATGAAGCTGGGCCAGAATTTCGCCCATCTGCCGCTGTTCCGTCCCAACGCGCCGGCCCACGGCCTGGGCTGGGGGCCAAGCCCCATGGACGGTGCGGTGCGCATCCTGGCCTATCACCGCCTCTCGGGATACCCGGTGGTGCTGAACGTGTCGCTGCGCCAGGACGTGCTGCTGGCCCAGTGGCGGGGCAACGCCATCCGCCTGGCGGCGGCGGCGGCGGCGGCGGCGCTGCTTTTGGGAACGGCGGTGGTCATGCTGGCGCGGCAGTCGCGCCGCGAGGAGGAATTCGTCACCGCCCTGCGCGAGAGCGAGAACCGCCTGCGCTTCGCCCAGTTCGCCCTGGACCATGCCGCCGACATCGTCCTGTGGATGGACGACCGCGCCCGCATCCTCTACGCCAACGAGGCCGCCGGCCTGCGCCTGGGCTATGACCCCTCGGCCATGGTGGGCATGCCCGTCGCCCGCATCGATCCGCTGATCACCGAACGGCTGTGGCCGCGCCTGCTGCGGCGGCTGTGCCGCCGGGGGCACGTGCGCTTCGAGACCGTCCACGTGACCTCGGACGGGGCCACCTTTCCGGCCGAGGTGGGCGCCAATTGCGTAGCCTTTGGCGGCGGCACCTATGTGTGCGCCTTCGTGCGCGACATCACCCAGCGCAAGGCGGCCGAGGCCGCGCTGGCGGAAAAGACCGCCAAGCTGGAAGCGTCCAACGCCGAGCTGGAACAATTCGCCTATGTGGCCAGCCACGACCTGCGCGAACCGCTGCGCATGGTCGGCAGCTTCGTCACCCTGTTGGCGCGGCGCTACGGCGAGCTACTGAACGACGAAGCGCGCGAATTCATCGCGCTCGCCCAGGACGGCGCCGTGCGTATGGACCGCCTGATTCTGGACCTGCTGGAATATTCCCGCGTCGGCCGGATGGAACGCCCGATGGTTCCCGTCGGGCTGGGGACCGTCGCCGCACAGGCGCTGGGCGGACTGGCCCTGGCCGCCGAAGAGGCCAAGGCGACGGTGGAGATCGCCGCCGATCCGCCCACCGTGCTGGGCAGCGAGGAGGAACTGCACCGCCTGTTGCTGAACCTGATCGGCAACGCGCTGAAATACCGCCATGCCGACCGCGCCCCAAAGGTCAGGGTGGGCTGGCGCCGCGACGGGGCCGAGGTGGTGGTGTGGGTGGCCGACAACGGCATCGGCATCGCGCCGCAATACCACGAGCGCATCTTCCGCATCTTCCAGCGCCTGCACGCCCGCGACCGGTACGAGGGCACCGGCATCGGCCTGGCCATCTGCAAGAAGATCGTGGAACGCCACGGCGGCCGCATCTGGGTCGAATCGCTGCCCGACCACGGCAGCACGTTCCTGTTCAGCCTGAAAGCGGCCTGACCAGCTCCTGGATGGCGGCCAGCGTCATTTCCGGCTGGTCGCGCTGGGGCGAATGGCCGCATGACGGCAGCATCAGCGCCCGCACCGGCCCGGCCACGCCATCGGCCACCGCATCCACCTGGGCGCGGGTGGCGTATTCGTCGTCCTCGCCCTGGATCACCACCACCGGAACCTGGATGCGCGCCAGCAGCGGGCGGTATTCCATGGCCTTGAAGGCCGGGTTCAGCCAGGTGTCGTTCCAGCCGCGAAAGGCGCAATCCACGTTGGCGCCGTGATGGCGCTGCAGGCGCGGCCGCAAGGTGTCGGCATAGGTGTCGCGCACCTGGGCGATGGCGGCGACGCACATGTCCTCCACAAAGGTGTGCGGCGCCAGGGCCGCCACGCCCTTCACCCGTCCACTGCGGTCCAGGGCGGCATGGACCAGCGCGATGGTGGCGCCATCGGAATGGCCGACCAGGATGGCCGATTGGATGCCCGCGCCGTCCAGCACGCGCGGCAGCACGTCGCGCGCCTCGCGCTCGAGGTAATCCACCGGACGCGGCAGCGGCACCGGGGACGAGCCGCCATATCCCTGTCGCGAAAAGATGAAGGCCGGCAGGCCCGCCGCCGCCGCCACGCGATCGGGAAAGTCCCGCCACAGCGACACCGACCCCAGGCCCTCATGCAGGAAAACCAGCACCGGCCCGCCGCTGCCGCGCGCACCAACCCAGCGGCATTCCAGCCGCACGTCGTCGATCTCAAGAAAATCCATGGCTGGCCCGTGGAGGGAATGAGGGGTGGGATGGCGGGCGGCATGGGGCCGACGGAACCCGCCCCATGCCGCCCGTTCGGCCGTCAGGCGCGGTCCAGGCCCGACAGCGGATCGGGACCCGCCACGTTGCCGTAAAGGCGATGCAGCAGCCCCTTGAGCACCTTCACCTCCTCGGCGCTCATGCCGGCCACCGCCATGTTTTCCCAATCCAGCGCGCGCGGCACGATGGCTTCGGTCTTGGCGCGGCCCTCGGGGGTAAGCGCGATGATCACCGCCCTGGCGTCCTGGCCCGACCTCCGGCGGGTCACCAGGTTCCTGGCCTCCATGGCGGCGGCGATGCGCGACAGGGTGGACAGCTCGATGGCGGTCAACCGGGCAAGGTCGCCCAGGCGCTGTTCGCCCTCGTCCAGCAGCGCGGCCATCACCCGCCACATGGGCAGCGAGACGCCGAACTGGTCCAGTTCCCTTGAAACATTGTTGGCCAGCGAAACGCCGGCGCGACTAAGCAGATAGGGGACGTATTCCCCAAGCCGAAATTGCACCACATTGTCCTCCCTGACCGTCCTCTGTCGGGACGTGTTCATGAATCGATCAATGATTTCCGATGCAAGCGAAGTCAAGCCTCTTATGCACCGCGCCACCGGTTGATCACGGCGGTGGCCGGGTGCATGCTGACGGCCTTGGTTCCCGCCGGAGATGTTCCCATGCGCATGCTGTTCGAGCTTCCCCAACCCGCTGTTCCCGTGGTCGGCGAGGATGCTCTGTATCCGGTCCGCCGGGTGTTCTGCGTCGGCCGCAACTATGCCGCCCACGCCCGCGAGATGGGGTCCGATCCCAATCGGGAACCGCCCTTCTATTTCACCAAGTCGCCCGAGGCGCTGGTGGCCGGCGGCGGCGCCATCCCCTATGCCCCCGCCACCGCCAACCTGCACCACGAGGTAGAACTGGTGGTCGCCCTGGGCGCCCCGGTTTTCCAGGCGACGGCGGAACAGGCGGCGCGCGCGGTGTTCGGCCATGCCATCGGCCTGGACATGACCCGCCGCGACCTTCAATTCGCCGCCCGCGACAAGGGGCGGCCGTGGGATCTGGGCAAGTCGTTCGAGTTCTCGGCCCCCGTCACCCCCCTGCTGCGCGGTGCCACCCCCATCGCCCAGGGCGCCATCACGCTTGAGGTCAACGGCGAGATCCGCCAGCGCGGCGACGTCTCCGACATGATCTGGTCGATCCCGGAAGTGATCGCGCATCTGTCGCAGTACTACCATTTGGGTCAGGGCGACCTGATCTTCACCGGCACCCCCGAAGGCGTCAGCGCCGTCCGTCCGGGCGACCGGCTGGTGGGCCGCATCGACGGTCTGGACGATCTGGTTGTCACCATCGCCGAGCCGGGCTGACCCAGCAACGCAACGCCCCGTCACCGTCCCTTTACACCGCCGCCAGGGCACAGCCCCCCTGGCGGCGGATCGTTTTTCAGCGATATCAACCTGTTGGCCCCAACGCGGCGAGTTGGCACGGCGGTTGCCTCTAATCAGGCCGCCGGCGGACAACGGCCGTCCCTTGCCAAGAAGGGCGGCCGCCCCGTGCGGTGACGAACGTCGACTTCGTTAGGCAATGCCAACAGGAGGCAAAATGAAGAAGGCTCTGTTGATGGGCGTGTCTGGTGCGGCAATGGTGTTCGCCGCCCAGGCCTTTGCGAGCGGTTCGGTGTCCCAGGGGCAATCCTTCCTGGCCGCCAACACTCAGGGCCAGGCCCAGGGGTCCTTTAACCATGCCAACGCTGGCGACGGCGGCTCCGCCAAGGCGTCCGCGGAGGGCGGATCGGCCGGCGGTTCCAACGGGAGCCATCACTACAGCCTTGGCAGCAATCGCGGCGGCCAGGGTGGTCCGAGTGGTCAGGGCGGCAGCGGCGGCGACGCCTATGCCAAGGGCTATGGCGGCGACGGTGGATCGGCGGCGTCCAAGTCCAAGCAGTACCAGGACCAGGGCCAGATCGTCGCCGGCAGCCAGCACCAGACGGTGACCCTGCCCGACATCAACGTGACCGTGGCCACCCCCGGCACCGGCTCCGGCGGCGCCGCCGGCCCGGGCGTCGGCGGTGACAGCGGCGACGGCGGCAACGCCATCGGCGACGGCAGCGACGGCAATTACCAGCAGTCGCCCACCCAGTCGGGCGTCAGCGACGCCGCCCAGGCGACCTTCCGCTCCCGTGCGGCGGCCGACATCAGCGGCACCGCCATCCTGGGCGACAACGTGAACTTCGACTCGTTCAACACCACCATGCAGAACTCGACGACGATGAGCGCGACCAACAATGTCGGCTCCATCAGCCTGTCGTCGGGCAACGCCAATGGCGGCGAAGCCACCGGCGGCGACCTGCGGCCGGACCAGACCGCGTTGACCGGGAATCTGGGCAGCGGCGGCGACGCCTATGCAAAGAACGGCTACACCGCCGGCGGCGAGGGTGGCGAAGGCGGCAACGGGACTGCCCTGTCGTCCAACCTGGGCCTGCAGGGGGCCAAGTCCTACAACAAGAGCAGCGGCGGCGACGGCAAGGCCTATTCGTCGTCCTACGGCTCGACCAAGGCCGGGGCGGTCGGCGTGTCGGGGGCCGGGGCGGTCGCCGGCAACAAGGGCGGCGCCAGCAACGCCTCGACCGCCAAGGCCGGCGGCTCGGGCGGGCCGGGCGGGCCGGGCGGCTGGTCCCCCAGCTCGCGCAGCGGCGGCAACAACGGCCACCACGGCGGGCAGGAGTCGAGCAACCAGGCCGACGCCAGCGGCAAGGCCTATAACAACCAGGACGCGTCCGCCTGGGCGAAGTCGTGGACCGAACCCACCGCCAAGGCCAACACCAACAGCCAGTCGGCGGCCCAGGGCAGCGGCGGCAACGGTGGCGACATCGCCAGCAAGACCGCCAACATGTCCGACCAGTCGGCCAAGTCGGCGGCCAGCGGTGGCAATGGCGGCCAGGGCGGCGACGCCTATGCCAAGGCCTACGGCACCGGCGGCAACCTGTCGCAGACCGCCGGCTCGGCCCAGACCCTGAACGCCGCCACCGGCGCCACCCAGGGCGGCAACGGCGGCAACACCTCGGTGACCTTCGGCACCGGCGCCATCGGCGGCATCGCCCTGGGCACCATGTCGGGTATCGCCAACATCGCCCAGAACACCGGCCTGACCGCCAACCAGTTCTCGTCCTTCAGCATCAACTCCCACACCAACTTCTGATGCCTCCCCTCCGGCGGGTCCCCAGGACCCGCCGGTCCCCTTACCGGAAAGGAGAGCCATGCGAGCGCACATCATTGTGGCTGCCGCCCTGGTCTGCCTGGCCACGGCGGCACAGGCCGACCCGTTCGACAAGGAAGCGGCGGTGTCGAGCGACGAACTGGACGGCAAGCGCGGCGGTACCGAAACCGCCCCCATCTCGGGCAGTCTGTTCCAGGGCAACGAATCCGCCCTGTCAGGCACCAATACCGGCAACATCGGCGTGAGCGGCGGATCGGCCAAATATTCCGGCACCATCGCCCCCGCCCAGGTGATGGGCAATCACGGCATCACCGCCGTGATGCAGAACACCGGCGATCTGGTGAACATGAACAATGCCACCAGCGTCAACGTCTACATGCGCTGAGAGGAGTGCGGCCATGAGGTTCCCCCTGCTTGGCGCCCTGGCCGCACTGGCGGCGGCCACCTCGGTTCAGGCGGCCGAAACCACGCTCAGCTTCGCCGGTGCCACGGTCACCGTGCCGGTGGTCAGCCTGCGCGAAGCCCGTTTCCAGCGCGTCATCCGGCAGGAGCACGATTTTTCATGCGGATCGGCGGCGCTGGCAACCCTGCTGACCCATCATTACAACCGCCCGACCAAGGAAGCCCAGGTGTTCGAGGCTATGTTCGCCACCGGCGACCAGCAGGCCATCCAGCGTTTCGGCTTTTCCATGGCCGACATGCAGCGTTACCTGACCAGCCTGGGCCTGCGGTCGGACGGCTACCGCGTCGGCCTGGACAAGCTGGCCGAGGTGGGCGTGCCCGCCATCACCCTGATCAACACCAAGGGCTACAGCCATTTCGTGGTGATCAAGGGCATGAAGGACGGGGACGTGCTGGTGGGCGACCCCGCCATGGGACTGAAAGCCATGCCACGGGCCGAGTTCGAAACCATGTGGCAGGGCGTGATCTTCGTCATCCACGACGACCTTGACAGCGGCCGTAGCGGCTTCAACCGGTCCGAGGAATGGGCCGTCCGCCGCAAGGCGCCTTTCGGGACGGCGTTGTCCCGCAATGGGCTGGCGACCATTTCGGTCATGCTGCCCGGACTCCGGGAGTTCTAAGGCGCATCCGCTGCGGCGGACGCACCACGCCTTGGCCCGCCGCGGGCCGCCTTTCGGCGCCGCTCGGGGTGGGCAATTCCGTCTGCGCCGGAATTGCAACAACAATCGCGGAGATCGACCATGACGACCGTGCCTACGCTTTTGGCCGCCGCGCTGACCGTCGCGGCGCCCGACCCCTTCGCCGGGCTGGCGCCCATGGAGCCGACCGAACTGGCCGGCCATCGCGGCGGCATGATGATCAACGGCATTCCCATGGATTTCGCCGTGGTCATCCGTACCACCGTCGAAGGCGCCGTGGCCCAGGGACTCCAAACCCTGCTGGCGGTCAACGACAAGGGCGGACTGGCCAGCGCCACCACCACCCCCATCGGCGATACCGGTGCCGCCACTGTCAGCCCCACCGCCGGGGGCGGGCTGAACCTCAACCTGGCGGGCGGCACCACCATCTTGCACGACATCCAGGCCGGTCAGGTCCAGGCGCTGATCGCCAATACCCGTAGCGACGTCAGCCTGAACCACAAAACCGAGATCAACGTGGATCTGCCGGGCTTCGCCGCCCTCAGCCAGACCTGGTACGGCACCAGCCGCGCCGCCCAGATGGGCATCGACGCCGCCTTCACCGGCCTGGGCCACCGCTAGGGCGGCGAGCGCCAAATCTGGCGCACAACCGCGCTGCCGCCATGGAGGCGGCGGCCAAGCGCGCGAAGGCGCACGCCCGGCGGGGCCAAACCTAAAGACCATCGCGCGTCATGTTTGACCCTCGATGGTCTTGGACCGGGCCTGCGGCCGATGCAAACGGAAACGGGGGCCTTGCGGCCCCCGTTCTTCGTCACATCGGGCTGAGACCCAGGCGGCCGAACAGGCTCTTGTCGTCGCCGGGGGCGGCGTTCTTGGCGGTCAGCAGCTTGTGGCCGCAGAACACCGAATTGGCGCCCGCCAGGAAGCACAGGGCCTGCATCTCGTCGCTCATGCCCTCGCGGCCCGCCGACAGGCGGACGAACGAGTGCGGCATCATGATGCGGGCGGCGGCGATGCAGCGGACGAAATCGAACGGGTCGGGGCGCTCCGCATCGGCCAGCGGCGTCCCCGGAATGGGGATCAGCAGGTTGATCGGCACGCTGTCGGGATGCTTGGGCATGTTGGCCAGCTCCACCAGCATCTTGGCGCGGTCCTTGCGGGTTTCGCCCAGGCCGATGATGCCGCCCGAACAGACGTGCAGGCCGGCCTCGCGCACATGCTCCAGCGTGTCCAGGCGGTCCTGGAAGGTGCGGGTGGTGATGATTTCCTTGTAGTGCTCGGGGCTGGTGTCAAGGTTGTGGTTGTAATAGTCCAGGCCCGCTTCCTTGAGCCGCTGGGCCTGCCACTTGTCCAGCAGGCCGAAGGTGGCGCAGGTCTGCATGCCCAGCGCCTTGACGCCCTCGATCATGGCCACCGCCACGTCGAAATCGTCGCCGCGCGGGCCGCGCCACGCCGCCCCCATGCAGAAGCGCGAGGCGCCGTCCTCCTTGGCTTTGCGGGCGGCTTCCACCACCTCTTCCACCGCCATCAGCTTTTCCTTTTCCAGGCCGGTGGCATAGTGGGCCGACTGCGGACAGTACGAGCAATCCTCGGGGCACGAGCCGGTCTTGATGGAAATCAGGCGGGAAACCTGGATGCGATTGGCGTCGAAGGTGGCGCGGTGCACCTGCTGCGCTTCGAAGATCAGGTCCATGAACGGCTTGGCGAAAAGAGCTTCGACCTCTTCCACCGTCCAGTCGTGCCTGAGAGCCATTTCGCCGGGGGCAATCTTCGCCGCTGCCGTCACGATACCAACCTCCTTAAAGCCTTACTACGCAAAGGGTCTTGGCCACTTTGCGGGGTGCGCAGATTAGAACCGCTTACACCGCCTTTGCAACAGAAGCGAAAAGCCACTAGAACACGGGACCCATGCACGACCTTGATTCACGGCTGAACGCAGCCATCGCCGACTTGACCGCCCAGGGCCGCCGCCGATCCTTGCGCGGCGTGGAGCCGCTGGACGGCGGCCGCATCCGTGTGGGCGGCCGCGAACTGGTCAACTTTTCGTCCAACGATTATCTGGGGCTGTCGCGCCACCCGCAGGTGATCGAACGCGCCCGCGAATGGGCTGCCCGCTGGGGAGCCGGCTCGGGCGCCTCGCGGCTGGTCACCGGCCATCTGGACGCGCTCTCCGCCGTCGAGGAGAAGATCGCCGCCGCCAAGGGGGTGGAGGCCGCGCTGGTGCTGGCCTCGGGCTGGCAGTGCAACGTCTCGGCGCTGGCCGCGCTGCTGGACCGCAGCCTGTGGGGGGCCGAGCCGCTGGTGTTCGCCGACCGCCTGAACCATGCCAGCCTGCACATGGGCTGCGCCGTGGCCGGGGCGAAGCAGAACCGCTTTCGCCACAACGACCTGAGCCACCTCAAGGATTTGTTGATGCGCACCGCGCGCGAGCCGGGGCCGCGCATCATCGTCACCGAATCGGTGTTCTCCATGGACGGCGACGTGCCCGACGTGGACCAGTTGGTCGCCATCGCCGAGGAATGGAACGCGCTGCTGTACCTGGACGAGGCGCACGCCACCGGCGTGCTTGGCGTCAACGGCTTCGGCCTGTCGGTGGGCACCCATGTGGACGTCGCCATGGGCACCTTCTCCAAGGCCATGGGCAGCTTCGGCGCCTATGTGGCGTGTTCGCGGGCGGTCAAGGAATGGCTGATCAACCGCGCCTCGGGCTTCATCTACGCCACCGCGCTGCCGCCCGCCGTTCTCGGCGCCATGGATGCCTCTATCGATCTGGTGCCCACCTTGGGTCCGGCGCGCGCCCGCCTGCAGGCCATGGCCGAGCACGTGCGCAACCGCTTCCACGAGGCCGGGCTGGACACCGGCGCATCCTCGACCCAGATCGTGCCGGTGATCCTGGGCGAGGAGGAACGCACGCTGCGCGTCGCCGCCCGGCTTGAGGAGGAGGGCCTGCTGGGCATCGCCATCCGTCCGCCCACGGTGCCCAACGGCACCAGCCGCATCCGTTTCGCCCTGTCGGCGGCCCATTCGGACGCCGATATCGAACGCCTGATCCACGCCACCATCGACGCGGCGAGGGCACCATGAGTCCCATGCGCACCCTGATTTTCGTCCACGGCTGGGGCTTCGATTCCCGGTTCTGGCAACCGGTGGCCGAACGCCTGCCGGAATTCGCCCGCGTGTTCGTGGATTTCGGCTTCCGCGCCAACCAGCCCCACCACCCCAAGGTGCCGGGCGCCATCGTCGTCGGGCATTCCATGGGCTTCGCCTGGGCGCTGGCCAACCTGCCCCGCCCGTGGGCGGGCGCAGTGGCGGTCAACGCCTTTCCGCGCTTCACCCGCGCCCCCGATTACGTGTCGGGCGTGGCGCCGCGCATGATCGAACGGATGATCGCCCGCTTTGCCGAGGACCCCGGCCACGTCACCGCCGATTTCCTTGGCCGCTGCGGCGTGGACCAGCCCGACGTGTCCGACATCCAGGTGCCCGCGCTGGGCCAGGCGCTGGGATGGCTGGCCGAATGCGACGAGCGGGCGGCCATGCGCGCGCTGGATTGCCCCATGCTGGCGCTGGCCGGCACCCGCGACGCCATCGTGCCCGAGACCATGAGCCGCGAGGCCTTTGCCGAAGTGCCCATGGTGCTGGCCGAGGGGGCCGACCATCTGCTGCCGATCAGCCATCCCGACTGGGTGGCCAGCCAGATCAGACTTTTCGCGGCGCAACTGCGATGACGCGCAAACAGCAAGTCGCCAAGGCATTCGCCGCCGCCGCCGCCACCTATGACAGCGCCGCCCAGGCCCAGGCCCGCGCCGCCGACCGCATGACCGAACTGGTGGGCGGCCTTGCCCTGCCCGCCCATCCGGTGGTGCTTGAAATCGGCTGCGGCACCGGCCTGCTGACCCGCCGGCTGATGCCGCGCGTGGGCGGCGACTGGCTGGTGACCGACCTGTCGCCCACCATGGTCGAGGCGGCCAAGGCCGCCGTCGCCGCCATCGAGCCGCCCTGCCCGGCCGCCGCCGCGGCACAGTTCAGGGTGATGGACGGCGAACACCCCGACACCCCGGTGGGATTGTTCGATCTGGTGGTCAGCAATCTGGCGGCGCAGTGGTTCGGCGACCTCGGCCGCGCCGTCAACCGGCTGCGCGCCGGGCTTGCGCCGGGCGGCACGCTGGTGTTGTCCACCCTGGGCGCCGGCAGCTTCGCCCAATGGCAGGACGCCCATCAGGCGCTGGGCCTGAGCAGCGGCATTCCCGCCTATCCCGACGCCGGCACCCTGGCCCGCCAATTGCCCGAGGGCACCCGGCTGGTCACCGAAACCATCACCGTGCGGCACGAAAACGCCCATGCCTTCATCGCCGCGCTCAAGCGCATCGGCGCCGGCACCCCGGCCGCCGGCCACCGGCCGCTGCCGCCCGGCAGCCTGCGCAAGGTGATGCGCGCCATGGGCGCCCCGGTGGACATCGCCTATGTGCTGCATTACGCGCTGATCCCGGCGGAGTGAGGCGATGCGCGGCGTTTTCGTCACCGGCACCGATACCGACGTGGGCAAGACCCTGGTGGCCGCGTGGCTGACCCAGGCCTGGGGCGCCGATTACTGGAAGCCGGTGCAGACCGGCGCGGCCGACATCACCGATTACGACACCGTGGCCAAGCTGGTGCCGGGCGCCGTCATCCATCCGTCGGCCTATGTGTTCCAGGCGCCCCTGTCCCCGCACGAGGCGGCCCGGCGCGAACGCGCCCGCATCGACCTGTCGGCGCTGGTTGCGCCGGTGACCTCCAACCTCCTGGTGGTGGAAGGCGCCGGCGGCGCCATGGTGCCGCTGAACGAGGTAGCGCTGACCGTGGATTTCATGGAGCGCCTGGGCCTGCCGGCGGTGATCGTGGCGCGGTCGGGTTTGGGCACCATCAACCACACCCTGATGACGCTGGAGGTGCTGCGCCGTCGCCGCATCCCCATTCTGGGCGTGGTGATGAACGGCCAGAAGAACCCGGCCAACCGCCAGGCCATCGAGCATTTCGGCGCCGTCCCGGTCCTGGCGGAAATCCAGCCGCTGCCGGCGGTGACGGCGTCCGTGGTGGCAAGCCTGCCGCCGCCCGCCTTCGAGCCTCCCCGGGAGTGAGTGATGACCACCCTGTCCTATGACGAGTTGCGCGCCCTCGACGCCCGCCATGTCTGGCATCCCTTCACCCAGGCGGGCACCGCGCCCCCGGCCATCCTGGCGCTGGGCGGCCGGGGCACCACCATCTATGGCGCCGACGGCCGGGAGTATCTGGACGTCTGTTCGTCGTGGTGGGTCAACCTGCACGGTCACGGCAACCCGGCGATCGCCAAGGCCATCGCCGAGCAGGCGGCGCGGCTGGAACAGGTGATCTTCGCCGATTTCACCCACGAACCGGCCGCCCGGCTGGCGGCGCGGGTGGCGAACCGGCTGCCCGGCGACCTGGACCGCGTGTTCTTTTCCGATGACGGCTCCACCGCCGTCGAGGTGGCGCTGAAGATGGCGCGCCAGTACTGGACCAACAACGGCCAGGACCGCCGCGTCTATGTCGCCTTTCACGGCGGCTATCACGGCGACACCGCCGGCTCCATGTCGGTCGGCCGCTCGTGCGGCATCTTCAGCGCCTGGGAAAACATGATGTTCCCGGTCGAGGTGGTGCCCTTCCCCGTCACCTGGGACGACGACACCGAGGCCGAGGCCAAGGAACAGCGCACCCTGCTGGCGCTGGACGAGATCTTGGAGCGGAACGCAGGCCAAGTGGCCGGCGTGATCATCGAACCGCTCGTTCAGGGCGCGGCCGGCATGCGCATGTGCACGCCCCGCTTCCTGCGAGCGCTGGAAGCCCGCGTGCGCGAGGCCCAGACCCTGTTGATCCTGGACGAGGTGATGACCGGGTTCGGCCGCACCGGCGACATCTTCGCCTGCGTGCGTGCCGGCATCCAGCCGGATTTCGTCTGCCTGTCCAAGGGGCTGACCGGCGGTTTCCTGCCCATGTCGCTGACGGTGACGCGCGAACACGTCTACGAGGCGTTCCTGGGCGTGGACACCGCGCGCGCCTTCCTGCACGGCCATTCCTATACCGCGAATCCGCTGGGCTGCGCCGCCGGTCTGGCATCGCTGGACCTGCTGGAGGCCCCCGAATGCCAGCAGCGCCTGGCGGCGATCGAGGCCATCCACCGAAGCCGCCTGCCCGGCATCGCCCGCCGCGCGGGCGTGTCCAAGGCCCGCATCTGCGGCACCATCGCCGCCTTCGACTTGAAGGGCGACGGCTATGGCGGCCAATCCAGCCGTCAGCTCAAGCAGGCGTTCCTGGACAAGGGGCTGCTGATGCGGCCCATGGGCGACGTGCTGTATCTGCTGCCGCCGTACTGCATCACGGATATGGAACTGCACCGCGCCTGGGATATCATCGACGGAGTGGTCAGCCGACTCTGAGGGGGCCCATGCAGCGCAAGACGGTGGAAGGCAATGCTCCGCATTGAGGAAATCGTCGGCGCCATGGACGACGAATTCCGCTATGCGCTGGACGCGCTGGGCGACGACCGGCTGGCGGAACTCGCCGCCGACAAGGCGGCCTTGCGCCGGCTGCGCCCGGTCGGCGTGTCCCATGCCGAGGCCATGGCGATGATCGCCGCCATCCAGGCCCGCCGCGAAGCCGCGCGCGAACGCCAGGCCCAGGAGGAACGGCGCCAGGCCGCCCGCGCCGCCCGCCGCAAGTCCAATCCCCGCAAGGCCGCACCCGGCAAATCCCGAGCCAAGGCGGTGGCGGATGCCGCCGCCCTTGCGGAACCGGGCGCCGCCCTCGCGGAACCGGCCGCCACGACGACCACCGCCACCTTGCCGGGGCCGCCCGCCATGGTCCGGCTGGCGCCGCCCCGTCCGACCGGCCCCGCCATCCGCCTGCCCCCGCCGGCCGCCGAAAGTGCCGCGATCCCCCTGCCCGC
Organism: Pseudomonadota bacterium; assembly: GCA_023426365.1. Taxonomy (GTDB): domain Bacteria; phylum Pseudomonadota; class Alphaproteobacteria; order Rhodospirillales; family Magnetospirillaceae; genus Magnetospirillum. The sequence continues at coordinate 21,141 of JAFAAW010000092.1, forward strand.
CCCCAGCGGCCCACCGGTGGCGGCGCCCCCCACCGCCGCCGCCGATGCCGACGCCGCAGCCGTCACCACCCCGCGCCGCCCGTCCCGGTCGCGCACCAGGCTGGCGGTCATGCTGGCGCTGGGGGCGCTTGGGGTGCTCGCTGCCTTGGCCCTTGCGGTGCTGTAGCCGGAACATCCCAGCCGCTTGAACATTCATCTGGTATCAACCGCACGGAGATACCGCGATGAAGACAGCCTTCGTCCTTGCCGCGCTGCTTGGCGTGAGCGTGGCCTTGCCGGCTCTGGCCCAGTCCGAGCCGTCGGACCGCTATCGCCGCGACCAAAGCCAGACAGCCCCCACCTGGAACGACCAGCAGGCGCAGAATCCCAGCAAGGAACGCACCGGCGAGTTGGAGAACCTCCGAGACAAAGGCATGACCTCGCCCAACGTGCGCGGTGAAGGGGTGCAGGAAAACCCCAACACCGGCGTGCCGGAACCGCAGCGCACCGAACCGCCCACCCCACGCGACCGTGGCATTCGCCCCTGACCTTCAGCCATCCGAGCGGACGCACACGGCGCGCAGAGGGACGCGGGCCGGAACCATCGCCGGTCACAGGCATTGATGGCGAGGTAGCGGACGGTATGGGCCGTCCGCCCCATCCATTTCACTGACGTGGGAGACAGACATGAAAACGGCCCTCATCATCGCCCTGATGGGCGCGCTGGCGACCAGCCCGGCCTGGGCGCGCGGCATGGGCGAACAGCGCAGCGACGCCCAAGGCACGCAGCACATGGGCGCCCAGGGCCAGTCGGGGAAGTTGGACCAGAACACGGCCCGCCAGGTGCAGCAGCAATTGCAGTCCCAGGGCTATGACGTCGGCCAGGTGGACGGCATCTGGGGCCAGCGCTCGCGGCAGGCGCTGATGAATTTCCAGCGCGACCAGAACATGCGCGCCACCGGCCAGCCGGACCAGCAGACCATGGCGGCCCTGGGGCTGGAGCCGTCCGCCACCCAGCAGGCGCAAACGCCCGAGGAAGGCGGCCGCCGGTCGTCGGACCAGCAGCGCCCCGAAGGCGGATGGATGGGGCGCTGATCCCCACCGCCCGCTGCAACATGCTGTGGCGGGCGCCCGGCGCGGCCAGCGTCCTGGGCGTCCGTCCCGCTTTTCCCCCGGCCCGGAGGTCATCCTGATGAAGACGACCATCGCCATTGTCGCCCTTGCCGGTCTTGCCGCCCTGCCCGCGCTGGCGCAGCAGGCGGCCACCGGCACCAGCAGCCCGCCCTGGCAGCGGCCCGGCGAACCGTTGGCCGCCGCCCAGACCACGCGCGAATACGTCCCCAACCGCGACGTGGTCGCCGCCGTCCAGCAGCGTCTGAACCAGTTGGGCTATTCCACCGCCGTCAGCGGCAATTACGACGCCAATCTGCGCAACAACGTGCTGCGCTTCCAGTCCGACACCGGATTGCGCCCCACCGGCGAGGTGGACCTGTCCACCATCGGCGCGTTGGGCATCGACGTCGAGCCGGTGGGCGGCGGCCCGCGCGTGGCCAGCGCGCCGCCCCCGCCGATGGCGCAGCAGCCCATGCGCCCGCTAGTCGCCTATGACCAGATTCTGGAGCGCGACCAGCACATGAGCAGCCCCCAGACCCGCCACCAATCCTCGGAATTCGAGAACACCGCCGGGGTCACCGTGGAGACGCAGAACCTGCAGATCGGTGAACTGCCCCCGGGCATGCCGCCCGGCCAGCCGCCGCAAAATCTCGGCATCTATTGATCATAGGGGCCGGGCAGCCGCGCGCCCCCGCGGCTCACGAGCGATAATTGAGCACGCTGCCCGGCCGCACCGCGCCCGGCGTGGTCCGCCGCATGTTGGATTCGTAAATGCCGATGCCGCGCAGCAGCGCGTCCAGGAAGACCTTGCCGCTGCCGCCGGCGTCGGTGGTTTCCTCGGCCTCATCGGCGCGGAAACCGTTGGCGGCGCGGATGATGAACGGGGTCGCCCGTTCCTGCTGCTGCTGCTCGCGATCCAGATCGAACTGGCGTTCCTCGTCGTACCGCCACAGGCGGTTGTCGTTGACGCCGATCTGCGGGGAAAAGCCCGCGCCTTCGACCCCGGCCCCAACAGACGCGACGTTGCGGCCGCCCGACAGGGGGCGGGCCGTGGCCGCCGCCGCCATGCCGGGCGATGCAATCGCCGAGACTTTGCTGGTTCCCAGAGCCATAGCTACTCTGACCCTAAATTAATTCGATATTAAGTATAGGGACGAACATCCGCCAAATCCACTTCTTTCCCAGAATGCTCACAAAAACGGCCGATGTTTTTGTCTCTCGCACGGGGAAAAGTGAATGAATCAAAAATAATATAGGGTGAAACGGATAATAGACTGGCCGTTTCCGCCAGTCGGCGACCAAAAATAAGCCGAACGACATCCGGTGAACCACTGACCGTCTCGCAGTTGCAAAATTTTCATGAGCCGCCCCCGCACCCTCGGCTTATAGTGGCAGGAGGAGCAGGGCGGCCACCAGTCCGGGCGCCCGGAGACAGACACAAGCGAGGGAGCGCCATGACTGAAATCCGCCCGCAACCGGCCCTGCACGACGACGCCCATCAGGGCGCCGCCGCCACCGCCGGCGGGGCGCCGCCGCGCCCGGTCCACCCGCTGATGGCGCTGCCGGCCAAGGCGGAACATTTCACCGCCCCCTTCCCCATCTTCACGGAATCCACCGACCGGCTGATGCACGCCATCCAGGGCCGCTTCACCATGGCCATGTCGCCGGCTTCGCTGTTGCTGGCCTATCTGGACTGGCAGGTTCACCTGCTCAACTCGCCGGGCAAGGTGGGCGAACTGGCGCAGAACGCCCTGGCCAAGGCGCTGCCGCTGGGCCGCTATGCGCTGGATTCGCTGCTGGGCCGCAGCGACCCCGACCCCTTCGTGCCGCTGGCCCAGGATTCGCGCTTCGCCAGCGCGGAATGGCAGAAATTCCCCTACAACGTCATGTCCCAGGCGTTCCTGTACACCGAGCAATGGTGGCACTACGCCACCACCGGCGTGCGCGGCGTCGGCCGCCACCGCCAGCAGGTGGTCAGCTTCGCCGCCCGCCAGTTGCTGGACATGGTCTCGCCCTCCAATTCGCCGTGGCTGAACCCGGACGTATTGAAGGTGACCATGGAACAGGGCGGCCAAAATCTGGTGCGCGGCTGGCAGAATTTCTGCGACGACGTCATGCGCAACGCGACCGGCCGCGACTATGCCCCGGACGAGCGCTATGCGGTCGGCAAGGGCGTGGCGGTGACGCCGGGCAAGGTGGTGTTCCGCAACCGGCTGATCGAGCTGATCCAGTACGCGCCCGCCACCGACGAGGTGCACGCCGAGCCAATCCTGATCGTGCCGGCCTGGATCATGAAATATTACATCCTGGACCTGTCGCCCCACAATTCCATGGTCAAGTGGCTGGTGTCCAAGGGGCACACGGTGTTCGTCATCTCGTGGAAGAATCCCGGCCCCGAGGACCGCGACATGGGCATGGCCGATTACCGCCGCCTGGGCGTCATGGCGGCGCTTGACGCCATCAATGCCGTGGTGCCCGGCCAGAAGGTGCACGCCGCCGGCTATTGCCTGGGCGGCACCCTGCTGTCCATCGCGGCGGCGGCCATGGCGCGCGACGGCGACGAACGCCTGGCCAGCGTCACCTTGCTGGCGGCCCAGACCGATTTCGAGGATGCCGGCGAAATCATGCTGTTCATCGACGAAAGCCAGGTCACCTATCTGGAAGACGTCATGTGGGACCAGGGCTATCTGGACACCAAGCAGATGGCCGGCGCCTTCCAGATGCTGCGCTCCAACGACCTGATCTGGTCGCGCATGGTGCGCCAGTACTTCCTGGGCGAAACCGACCAGGCCAACGACCTGATGGCGTGGAACGCCGACGCCACCCGCATGCCCTACAAGATGCATTCGGAATATCTGCGCCGGCTGTTCCTCAACAACATGCTGGCCAAGGGCCGCTATACGGTCGAGGGGCGCCCCATCGCGCTGACCGACATCCGCGCCCCCATCTGCGCGGTCGGCACCACCAAGGACCACGTGGCGCCGTGGAAGTCGGTCTACAAGATCGGCATCCTGACCGACACCGACGTCACCTTCATCCTGTGCAACGGCGGCCACAACGCGGGCATCGTGTCGGAGCCGGGCCACAAGCGGCGCTCGTACCAGATCGCCACCCGCGCCGATGCCGACAAGTACATCGACCCCGACACCTGGGCGGCGCTGACGCCCAGGCACGAGGGATCGTGGTGGGAGGCATGGCAGGATTGGCTGGTGGCCAATTCGTCGGGCAGGATTGCCGCCCCCGCCATGGGCGCGCCCGATGCCGGCTATCCGCCGGTGGCCGACGCCCCCGGCGCCTATGTCCTGATGCCCTAACCAGCCGTTAACCAACCCCGTGCGCTAATGGGGCCGGAATTGTACCCAGGAGGACTCCGGCCCCATGAGCAGCGACACCATGGTCGGCGACAAGCCGACCGAAGCCGTCTACGGCGTCAATGTGGAGTGCATTGCCGTCCTGGGCACCGCCAACCTGCCCATCGCCCAGTTGCTGAAGCTGGGCCGCGGCGCCGTCGTGGAGCTGGACCGCAAGGTCAACGACCCGGTGGACATCTACGTCAACCGCAAGCACATCGCCAAGGCCGAGGTCGTGGTGGTCGAGGACCATCTGGCCGTCACCATCACCGAAGTGCTCAAGCGCGCCGCCGATTAGACCGTCGGGCGCCAAGCCCGCTCTGCGGCCGCCTGGCGCCGCGTCTCTCCTGGTCCGCCCGTTCCCCATGGGCACCCGGCGTTCGGCCGCACCGTTTTCGGGTGCGTCGTCGCGGGGGTGTCGCTTGACCGCATCGCCACAGGCGTTACCCTGTGGGGCGTTGTCCCATGGCCACCAATGGACCTTACGATGAAATTCTTTCTCGACACCGCCGAAATCTCGGACATCAAGGCGCTGGCCGATACCGGCCTGGTGGATGGCGTCACCACCAACCCGTCGCTGATCGCCAAGTCCGGCCGCAACATCCTGGACGTGATCTGCGAGATTTGCGATCTCATCCCCGGCCCGGTTTCCGCCGAGGTGGCCGCCACCGACTTCGAAACCATGCTGGCCGAAGGCCGCAAGCTGGCCACCCTGCGCCCCAACGTTGCCGTCAAGGTGCCGCTGACCGTGGACGGCCTGCGCGTGTGCAAGGCGCTGTCCGATGACGGCGTGCTGGTCAACGTCACCCTGTGCTTCTCGGCCAATCAGGCGATCCTGGCCGCCAAGGCCGGCGCCGCCTTCATCTCGCCCTTCGTCGGCCGGTTGGACGACATCGGCCAGGACGGCATGCAGTTGATCTCGGACATCGTCGAGATTTACGCGCAATACCCCGACTTCACCACCGACGTGCTGGTGGCCAGCGTGCGCAGCCCCATGCATGTGACGGATGCCGCCCGCCTGGGCGCCCATGTGGTGACCATGCCGCCGGCCATCCTCAAGCAGATGTACAACCATCCGCTGACCGACAAGGGCCTGGCGGCTTTTACCGCCGACTGGGCGAAGACCGGCCAGAGCATTCTTTGATCCGCGCGGGCGAAGCAGCCCCCAGCGCCCGCTTCGCCCCAATAAGCTGGTCGCGGTCAAAGCGCAGAGCAGAGCGGAGCGGATACAGAAAGAGGCGGCACCCGCAAGGGTGTCGCCTCTTTCATTCGCATCAGCCCCCTGACGCGAAGGAGGCCGCACTTTACCCATCGCCGTCGCAAGGGCAAGCGCATTTTTCCAGGCTCGCCTGGATATTTGAATTTGCAATGATATGCCCATGGACGAGGGCCGCGGCGCAGAATCATTTCAATTAACTGCCGAAATTTGAAATTGCAACAGATAACTTCGCCCTAGCCCGCCGCGTCCTTCGCACTTCTTTCATATACGCCCCGCGCCATAGGGTGGCAGGACCCAAAGGGCTCAATATTGCGAGGCAAGGATGTATCGGGACCGGATCGGGCTGAAGTCGCTGTGGGGCAAGGTTGTCGGCGCCGAGGAAGCCGCCCTGCTCATCAAGGACGGCATGACGGTGGGCATGAGCGGCTTCACCCGCTCGGGCGACGCCAAGGTGGTGCCCATGGCCCTGGCCGAGCGGGCCAGCGAAAGCCCCATGAAGATCACCCTGCTGACCGGCGCGTCCCTGGGGTCGGACATCGACAAGACCCTGGCCGAGGCCAAGCTGCTGTCGCGCCGCATCCCCTTCCAGGCCGACCCCGTGCTGCGCAAGGCCATCAATGCCGGCGAGGTGATGTTCGTCGACCAGCATCTGTCGGAAACGGTGGAAATGCTACGCTCGCGCCAGTTGCCGCCGGTGGACGTCGCCGTGATCGAGGCGGTCGCCATCACCGAGGACGGCGGCATCGTGCCCACCAGCTCGATCGGCAACTCGGCCACCTTCGCGCTGCTTGCGGAAAAGATCGTCGTCGAGATCAACATCCACCAGAGCCTGGATCTGGTCGGCCTGCACGACGTCTACATCCCGACCCGCCGCCCGCACCGCGAGGCCATTCCGCTGACCCATCCGCAGGACCGCATCGGCCTGCCCTACATTCCGGTGGACCCCAGCCGCATCGCGGCCATCGTGATCACCGAAAAGATGGACAGCTTCGCCACCATCACCCCGCCGGACGAGGAAACCAACGCCATCGCCGGCCACCTGATCGACTTCTTCCGCCACGAGGTCAAGCTGGGGCGCCTGTCCACCAGCCTGCAGCCCTTGCAGGCGGGCATCGGCTCGATCGCCAACGCGGTGCTGCACGGCTTCATCGACAGCCCGTTCCATGACCTCAAGATGTATTCCGAGGTGCTGCAGGATTCGACCTTCGAGCTGTTCGACGCCGACAAGCTGAAATTCGCCTCCGGTTCGGCGCTGTCGCTGTCGGAACCCTGCGCGCGCCGGTTCTTCAGCGACATCAACCGCTACAAGGACCGCCTGGTGCTGCGCCCGCAGGAAATCTCGAACCACCCCGAGGTGATCCGCCGCCTGGGCCTGATCGGCATCAACACCGCGCTCGAAGCCGACATCTACGGCAACGTGAATTCCACCCACGTCAACGGCACCCACATGATGAACGGCATCGGCGGGTCCGGCGATTTCGCCCGCAATTGCTATCTGTCGGTGTTCGTCACCAAGTCGGTGGCCAAGGGCGGCAAGCTCAGCTCGATCGTTCCCATGGTCACCCATGTGGACCATTGCGAACACGACGTGGACCTGATCGTCACCGAACAGGGCTTGGCCGATCTGCGCGGCCTTGCCCCGCGCGAACGTGCCAGGATCGTGGTCGAGAACTGCGTCCACCCCGCCTACAAGGACATGATGCGCGACTACGTCGCCGAGGCGAACGCCCGTGGCGGCCACACCCCGCATTGCCTGGAAAAGGCGTTCTCGTGGCATTTGGCCGCCCAGAGCCACGGCGACATGCGCAAGGCGGGCCAGACGCTGAAGGCCGCCGCCGAGTAACGGCGGACCCGCGACGCCGAAAGCAAGCGCCACCCTGGGCACCGCGCCCCAGGGTGGCGTTTTTCTTGGGGCTGTCGGCGCTGGCGGTTGCCCCCCCGCAGGGTGCGCCAACACCGATACCCTATGCCTGCAAAAGCCGGCGCACCCGTTCGGCGCTGAGCGCCGAGCCGGCCTCGCCCACCTTGGCCGCGCCCCAGCGCGCCGCCTCGGCCAATGCGGCCGGCATGGGCATGCCGCCCACCAGCGCATGGCACAGGCCGGCGGCAAAGGCGTCGCCCGCCCCGGTGCTGTCCACCGCCTGGGCGGCCACTGCGGGAACCGCCACCACCGCACCGTCCGCGCCGAACGCGCGGACCCCCTGCGGGCCGCGGGTCAGCACCATCCATTCCAGCAGCTCGCCCGCCACCAGCCGGCCCAGGGCCAGCGGGTCGCCGGCCTCCACGTCCGCTTCCGAGGCGACGATCACCTGGGCGGGGAACAGCCCGGCGCCAACCGGCGGCACATGGGCCACCACCGGGCACCCGCGCGCCACGCGCGCCAGCAACGGGGCCAGCCCGGCGGAACGGGTGCGCACATAGACCAGATCGGCGGCCAGGTCCAACAGCCGGGCCGGCGGCGCGGCCTCCTGCGCCCGGCCCAGATTGACGATGGTGCGCTCGCCCTGGGGATCGACCAGCACGATGGAGCGGGTGCTGGGCCCGGGCACGCGCACCATCGCGCCGATGTCGATGCCGCGCGCCGCCAGTTCCGCCAGTTGCCAGTCGCCCACCGCATCCTGGCCCACCGCCGCGACCATGCTGACCTGATGGCCGGCCGCCGCCAGCGCGGTCGCCGTGTTGGCGCCGCCGCCGCCCAGGCGGGTGCCGGCGGCCACCCCGTCCAGATGGCCGCCTTCGCGGCAGCGGCCGTGCAGCCGCACCACCTCGTCCGCCGCCACGCCGCCCACAACCACGATCCGCGCCATTCACCCTCTCCCGCTGTTCCCCGTGCCCCAGGGTAGCCAACCGCCGTCGCCGGGAAAAGGGAACAGGCGCGGGCGGGCACCTGTTGACGCCATAGTCCCCACACGCCCGAAAGGCCGGCCAATACCCGATGAACACACCGCAACGACAGGCTTCGGGCGCCGCCTCGCCCGAAGCCGAAGATTTCTATGCCCAGGGGCTGGTCGAACTGAACCGCTCCGGAATCCCGTTCCTGCTGGGCGGCACCTATGCGGTGGCCGCCTATACCGGAATCAGCCGGGCGACCAAGGACATGGATGTGTTCTGCCGCGCCGGCGACTATCCCCGCATCCTCAACCACTTCGCCCGCGCCGGCTATGTCACCGAGGTGGAGGACGCCCGCTGGATCGCCAAGGTGCGCCAGGGGCCGCTGTTCTTCGACGTCATCTTCAATTCCACCATCGCCATCAACCCGGTGACCGATTCGTGGTTCGCCGAGGCGCACGACGCCACCATCTGCGGCATCCGCACCCTGCTGATTCCGCCGACCGAGCTGATCTGGTCCAAGGCCTTCGTGCAGGACCGCCAGAAATACGACGGCGCCGACGTCGCCCACCTGTTCCTGCGCACCCACCGCGCGGTGGACTGGCGCCGGCTGCTGTCGCTGTTCGAGCAGTACTGGGAGGTGCTGCTGATGCATGTGGTGAACTTCCGCTTCATCTATCCCACCGAGCGCGAATGCATACCGCGCTGGCTGCTCGATGAGCTGATGGATCGGCTGGAGGCCCACGCCGACATGCCGGTGCCCCAGGTGCAGGTCTGCCGCGGCCGCCTGTTCTCGCGCGCGGACTACGCCATCGACGTGACCGCATGGGGGTTCGCCGACGTGGTGGGCGAAGGACAGCGGCGGCCATGAGCGAAGCCATGGTCGTGGCCGGGTTGGGCGATCTGCATGTGGGCGAACGCACCCAGCGCCCCTATCGCGAGCTGCTGGCCGAAATCTCGGCCCAGGCGCAGGTGCTGGCGCTGTGCGGCGACCTGACCAATCTGGGCCGCCCGCACGAGGCGGAAATCCTGGCCGAGGACCTGCGCTCGTGCCGCATCCCGATGGTGGGGGTGATGGGCAACCACGATCTGGAAAGCGGCCACGGCGCCGAGGTACGCCTCATCCTGTCCCAGGCCGGCCTGGTGTGGCTGGACGAGGAAAACCCGGTGATCGACGGCGTCGGCTTTGCCGGGGTCAAGGGCTTCGGCGGCGGCTTCGGCGCCCGCATGCTCAGCCCGTTCGGCGAACCGGCGATCAAGGCCTTCGTCAACGAGGCGGTGGCCGAGGCGTTCCACCTGGAAAACACGCTTCATGCGCTGTCGCAGGAAACCGACCGCCTGGTGGTGGCGCTGCACTATTCCCCCGTGGCCGACACCGTCGAGGGGGAGCCGCGCGAGATCTGGCCATTCCTGGGGTCGAGCCGGCTGGCAGAAACCATCGACCGCTTTCCGGTGCGCGCGGTGCTGCACGGCCATGCCCATCACGGCGCCGCGCGCGGCCGCACGGCGGCCGGGGTGCCAGTGTTCAACTGCGCGGTGCCGGTACCGAAGGAAAGCGGCCGCCCCTATGTGCTGGTCACGGTATGAGTACCACCGACGGCGGCCCTGCAACTCGAACGGCCTGCGGGGGTTCTTCCTGTACGGACGTCATTCCAAGGAGGACAGCATGCAGGTGCGCGAGATCATGACCACCCCCGCCCAGGTCGTCGATCCCGGCTGCTCGGTCAAGGATCTGGCGGAGAAGATGCGCAACGACGATCTTGGCGCCATTCCCATCTGCGAGGGCGACAAGATGCTGGGCATGGTCACCGACCGCGACATCGTCACCCGCGCGGTGACCATGGACCGGCCGCTCAGCCAGTGCAAGGCCAGCGACGTGATGAGCAAGGACGTCGCCTATGTGCGCGAGGACGACGACATCGATCAGGCGGAAAAACTGATGACCAGCAAGCAGGTGCGCCGCCTGCCGGTGGTCAGCCAGGACAACCGGCTGGTCGGCATGGTGACGGTGGCCGATCTGGCGCGCAAGGCCAACCGCAACACCGACTGGGCGCTGGAAGGCATCACCCAGCCCACCGGGCCGGACCAGCCCCGCAAGATGTAGCCCCGAAAGATGGGGGCGCCGTTTCAGCGGCGCTTAACCCCCACCGACCATAGTGCCGGCCTTCGCAAACGGAGGCCGCGCCGGTGGATCAACGGGCCTATCCCCATGTCGCCGCGGGCATCGCCCGCCTGTACCGCACCTTGTGGACCCACGCGGCCGGCCAGCGCCGGCGGCTGGCCGGGTTCCTGTCGCTGCTGTTCGCCGCCCAGACGGTGCGGCTGGCCATCCCCTATTATTTCGGCCTGGCGGTCAACGACCTTCAGCAATCGGGCGCCCAGGACCTGGGTTCGGCCGTCCGCCACGTGGCGCTGGCCACCGGGGCCATCGCGCTGGGCTGGGCGTTGCACGGACCGGCGCGGGTGATGGAGCGCTTCCTGGCCGTGCGCGTGCGCGAACGGTTTGCCGACACCCTTTACGCCAAGGCGGCGTCGCTGCCGCTGGGCTGGCACGAGGCGCGCCACACCGGCGAGATCGCCACCCGTACCACCAAGGCGGTGACCGCCCTGTTCGGCTTTGCCCAGCACCAGTTCGTCTATCTGCAAAACGCCGTCAGCCTGGTGGGGCCGCTGGCCGCCATCGCCGTCATCTCGTGGGTGACCGGGGCGGCGGCGGTGGTGGGGTATGCGCTGATCTTCGTGCTGCTGATCCGCTTCGACCGCGTGATGGTCCGCCTGATCCGCGCGGAAAACGCCGCCGAACGCGGCTGGCAGGCCGCCTTGCTGGACGGCCTGGCCAACATGACCACCATCCGCGCCCTGGGCATCGCCGGCCCCATCCGGCGGCTGGTGGCGGACCGCTATGGGCAGGTGTCGGTGCCCCTGCGCCGCAACATCGTGGTCAATGAAAGCAAGTGGTGCGCCATCGACCTGCTGAACAACGCCATCCGCACCGGTCTGGTGGTTCTGTACGGCTGGCTGGCGTGGCGCCAGGGCGGCGTGCTGCTGCTGGGCACCCTGGTGATGGTGCACCAATATTCCCAGCAGGTGGGCAACGTGGTCGGCTCCATGGCCGGCCATTGGAGCGATCTGGTGCGTTACGCCACCGACATCGCCGGTGCCGACGAGGTGCTGGACGCGACCTCGGCCCCGCCGCCCGCCCCGCCGCCCCTGCTGGTCCAATGGACCACGCTGGAGATGGACCACCTGACCTTCAACCACGGGGCCAAGCGCGGCGAGCGCCCGACCCTGGACGGGGTGGCGCTCTGCCTGCGTCGGGGCGAACGGGTGGCGCTGGTGGGCGAAAGCGGTTCGGGCAAGAGCACGCTGCTGAAGGTTCTGGCCGGGCTCTACCTCCCCGACCACGCCCGCATCCAGGTGGACGGGGTCGCCTGCCTGGGCCTGTCGGACCTGGGCGCCATCGCCACGCTGATCCCGCAGGAGGCCGAGGTGTTCGCGGCCAGCCTGCGCTTCAACATCACCCTGGGCCGCGAGGTGGACAGCGGCGTGCTGGCCCGCGCCTGCCGCCTGTCGGGTTTCGACAGCGTGCTGGAAACCCTGCCCCAGGGATTGGACACCCCGGCGGGCGAACGCGGCTTCGACCTGTCGGGCGGGCAGAAACAGCGCCTTGCCCTGGCGCGCGGCCTGCTGGCGGCGGGCGAATCCTCGCTGCTGTTGCTGGACGAACCCACCTCGGCGCTGGACCCGGTGACGGAAGCCCGTGTCACCCGTGCCATCCTTGATGGCCATCCCGGCGCCACCGTGATCGCCAGCGTTCATCGCCTGCATCTGCTGCCGGCCTTCGACCGCGTGGTGCTGATGGCCGCAGGTCGGGTGGTGGACAGCGGGACGGTGGATCAGTTGCTGGCTCGCCAGCCCCTGTTCCAGGCCATGTGGGCACGCATGCCGGCAGAGGGGGGCGACCATCGCGCATACCTCTCCGACGAAATTATTGGGTGACAACCGGCGTCGGCTTGCCCATATACCGTCCGGACGGTGCAGTACCGTCCAGACGGTACAGTAAACACCCGAGGTGAGATGTCAGCCCCCGCCAGCACCCGCGACAAGATCATCGATGCCGCCATGTCCATCGTCCGCGACCAGGGCGTGGCCAAGCTGACCTTGGACGAGGCGGCCAAACGCGCCGGCCTGTCCAAGGGGGGCGTGCTCTATCATTTCAAAACCAAGGATGACCTTGTTCGTGGTGTGGTGGAAACGCTTATCAACCAATGCGATACTATTCAGCAAGGGTATTACGACCGCGAGCCGGAGGGACCCTATCGCTGGGCCCGCGCCGTGGTGCGCACCGGCTTCGATCCCAACGGCCCCGCCAGCGACAAGCTGGCCAGCGCCCTGCTGGCCAGCGTCGCGGTCAACCCCGAACTGGTGGCCCCCCTGCAGGCCCAGTACGACAAGTGGGTCGCCCGCATCGCGGCAGACAGCCCAAACCCCTTGTTGGCCGGCCTGATCTGCATGGCGATGGACGGACATTATTTCGAAAAGATTCTTGGTCTCAACCTGTGTGACGACACCAGACACGAGCAGATGAAGGAATTCATGCTCGGCCTGCTGAAGTAAGAAGACGGAGCCTACAAATGAATTTGAAGCGCATGATCATCATGCTGGCCGTCAGTGGCGTCGTGTTCGGCGGCGTGTTCGGCTTCGTCCAGTTCAAGAACAAGATGATCAAGGACTACTTCGCCAACATGCCCAAGCCGGTGATCACCGTCACCGCCCAGCCCGCCGCCACCGAGCAGTGGCAGAACGCGGTGCCGGCGGTGGGCACGCTGCAGGCGGTCAACGGCGTCGATATTTCGTCCTCGGTGGCCGGGCTGGTCAAGGAGATCGCCTTTCAGTCGGGCCAGAGCGTGAAGAAGGGCCAGTTGCTGCTGCGCCTGGATACCGATGTGGAGCAGACCGACCTGCGTTCGGCCCAGGCCGATGCCGATCTGGCCCGCATTTCGGCCAACCGCCAGCGCGCGCTGGTGCGCACCGACGCCGTCAGCCAGGCGGCGGTGGACAAGGCCGAGGCCGAGCTGAAGGTCAAGGAAGCCCGGGTCGCCGGCATCCGCGCCACCATCGAGAAGAAGGCGGTGTTCGCCCCCTTCGACGGCGTGTTGGGCGTGCGCAAGGTGGATCTGGGCCAGTACGTCCAGCCCGGCCAGACCATCGTCAATCTTCAGGACCTGTCGGTCATGCTGGCCGATTTCACCGTGTCGCAAAAGGATCTGGCCGCCATGCAGGTGGGCGCCGCCCTGGTGATGACCACCGACGCGTGGCCGGGCCGGGTGTTCGAGGGCACGGTGGCCGCGGTGGAACCCAAGGTGGATGAAAAGACCGGCATGGTCATGGCTCAGGGTCGCTTCCCCAACGCCGACGGCAGCCTGCGTCCGGGCATGTTCGCCCGCATCGAGGTGCTGCGCTCGGCGCTTGCCAACGTGATCACCGTGCCGGTCAGCGCGGTGTCCTACAACCTGCACGGCGACAGCGTCTTCGTGGTGCGTGACGGCGCCGACGGCAAGGAAGCCGTGCGCACCTTCGTCCAGTTGGGCGACCGGCGCGACGGCAAGGTGGCGGTGCTGAGCGGCCTGGCGGCCGGCGACATGGTCGTGACCTCGGGACAGGTCAAGCTGGACACCGGCTCGCTGGTCGATATCCGCGCCGACGACCCGCTCAAGACGTCGGCGAACCATACCGCCGCCAGCCCCAAGCAATCGGCCAAGGCCGAGTAAGGAACCCGCCCCATGTTCGATATTTTCATCAAGCGGCCGGTCCTGGCGAGCGTGGTCAGCCTGCTGATCCTGTTCATCGGCCTGCGCGCCTTCATGATGCTGCCGGTGCGGCAGTATCCCGAGATGAAGAACACGGTGATCACCATCACCACCACCTTCCCGGGCGCGGATTCCGACCTGATCCAGGGCTTCATCACCCAGCCGATCCAAAAGGCGGTGGCGACCGCCTCGGGCCTTGATTACCTGACCTCGCGGTCCCTGCAGGGCATGAGCGAGATCAAGGCCCACGTGCGGCTGAACGAAGACCCCGACGCCGCCATGACCGAGGTGATGAGCAAGGTCAACGAGGTGCGCAGCGTGCTGCCGCGCGGCATCAACGACCCCATCATCAAGAAGGAAACCGGACAGACCTTCGCCTCGGCCTATCTGGCGTTCTCGTCCGACCGCATGAGCCAGCAACAGATCACCGACTACGTCACCCGCGTGGTCCAGCCCAAGCTGTCGGCGGTGCCGGGCGTGGCCAATCCCGAATTGTTCGGCGGCCAGAAATTTTCCATGCGTGTCTGGCTCGACCCGGAAAAGCTGGCCCAGTTCGGCATGAGCACCGACGACGTGCGCGCGGCGCTCACCTCCAACAACTACAGCTCGGCCGCCGGCTCGACCAAGGGGTCGTACGACGTGGTCACCACCCAGGCCGACACCGACCTCAAATCGGTCGAGGAGTTCAAGCAACTGGTGGTCCGCAATGTGGGCACCCGGCTGATCCGGCTGGGCGACATCGCCGACGTCACCCTGGGCGCGGAAAGCGACGACATGAGCGTGTTCGCCAGCGGCGAGCGCGCCATCTTCATCGGCGTCTACACCACCCCCGAGGCCAACCCGCTGACGGTCATCAAGGAAGTGCGCGAAAGCGCCCTGCCCGCCATCGTCAGCCAGTTGCCGCCCGGCCTGACCGCCAAGGTGGCCTATGATTCCACCGTGTTCATCGATGCCGCCATCCGCGAGGTGATCAAGACCATCGTGGAGGCCGCCATCATCGTCATGGTGGTCATCTACCTGTTCATGGGCAGCCTGCGCTCGGTCGCCATTCCGGTGGTCACGGTGCCGCTGTCGCTGATCGGCGTCGGCGTGTTCCTGATGGCGCTGGGCTTTTCCATCAACCTGCTGACGCTGCTGGCCATGGTGCTGGCCATCGGCCTGGTGGTGGACGACGCCATCGTGGTGGTGGAAAACGTCCACCGCCATATCGAGGAGGGATTATCACCCTTCCAGGCGGCCATCGTGGGCACGCGCGAGATCGCCGGGCCGGTCATCTCCATGACCATCACCCTGGCCGCCGTGTACGCCCCCATCGCCTTCATGGGCGGTCTGACCGGCTCGCTGTTCAAGGAATTCGCGCTCACCCTGGCCGGGGCGGTGATCATCTCGGGCGTCATCGCGCTGACGCTGTCGCCCATGATGTCGTCGCTGATCCTCAAGCACGAAACCGACCGCAAGGGCCTTTCGGCCCGCATCGACGCCACCTTCGACCGTGTGCGCGCGGTGTACGAGCGCTGGCTGGCGGCGTCGCTGCGCGACCGCCCCACCACCTTGCTGTTCGCGCTGATCGTGCTGGTCAGCCTGCCGTTCCTGTTCCTGGCGGTGCCCACCGAACTGGCCCCGGAAGAGGACCAGGGCGTGGTGTTCACCGCGTTCAACGGCCCGGCTTCGGCCAACACCGAGTTCATGGAGGTGTTCAGCCACGAGATCGACACCAAGCTGCGCGGCAAGTTTCCCGAGATCGAGGATTCGTTCCTGATCAACGGCGTCGGCGCCATGAGCAGCGGCTTCGGCGGCGTGGTCCTGAAGCCGTGGGACGAGCGCACGCGCCAGGCCAAGGCGCTGACCGCCGAATTCCAGCAGGAACTGAACACGGTGTCGGGCGTCAAGGCGTCGGTGTTCCCGCCGCCGGCGCTGCCGGGCGTGGACGGCCTGCCGGTGCAATTCGTCATCTCGGCCATCGCCGATTACCGCCAGCTCGAGGAAGTGCAGGCGGAGCTGATGAAGCGGGCCGCCGCCTCGGGCATGTTCGCCTTCATCGACGCCGACCTGAAGTTCGAAAGCCCGCAGACCAAGGTGACCATCGACCGCGACAAGGCGGCCGCCTATGGCATCACCCTGCAACAGGTGGGCGACGCGTTGGCGACCATGACCGGCGGCAACTATGTCAACCTGGTCAACCTGCAAGGCCGCTCCTATCAGGTGATCCCGCAGGTTCCGCGCGAATACCGCCTGGACCCGCAGCAACTGGGCCGCTTCCACGTCCGCGCGGCGGATGGCACGCCCATCCCGCTGTCGTCGCTGATCTCGCTGGGTCACGCGGTGCAGCCGGTGTCGCTCAACCAGTTCAACCAGTTGAACTCGGTCACCATCTCGGCCTTCCCCATGCCGGGCGTGACCCTGGGACAGGCGCTCGGCTTCCTCGAGGACACCGCGCACGAGGTGCTGCCCAAGGGCTACACCATCGACCACGCCGGCCAGTCACGCCAGTACGTGCAGGAGGGCAACGCGCTGGCCGTCACCTTCGTGTTCGCGCTGCTCATCATCTTCCTGGTGCTGGCGGCCCAGTTCGAGAGCTTCCGCGACCCGCTGGTGATCATGGTGTCGGTGCCGCTGTCCATCTGCGGCGCGCTGATCCCGTTGGCGCTGGGCGTGGCCACCATGAACATCTACACCCAGGTGGGATTGGTGACGCTGATCGGCCTGATCACCAAGCACGGCATCCTGATCTGCGAAGTGGCGCGCGAGCGCCAGGAGCAGGAGGGGCTGAACCGCACCGAGGCGGTCATGGTGGCGGCCGGACTGCGCCTGCGCCCCATCCTGATGACCACCGCGGCCATGGTGGCGGGCCTGATCCCGCTGCTGCTGGCCGACGGCGCGGGCGCGGCCAGCCGCTTCTCCATCGCGCTGGTGATCGTGGCCGGCATGAGCATCGGTACGCTGTTCACCCTGTTCGTGCTGCCGGTGATCTATACCCTGCTCGCCACCGACCGGCGCAAGCCGACGCGCGAAGAGCTGGACAGCAAGCTCCACAAGGCGTTCGAACCCGCCGAGGCGGGCGAGTAGGTCGATCGGGCAAGTGGCCGGGCAAGTCCCGGCCACTTCTTTTTCGGGGCCGCAGCATCGCCGCCCATCCCATTGATTTCGCACAATCCGTCAACCGGATTAACGACCGTCGGACGGGCTGAGCGCGCACAAGTCGGGGGCGGGAACCATTGCCCGGCGGGGGCGTCCATCCTTGCGAGCAAGCAAGGAGGCCTTTCGATGACAACCCGCGTTGTCGCCCTGCTGGCCGCCGCCATGGCGGCCACCCTGTTGCCCACCGCCGTCGCCTTCGCCCAAGTGGAGCACGCCCAGCGCGTCGCCATGGAAGTGGCCATCCGGCGCGCCCAGGTCCGCGCCGCCCTCTGCGAGCAACAGCAGCAGGCCGTCACCCCGCCCCGTCCGGGCACGGTGCAGACGGCGCCGAGGCTGCCGTCCTCGCCGCCGGTCGGCACCGCCGGGCCGGTTCCCCTGGGGGATTGTTCCAGGGGGCTGTGGCCGTTGGGGCGGTGATATCCCCTTGCGCACTCGTGCCCAGGGGCGCGGGCGCGTTATGACCATCCGGCTTCCGGCCGCACGCCAACGGCGGGAAGCGCCGGGGGAGGGTGAGGGCTGCCGGGCTCCCTGTGCCAACAGCCGGCCTCCTCACCCTCCTTTCCCCCCCTCAGGAGAACCACTCGGCGGCGTCAGCCGGCGAACTGACATGAATTCCCAGCAGCAGCACGCCCTGGGTGGCGGGGTCCTCGATGGCGCCGGTGCCCTGGATCACCCACGTGCCCTGGGCGGTGTTATGCAGCACCAGCGCCGCCGAGGGGTCGTCGTGGGAAAAGGTCAGGCGGTCGCCCTGGGCCGCGTTGAAATCCGTGATCACATCCTTGCCCTGGCCGACCAGGAAGTGGTCGGCGCCGGCACCGCCCACCAGATCGTCGTCGCCCTGGCCACCGGCCAGGATGTCGTCGCCGCGCCCGCCAACCAGGATGTCGTCCCCGTGCCCGCCGATCAGGCGGTCGGCCCCGTCGCCGCCGACCAGCCGGACGCCCGCCGTCGATTGCGCCGCCGCCGTCGCGGTGTCGGTGGCCCCCACGTTGGTTGCCGAGGCGTCCTGGCCATGCAGGGGGGCGGTGCCCACCGGCAACGTGGCCTTGTAGCCGGCGCTGCCGTCAACCTCGCCTGACGTTCCGGCCCCCTCGCCCGCGCGCACGCTCAGGCCATGCACCTCGACCGAACGGAAATCCAGCGGCAGCAGCGTGTCCAGCGTGCCGGCCGGCAGATCGGCCAGGGCAAAGCTCTTGTCCACGGTGACGTGACCATCGGCGGGCGCGACCGGGCTGCCCAGATCCAGCAGAACGGGACCGGCCACCTTCTGCGCCTCGCCCAGCTCGACAAAGCCGTCGCGGTCGGCATCCACGCTTGAGGTCAGCGGCAAGGTGTCGAGCGGGGTGCCTGCCGCGTCGCTGAGGCCGTGGATGTGCATGGCATGGGCCTGGTTCGCCTCCAGCCCGGTGACATCGGCCTGGACCCGCAGGGTCTCACCGTCCAGCGTGACGCGCACGGTGCCGCTGATGCCCGATCCGTTCACCGGGGTGAAAGTGGCGGTCATGACCTGCGGCTCCGCCAGCAGGATGTCATCGCCGCGCCCCCCGACCACCGCGCCCGTGCCGGTACCCACTGTGATCGCCGATTGGGAAGTGCCGTTCGCCATGGTGTTAGACCTCCGGTTCATTTTACCCGGCGTCCAACACCTTGTAGCGGCGATGGTTCTGGTGCGCGCGCCGGACTGGACAATGGTGCCGCCCCCCTATCCGCGCGCGCGGGTGCCAAGGGGCCTATGCCGTACCGGTCGGCAGCCCCCGTCCGGCCGGATTTCCCCGCCCCGCCCCCGACCCTAGATGCAGGTGAGACGAACCATCGCGGAAAGCCGTCCCATGAAGGTTATCATTCTTGCCGCCGGCCAGGGTCGCCGCCTGTTGCCTTGGACCCACCACATTCCCAAATGCCTGCTGCCCTTCGCCGGGCGGTCGCTGCTGGCTTGGCAATTGTCCACCCTGGCCGCAACCGCGGTTGACGAGGTGGTGGTGATCACCGGCTTCGCCGCCGACAAGGTCGAGGCGGAAGTGACCCGCGAGCGCCCCAGCAGCCTTTGTGTTTCAACGCTTTACAATCCGTTCTTCGGCGTCGCCGACAACATCGCCAGTTGCTGGGCCGCCCGCGATCACCTGTGCGGCGATGTCGCCATCGTCAATGGCGACACCCTGTTCGATCCCGAGGTGCTGATCCGTGTGCGCAACGGCGCCCAGGCCCCCATCACCGTCACCACCGACGTCAAGCCGGTTTACGACGCCGACGACGTGAAGGTGCAAATCCGCGACGGCCGGGTGGCCCGCATCGGCAAGACCCTGACGCCCGAGGCCACCGACGCGGAATCCGTGGGCGTGGTCCATCTGCAGGGCGTGGGCGGACCGCTGCTTGCGGCGGCGGTTGACAGCGTGATGCGCCAGCCGCGCGGGGTTTCCCGCTGGTTCCTGGCGGCGGTTGACGATCTGGCCGCCCATGGTGTGGTGGCGCCGTTCTCCGTCGCCGGGCTGGACTGGACCGAAGTGGATTACCCCGGCGATCTGGGCCGGGCCGAGTTGCTGGCGCGCGGCTGGGTCCATCGGGAAAAGCGCAAACTGGCGGCAACCGCCATGCCCTAGGGGCGCGCGACCAGGATGCTTTCCGCCAGCCGCAGATCCTCGGGCCAGTCCACGTCCAGCGCCGCCTCGGGCGACGCCATCTCCACCACCGCCAGCCGCGCCCCCACCCGGCGCGACAATCGCCGCGCGGCACCATCCACCGTCAGCAGGCCCAGCGACCACAGCAGGCGCGATCCCATGCCCAGCGCACCGATCATGGCGGCGGGATCGGTGCGGGCGGCGTCCATGCGCGTCCACACCCGCACGGCCGCCCGCGCCGGCGCACCGGCCAGCAGGAACAGATTGCAGCCGGTCACCCGCGCCCGGCGGAAACGCATATAGACCCGCCGGGCCTGGGGATAGGCGGCGCGCACCACCTCGCGCCGGGCCACCGCCACCGCGCCGTCGGCATCGGCCGGGACCTTGCCCAGGAATTCCGCCACGATGGCGGGCGTCAACAGCGGGTTGTCGGCGGTGGTGATCAGGAGCGGCGGCACCACCGCGTCCAGCACCGCCTCGACCGTATCGCCGATGGTGGGAAAGGCGGCCACCGGCACCACCCGCTGAGGCGTCATGAACGTGACCTCATTGCCCAAGGTGCGCCAGTCGGCGGCCACCAGCACACGGCCGACCAGCGGGCTGGCGCGCAAGGCGTCCACCACCCATTCCCCCATGGGACGCCCCGCCACCGGCACCACCACCTTGTGCGGCACGTCGAAGGCATTAGCCAGCGGGTCGCCGCCCTTGCGCGGGCCGGCCAGCACCAAGGCGGTCAGCGTCGGCGCCCTCATGCGCGTTCCCTTGCCATCATGGCCCATGGAACAAACGGCCGGGGGGTGCTCGGGTTCGCCCGGTGCCGAAGGCGATACCCCGGCTGGCCCCTGGCCGCCCGGCGGCACGCCGGGCTATGCAGTCCCATGACCGAAACCGCCCCCACCGCCCCACGCCGGCATGCGGCTGCCGCCCGCTGGATCGGCCATAGCCCCGTCCTGGTGTGGGGCAGCACGCCGGTGGACCGGCTGCGCCGGTCGCTGGCCCGCGCCGGGGTTTGGGATGCCGCCCCGTGGACCGGCCGGCCGCCGGCCGGCGGCGACACCGTGCTGATGTTGCGGGGCGACCACGTCTACGACGACGCGCTGATCGCCGCCCTGGTCCGGGGCGCGCCGGTAGCGGTGGTGCGGGGTGACGGCCAGCCCACCGCCGCGCTGGTCGGCCGCGAACAGGCGGCCGCGATGGCCGCCGTGCTGGACGGAAACGGGACCATGCCCGCCGGCCTGCCCCTGCGGCGGGGCCGCCAGCTTGTCGCCGCGGCCGAGCTTGCGCGTCGGCGCGGTTCCGGCCCGCTGGTCATGCCGGTCACGCCCGAGACCCGGCGCACGGTGGAGGACCGTCTGTTCGACCAGGCCAGCCCTGCCATCGCCGACGCCGTCAGCCTGGCGGTGTGGCCCACTCCGGCGCGGGCGCTGGCGCGCCTGGTGGTCGGGCTGAACCTGTCGCCCGGCCACGTCACCGCGCTCAACCTGCTGCTGGCCGCACTGACCGCGCTGCTGCTGCACGCCGGCTGGCTGGGCACCGGGCTGACGGTGGCGTGGCTGACCAGTCTGGTTGATGCGGTTGACGGCCGGCTGGCGCGGCTGACGCTGTCGTTTTCCCAGGTGCGCGCCGGCGTGGGGCATGCGGTGGCGCTGCTTCACCCACCGCTATGGTGGTGGGGTTGGTGGTCGGGCGATGGCGGCGACGCCCTTCCCATGCTGATCCTGGTGGCGGGCAGCATCCTGCTGCCGGCGGGCGAGGCCCTGTTCCGCTGGCGCGCCGGCTTTGCCCTGCACGAATGGCGGCGCTTCGACAGCGTGTTCCGGCTGGTGGCGGCCGGCCGCAACATGCTGCTGGTGCCTTTGACCCTGGGGCTGATCGCCGGCATGCCGGCCATGGGCTTTTGGGCGGCGGCGGGGTGGCAGGGCCTTACCCTGATGGTACAGGCCCTGCGGCTGGGACAGGCGCGCCGTACCCCACCGGAGTCATGGCTGTGCCGCGAGGACTGGAAAGCCCCCGACCCCGCCCCCATGTGAAGGATCATGAGGCGACGTTGAACGCCATGGTCGACTGGCCCCCTTCCCCAACTGGAAGGGGGCTTTTTCTTGTTCTTGCCCCGTCAACCGGAGTTGCCATACCGACTACAGCAACGCGCCCTAACTATGAGGCGCGTTGCTGGGGCGCCCGTTGCGGGCGCGGCCAAGCCACCGGAGGCAGCGCCCGGCGAGGGCAAAAGTTACAAGGATCAGACCGTGAGGCACATATGGGCATCACGGTCTAATGGCTGGTGCCGGTGGAATAGGTGATCTTGTTCCAGACGTTGTACTTGCCGATGGGCGCGCTCATGGGCAGGCGCTTGACCTCGGCGAAGGTGGCGGCGTCCAGCACCATGACGGCGCCGTCCTTTTCCGACAGCGACACCAGGGCGCGGCGGCCGTCGCGGGTGAATTCCACATGGCGGGTCAGCCGGCCGGGCGCCGGGCGGATGGTCCTGACCACCTCGAGCGTGCGGGTGTCGATGATCTGCATCGCATCCTTTTCCTTGCCCATGGACACATCCACCCAGGCATAGGGCGTCTTCTCGTGCCCGCGCATGAAGAAGCCTGGCCCCAGGGTGGGAATGCGCTTGACCGTGGCCCAGGTGGTCATGTCGATAACGCTGACCACCGCCTCCTTCAGGTGGGGCGTGGCCATCATCGGCCTGCCGTCCTTCCAGAACACGATGCCCGAGCCCAGATGCGGCATGCCCGCCAGGTCCAGGTCGGCCACCTTGCGCTTGAGGTCCAGGTCCACCACCAGCCCCTTGCCGCCATCGCGCGAGGCGCCCATGACCCGTTCGTAGCCGGGGTCGAAAAAGAAATCGTCCATGTAGTCCGGCACGCGGATGCGCAGGGCCTGGAACCGGCCGCCCATGCTGATGCCTTCCTCGAACCCCTTTTCGCGGGAATGGACAAAGCCGTTCATCACCGGCCCGGCATCGTCGGCATAGGGGATTTCCCATATTTCCTGAAGGTCGCGCAGGGCGACCACAAAGGAATGGCGCGGCGGCGCGGTATAGACCGCCGACACCCGGCTGGTCTTGCCGTCGCCGGCCACCGGGATCACCTGCATGGGCGAAAGGTCGCGGGCATCCAGCGCCACCAGGGTATGGGGCAGCACGTTGCCCACCATCAGGAAGCGCCCGTCATCGGACACCGCCACGTTGCGGGTGTTGATGCCGGCGCGCACCTCGGCCATCAGCTTGCCGGTCCACATGTCCACCTTGGACACCCAGCCATCGCGCGAGGCGAAATAGACGAAGCGGCCGTCGGGCGAGTATTTGGCGCCGCCATGCAGGGCGAAGCGGCTTTGGAAGCGATAGAGCGGCTCCATGCGGTCGCCGTCCACGATGGTGACGTGGTGGTCGCCGCCCTCCACCACCGTGAACAGGTTGAGCGGGTCGGATTTGAACGGCGGCTTGCCGGGCAGCGTGGCCGGGTCGGTCACCACCAGATGGCTGCCCCTGACCTGCTCCATCCCCCATTCGGGCACGGCGGGCAGCGGGGTCATCACGTATTTGGCCAGCGCCTTGATCTGGTCGGACGACAGCTTGTCGCGGAAGCCGTACATCTGGGTGGCCGCACGCCCGTCGGCGATCACCGATTCGGCCTCGCCCGGCTTGATGCGGCCCAAATTCTCCGGCAACAGCGCCGGGCCGATGGCCCCCAGCCGGTCGCCGCCATGGCAGGCGGCGCAATGCTCGGTGTAAAGCCGCGCCGGGTCGTCGCCGGCAAGCGCGGCGGCAGGCGCGGCCAATGCCAGGATTGCGGCCAGGACGAGCGGCTTCATGCGGCGATCTCCTCGTCCGTCAGGTAACAGCCGGGGTCCTCGGCCCAGCGGTCGGCATGCACCCGCTCCGCCCGCACCCGGCTGTTGCCGTTGCACAGCGGCAGATGGGCGCAGGCGCCGCAGCGGCCGGACAGCGTGCGCGGAAACTGCTTGAGGCCGGCCATCAGCGGGTTGGAGACGTCGCTCCAGATGGCCGAGAACGGCCGCTCGCGCACATTGCCCAGGCGCTCGTGCCACCACATGGTGTCGGGGTGGACCCAGCCCAGATTGTCGATGTTGGCCACGTTCCGGCCCGAGGCGTTGCCGCCCCATTGCGCCAGCTTGCCCCGGACGTGGGCGGCGCGGTCGGGGCGGTGGCGTTCCACCCATTTCAGGAAATAGGCGCCGTCGGCATCGTTGTTGCCGGTGACGAACTCCACCTCGGGCATACGGCGGGCCACGGCGAACAGGGTATCCATGGCCCGTCGGGTCATGATGCTTTCCGCGTCCTCGCCCCGGTTGGCGTTGCCGCGCCCGGCATAGTTCAGGTGCGAGAAATAGAACTTGCCCACGCCCTCGTTGCGCAGCAGCACCAGGATGTCGGGCAGGTGATGGGCGTTGTCGCGGGTCATGGTGAAGCGCAGGCCCACCTTGACCCCGCGCGCGGTGCAGCGGCGGATGCCGTTCAGCGCCTCGGCGAAAGCGCCGGGGCGGCCGCGAAAGGTGTCGTGCACGGCGCCGATGCCATCCACCGAGATGCCGACATAGTCGAACCCGGCATCGCGGATGCGGTCGGCGGTGGCCTCGTCGATGAGGGTGCCGTTGGTGGACAACGCCACGCTGGGAAAGCCCAAGCCCTTGGCCTCGGCCGCCAGTTCGAACAGATCGGGACGCAACAGCGGCTCGCCCCCCGACAGGATCAGCGCCGGCACGCCGAAGGCGCGCAGGTCGGCCATGGTGGCCTTGACCTCGGCGGCGGTCAGCTCGCCGCTGAAATCCTTGTCGGTGCTGCCGGAATAGCAGTGCCGGCACAGCAGGTTGCAGCGCCGCACGAGGTTCCAGATCACCACCGGCCCCTTGGGGTCGCGGCGCGGCCCCACCGGGGTGGGCGTGTCCAACTCGCGCAGGAACTGGCTCAGGCGGAACATGATCCCCTCCCCCTTCTTCTCAGGTCAGGCGCAGACCGGTCTTTTTCAGGATGCGGGTGGAAAACAGCACCTGATGGCCGCGCACCATATCCCCCAGGGCGGCGGCCAGTTGATCCACCAGCGCGCGGGCGGTGGCCTCGTCGCGGGCGTGGATCATGGCGAACAGGTTGTAGGGCCAATGCGGCAGGCGGCGCGGGCGCTGATAGCAATGGCTGACGCAGGCCAGGCCGCACAGGCGGCGGCCGGCTTCCTCGGCGTCGCCGTCGGCCACGTCCCACACGGTCATGCCGTTGAAGCGATAGCCCAGTGCATAATGGTTGGGCACCACGCCGACGCGGCGGATGATGCCGTCCGCCTGCATGGCGGCCAGGCGGGCGATGACCAGATCGGCATCCAGCCCCAACGCGTCGGCCACCGCCCCATAGGGGTCGGGCGACAACGGCAGGCCGTCCTGGGTGGCGACGATGATGGAACGGTCGATCTCGTCCAGTGCCCTCATGCCTCGATCCTCAAGCCCACGTGGAATTCGCGAAGCTTCGGCATGTCGTACACCACCAGGCCGGTCAGCGCCTGAACCTCGGTCAAGACGGCATCCACCCGGGCGCGGCTTTCGGCGGCGACGACGAACCACATGTTGAGCGCATGGTCGCGGGCATAATTGTGCGCCACTTCGGGAAAGGAATTGACGATCCCCGCCACTTCGTCGAAGCGGTCGGCCGGCACCACCATGGCCACCAGGGTGTTGTGGCCGCCGAAGCGGTCGGCGTTGTACATGGGGCCGAAGCGCGACAGCACGCCGGCCTCGCGCAACGTCCGGATGCGCGCGATCAGCTCGCCCTCGCTCAGCCCCAGGGGGGCGGCGGCATCGGCGAAGGGGCGCCGGGTCAGCGGAAAGCCGCCCTGCAGGGCGTTGATGATGCGGCGGTCGGTATCGTCCATGGTCATTCCGCCGCCTGAC
Source organism: Pseudomonadota bacterium (assembly GCA_023426365.1). Classification (GTDB taxonomy): domain Bacteria; phylum Pseudomonadota; class Alphaproteobacteria; order Rhodospirillales; family Magnetospirillaceae; genus Magnetospirillum. The sequence continues at coordinate 47,101 of JAFAAW010000092.1, forward strand.
GGCGGGTGTAGCGGGCGCCGCATTGCTTGAAGCGGCGGGTGCTGAACAGCACCTCGCGCGGCAGATGGGCGACGCCCTCGCGCTCGGCCATCTGCGCCAGGGCGTCGCGCACCTGGGCACGGTCGCGGCCGTGGATCATGGTGAACAGGTTGTAGGGCCAGTGGGGCAGCCGCCGCGGCCGCCGATAGCACAGCGACACCTCGGGGCACAGGCCCAGGCGCAGGCCGGTGTCGCGGACCTGATCGTCGGGCACGTCCCACACCACCATGGCATTGGCGCGATAGCCCAGCTCGTGGTGGCGGACGATGACGCCCAGGCGGCGGATGACGCCCCCTTCCACCATGGCGTCCAGGCGCCGGATCACCTCGGCCTCGGCCATGCCGACCGCTTGGCCCAGGGTCTGATAGGGCCGGCTGTCCAGGGTCAGGCCGGCGCACAGGGCGGACACCAAGTCGAGATCGCGCGCGTCTAGCTCCATCGCAGGCCGAACCCCAAATCGATGTGGAAATCCTCGAGCATGGGCAGGTCCAGCACCCCGATGCCGGTGCGCCGCTCGATGTCGCCCAGCACGGCGACCACGTCGTCGCGGCCCGCCGCCGCCACCACGAACCACAGGTTCAGGCGGTGCTCGCGCTGGTAATTGTGGTTGACCTCGGGATAGCTGGACACCAGCTCGGCCACCCGTTCCAGCCATTCGGCCGGCACCGCCATGGCCGCCAGCGTCGAGGCGCCCACCGCGTGCGGGCGGATCACCGCCCCCACCCGGCTGACCGCGCCGGCCCGCGTCAGGCGCGCCAGACGCTCCATCACCTCGGCTTCGGCGATGCCCAGCCTTTCGCCGATCTCGGCATAGGGGCGCGCGCTCAGCGGGAAGTCGTGCTGAAAATCGTCCAGCAGACGGCGGTCGATGGCGTCCAGCACATTGAGGGCGTTCATGGTCTTACAACCCGATCCGGTGGGCGCGCGCGGTGAAGAAGATGCCCGACGGCTTGGGCACCGCCATCTCGCCCACCTGCTCCAGCGTCTCGGTGTCCCACACGCTGACCCGGTCGGCATCGCGCACCGACAGCCACACCCGTTCCCCGCGCGGGGTGAATTCCATGTGCAGCACCGCCGGCCCCGGCTCGATGGTCTTGACCACCTGCAGGCTGGGCACGTCGATCACCTGGACCTTGCCGTTATCGGGCAGGGCGAAATTCACCCACATCTGGCGGCCGTCGGGCCGCAGCATGGCGAAGATGGGCTGGCCCGCCACCGGGATGCGCCCCACCTCGCGCCAGGTGGTGGTGTCCACCACCAGCACCTCGTGACGGCCGACCGTCGGCAGGAAGGCATGGGTTCCCGACGCCGCCCATCCTTCCAGGTGCGGCATTTTGTAGACGGGCAGCGGCTGTTCGCCCCGGCCGTAATGGTCGAGGATGCGCCGCACCCCGGCATCCGGGTTCCACAGGTCCAGCATGGCGATGCCGTCCTCGCCGAACAGGCCGGCCATGTAATAGCGGCCGTCCTCGGTGATCAGCGCGTCATAGGGCTGCTTGCCGATGCCGGTGTACTTGCGGATCTGCGGGCGCTTGGGGTCCTTGAGGTCGATCAGCCAGATCTCGCCCGATTCGTACAGCGAGAAGGCGAAGCGGTTGCCGGTCGCATCCTCCAGCCCGACCACCTTGCTGCGGCTGCCGTCGGCGCCGATGGCGGGAATGTCGGCCAGCAGGTCAAGCGTGGCGGCGTCGAACACCTTGACCCCGCCCGGCTCGTAATTGGCGACCGCCACCAGCGTGCCGTCCTGGGAAATGGCGCCGCCGATGGAATTGCCCGACTGCACCACGCGGCCGACCACGCGGGCTTCCAGCAGGTCCACCTTGGTCAGGCCGCCGTCGCGGCCGAACACGAAGGCGTAGCGCTCGTCGCGGGAAAACACCACCGAGGCATGGGAAAGGTCACCCAGCCCGGTGATGCGGCCCAGGCTGGTGCTGCGGGTGGTCTCGACCAGCCGCACGGCGCCGTCGGCGCGCTCCACCACCACCCCAAGGTCGCCGGTGCTGCGCAACGGCGCCTGGGCACAGGCGGACAGCATCAGCGCAAGGGCTGCGCAGGCAAGCCGTTTCATGGTCCCTCTCCCTTGAGATGGCGGACGATCCAGCGGGCGTCCTCCTCGCTCAGCAGGCCGCGCCAGGGCGGCATGGGCGTGCCCGGGCGGCCGTCCAGGATGGTCGCGGCCAAGGCTTCGTCGCCGAAATCGGCCAGCCGTTCCGCCACCAGCGGCGCGCCCAGCCCGCCCCGGCGGGTCAGGCCGTGGCAGGAGCCGCAATCCTGTTCGACGATGTTGCGGAGCTGTTCCTGGCGGGAGGCGCTGGGCGCGGCCTGGGCGGACAGTCCCGCCAGCATGGCCGCCAGCGCCACGGCGAAGGCGGCCTTCATTGCGCCGCCTCGGGCACCAGCCGCTCCAGCGTGGGCACCACCGCGCGCTCCACCACCCGCCCGATGATCAGCAGCGAGGGCGGCCGCGGATTCCACCGCGCCATGTCGGCCGGCAGATTGGCCAGCGTCGAGAACAAGGTGCGCTGATGGGCGGTGGTGCCGCGCTCGATGACGGCAACGGGCGTCTCGCCGGAAAGCCCCGCGCCCCGTAGGCCGCCGGCGAGACGCTCCGCGCTCGCCACCCCCATGTACACCACCAGGGTGCACCGGGGATCGGCTAGCGAAGTCCAATCCAAATCAAGGTCGCGGTCGTCCATGCGGTGACCGGTGACCAGTCGCACGCTTTCCGCGACACCCCTGTGGGTCAGCGGAATGCCCGTGCTTGCGGCGCATCCCGAAGCGGCGGTGATGCCGGGCACCACCTCGAACGGGATGCCGGCGGCGGCCAGCGCCTCGGCTTCCTCGCCGCCGCGGCCGAAGATGAACGGGTCGCCGCCCTTGAGGCGCACCACGTCGTCACCCGCTTCGGCCAGCGTCACCAGCAGGCGGTTGATCTCCTCCTGCGGCAGCGCGTGGTGGCCGGTTTCCTTGCCCACGTCGATGCGCCGCGCATGGGGCGGGATCATGTCCAGCACCGCTTCCCCCACCAGGCGGTCGAACACCACCAGTTGGGCGCCGGCGATGGCGCGGGCCGCCTTGACCGTCAACAATTCGGGATCGCCGGGACCGGCGCCCACCAAGGTAACCTTGCCGCGTCTCGTCATGGCTGCCCCCTATCAGCGCGCCACCTCGACGGTGCCCATCATGTCGGGATGGGGACCGCAGCGAATGGTGAACCGGCCCGGCGCATCGAAGCGGTGTCGATACGTTTCCCCCGGAAACAGCCGGTCCGATTCGGGCTGGCCTTCGACGATGACCGAGTGGCTGGTGCGCTTTTCCGCATTCAGCCATTCCACCACCGTGCCGGGCCGCACCGTCACCGCCAGGGGGTCGAAGCGGTACCTGTCCATGACGACACGCATCACCTCTTCGCCCTGGGCGGGCACCGCCGTCAGCAGGAGAAACGCGACAGGAGCCAGTGTGCGGATCATGGCGCGCCTCCCTTGCCGGCCGGCCTTACTGCTTCACCGCCTTGATCTCGCCATCGGCGTCCAGGCCCAGCCGCATGTCCAGCGACACGTGGTGGAAGCGGCCCCAGGCGTGGTCGTCATGGACGGCGAAGCCGACGGTGTAGGTCTTGCCCGGCTCGAGGGCATGGTCGCCCGGCTGGCCGGATTTGAGCTTGCGGGTCATGGTGATGACCCAGTTGGCACCGTCCTTCTTGCCCTCGAACTTGGCGCCGCCGTCCTGCTTGAGCACGCGCTCGCCCAGCACGTAGCCGTCCTCGGACACGCCGCCCTTGCCGCTCTTGTAGCGGGCGAGGTCCAGGAACTTGCCGTCCTTCAGCATGGCGTCCAGCTCGGCCTGCGGCTTCACCTTGTCCCAGCCGCCGCGCGGCTCGTCCTTGATGGAGATGCTGGTGCGCGATTCGGGCAGGTACTTGCTGACATAGCCGTCCTTCTTGGGGGCGCTGGGCATGTCGCGGGCGTCGGCGTGGCAGCTGCTCCAGCAGCCGGCGCGGTCGGCATCGGCCACCTTGCCGGCGTCGATCATCAGCGCCACCTTGACCTCGTTGTCGGGGTCCATCTTGCCGCCCGGCGCGTTCGGCGCCGCGTTGTGCGGACCGGCCGGGAACTCGAAGCGCATGTACAGGTTCTCGGCGTCATAGGCGGCCTTGACCGTCATGGGGATGGAACCGCGCTTGCCGGGAATGACGGTCGGCTCGATCTTCTCGCCGCTGACCATCTTCTTGCCCATGTCGGCGGTTTCCTCGGCATGGCAGCCCGAGCACTTCTCGCCCTTCTTGGTGTAGGACCGGGCGCCGCCGTGGTCGGTGCCGACCTGGATCCACTCGTAGGACGACTGGCCGGGATAGAACAGAACCGTCTTGGCCTCGGGCACCTTGGCCCAGTCGATGGCCTTGCCGGCGGCCCAGGCGGGGCCGGCGGCCAGCATCAGGGCGCAGGAGGCAACCCCCAGGGTGGTGAACAGGGAACGCTTGCTCATCATCCTCACTCCTCGTCTTCCAGCCCTTGATGGACCGGCTTGTGGGCGATGCCCTTGTGGCAGTCGATGCAGGTCATGCCATCTTCCTGGGCACTCTCATGCTGCTTGCGGGCGCGCTGCTTCTGCTTTTCGGGATCCATCTGGTCGAAGGCATGGCAGTTGCGGCATTCCCGCGAGTCGGTGGCCTTCATGCGCGCCCATTCACGCTTGGCCATTTCCAGGCGGCGGGCGTCGAACTTCTCGGGCGTCGAAACCGTGCCCAGGACCTTGTGGTAAAGCTCGTTCGAGGCCTGGATCTTGCGGATCATCTTGTGCGTCCAGTCCTTGGGGACGTGGCAGTCCGGACAGGTGGCGCGCACGCCCGAGCGATTGGTGTAGTGGATGGTCTTCTTGTATTCCTGGTAGACGTTGTCCTTCATCTCGTGGCACGAGATGCAGAAATCCAAGGTATTCGTCGCCTCCATGCCCGTATTGAAGGCACCCCAGAAGACGATGCCGCCAATAAACAGGACCGCAGCGCCGATCAGGCTGGCGCCCAGGATGCGTATCCTGAACACTCGGGTCAGCAAGGATTGGTTGGAAGCCATGGCCGTACCCCGAAGGTCTCCTCTCTATCTTTTTTCCGAGCCATAACATGAAGGCCCGCTGAATCGAATTGACGTTGGGCAACCTGGGTTTGCGCTCCCGGCCCCGATATCGGCACCCTATCGCGGCTGCCACGCCGGGATTTGTGACCTTGGTCAATTTCGCAAACGTTGTCGGCATACGTGGAAACCGCAGGCGGGACTTTTCGCCCTCGCTATTTGACTTTGGTTAAAGAGACGGGTCTTAACACGCTGCATCCTCACGGACATTGGAGCGCTGGATCCCTTGGGGGGAACTCCGGCCACCGATCACTCGTGGAGGTAAAGGATGTGGAAGGGACTCAAAGCCGCGCTGATGATGTCGGCGCTGCCGTTGGCGGTTAGCACCGCCGCCTTCGCTAACGAGCCGTCGTTGGGCAAGGACGCCAAGGACGCCAGCGCCAAGATCTACTTCGAGCGCTGTGCGGGCTGCCACGGCGTGCTGCGCAAGGGCGCGACCGGCAAGAACCTGGAGCCGGAGAACACCCGCAAGCTGGGCCAGGCGCGTCTTGAGAAGATCATCACCAACGGCACCGACGGCGGCATGGTGAACTTCGACGACATCCTGACCAAGGAGGAGATCAAGAACATCTCCACCTACATCCAGATGACCCCCGACGCGCCGCCGGAATGGGGCATGAAGGACCTGAAGGCGAGCTGGAAGGTGGTCATCCCGCCCGAGAAGCGGCCGACCAAGCAGATGAACAAGATCAATCTGCAAAACGTCTTCTCGGTCACCCTGCGCGATGCCGGCGAGGTCGCCCTGATCGACGGCGACACCAAGAAGATCGTCAGCATCGTCAAGACCGGCTATGCCGTGCACATCTCGCGCCTGTCCGCTTCGGGCCGCTATGTCTACGTCATCGGCCGCGACGGCAAGCTGGACATGATCGACCTGTGGATGGAAAAGCCGGAGGTGGTCGCGACCATCAAGACCGGCCTGGACGCCCGCTCGGTCGATACCTCGAAGTTCCAGGGCTACGAGGACAAGTACGCGGTCGCCGGCTCGTACTGGCCGCCGCAATACGTGATCATGGACGGCCAGACCCTCGAGCCGCTGAAGGTGGTTTCGACCCGCGGCGTGACCGTGGACGGCGAATACCATCCAGAGCCGCGCGTGGCCTCGATCGTCTCTTCGGTCATCAAGCCGGAATGGGTCATCAACATCAAGGAAACCGGCCAGATCAAGCTGGTGGACTACTCCGACATCAAGAACCTGAAGGAGACCACCATCGAGTCCGCCAAGTTCCTGCATGACGGCGGCTGGGACTCGACCAAGCGCTACTTCCTGGTGGCCGCCAACGCCTCCAACAAGGTGGCGGTCGTCGATACCAAGGAAGGCAAGCTGGCCGCCCTGGTGGACACCAAGTCCAAGCCGCATCCGGGCCGCGGCGCCAACTTCATCCATCCCAAGTACGGTCCGGTGTGGGCGACCTCGCACCTGGGCGCGGACGTGATCAGCCTGATCGGCACCGATCCGGAAAAGAATCCGCAATACGCCTGGAAGGTGGTCGAGGAACTGAAGAACCACGGCTCCGGCTCGCTGTTCGTCAAGACCCACCCCAAGTCCAAGCACCTGTGGGCCGACGCGCCCCTGATGCCCGAGAAGGAAGCCGCCGAGTCGGTGACCGTCTACGACATCACCAACCTGGAAAAGGGGCCGCAGGTCATCAACGTCGCCGCCATGGCCAACCTGCCTGACACCAAGGCGGTCAAGCGCGTGGTGCAGGCCGAGTACAACGAGGCCGGCGACGAAGTGTGGTTCTCGATCTGGGCCGGCAAGACCGATCCCTCGGCCATCGTGGTCATCGACGACAAGACGTTGAAGATGAAGGCGGTGATCAAGGATCCCAAGCTGATCACGCCCACCGGCAAGTTCAACGTGCACAACACCCAGCACGACATCTACTAAGCATCACGCCCTGGCGTGAGGCGGCCCCGGGAAGCCCTGGCTTCCCGGGGCTTTTTCGTCGGGCCTGACCAAAGTCAAGGGCCAGGGCACCCGCTCGCGCGACTCTCTGCCCACCGCATTTGGGGATCGGAGGGGGCAATGAATTCCGACACCCTGGACACCTTGCGCACCCACCCGCTGTTCGGCGCCATGCCGGCCGGCGATCTGGCGACCGTGCTGGACGAGCCGCAAACGGTGGTGTTCGCCGAAGGCGAGACGTTGTTTTGCCAGGGCGACGACGCCCTGCGGCTTTATGTCATCATGCAGGGGCTGGTGGAGCTGGTGATTCAGCCGCCCGGCCAGCCGCCCGAGGTGCTGGCCCGGCTGGGCGAGGGCGAGACCGTGGGCGCCGACGCCCTGATGCCCGGCGGCCGCCATGCCGCCACCGCGCGGGTGGCCGAACCCACCCTGGCCGCCGTGGTGGCCGGCCCGCGCCTGACCAGCCATCTGGACGGGCATTTCGACCAGGCGCTGGCGATGATCGCCGAGATGGCCGGCTCGCTGCGCGGCCAGATCAAGGAAATCACCGAGCTCAAGCTGCAATCCACCACCGAGCGGCTGGCCAGCTATCTGGCCGCGCTGGCGGGGTCGGCCCACGGGCATGCGGTGGTGCGGCTGCCGTGCGAAAAGCGGCTGCTGGCCGACCGGCTGGGCATGGAGCCGGCGACGCTGAGCCGGGCTTTCGCCAAGCTGCGCGACTGGGGGGTGGAAACCGGTCGCGGCGACAGGGTGGACATCACCGACGTGGACGCCCTGCGCCAATTGGCGGAATCCCTGGATACCGGTAACGACGGAGGGATGACGTGAGCTGCCCCTGCCGCCAGATCTGCCTGGTTCCCAAGCCCGGCTGCACCCGTCCCCACGACAGCCTGCCGCGCCATCGCGCCACCGGCCCGCAACTGGCCGCCCAGGTGATGTCGCTGCCGCTGTTCGGCGGCCTGGACCATGCGGTGCTGGAACGCCTGATGGCCGACGCCAGCGCGCTCGCCTGCGAGCGCCGCACGCTGCTGTTTTCCGCCGGCACCCAGGCCGATTGCTTCTACATCGTGCTGGACGGCCAGATTAAGCTGTTCGCCCTGACCCCGGACGGCCGCGAAAGCATCGTCGAGGTGTTCACGCCGGTGTCCAGCTTCGGCGAGGCCGCCATGTTGTCCCAGGGCAGCTTTCCGCTGCATGCCGAGGTGATCGAGGACGCCACCGTGATCCGCGTCGGCCGCCGCGCCTTCGTCAACACGCTGCGCACCGACCACGCGGTGGCCTATCGCATGCTGACCAGCATGTGCCGCTGGCACCAACGGCTGTCGGGCGAAATCCGCCATCTCAAGCAATCGCCGCCATGGCAGCGGGTGGCCGAGTTCCTGCTGGCGCTGACCGAGGCGCGCGAAGGGGCCGCCCTGGTGGCGCTGCCGTTCAACAAGGAAGTGCTGGCCAGCCGGGTCGGCATCCGCCGCGAATCGCTGAGCCGCGTGCTGGCCCGCCTGCGCGACCTGGGCGTGCGGACCGAGGGCAACGCCGTGCGCATCGACGATGTCGGGCATCTGCGCCGGCTGTGCGCCGCCACCGGCGGCTGAGGGCCACGTCACCCGGCCTCAGGGCACCACCATCACCGCGCCGCGCATGCGATTGTGGCCAAGCCCGCAATATTCGCCGCATTGCAGGATCGGCGGCGCGTCGGGGGCGGCGGTGATCTCCACCATCCGCACCTGACCGGGCAGCAGGGCGAATTCGCGCCCCTGCACCACCACGCTGTGGACGGTGTCCAGCGCCATCACGTGCAGGCGATAGCGTTCGCCCGCCTGCAATTCCAGCGCCGGCCAGAATTCGAACCGGCGCGCCACCACCGGCACCTCGGCGCCCGGCGGCGGCCGCACCACGGTCATGCCGTCGCGTTCCCCCGCCCCATGGGCCTGGGCATAGGTTTCGGCGGCGGCCAGGAACAGCTCGGGGTTCTGGGCATAGGCGTCGGCCGGCGGCGCATCGGTCAGCCGCCATCCCGGCCATGCCGCCATCAGCCCGATGCCGCCGGCCAGCACCAGGGCGGCGGCCCAACGCTCTGCCATTCGCGCCTCAGCCATGCTCGCCCCCCCGCCGCAGCAGGCGGCCCGAAACCTGCACCACGAAGATCACGCCGCCCAGCACGGCAATGGCGCCGCCCAGGCCGACCACCCCCATGGCGGCCAGCTTGAGCGCGCTGTCCAACCCCTGCTCGGCGCCGGCGGTCTTGCGCGCGACCCCGGCCAGCCCGGCCAGATAAAAGCCGAGCGCGTGCAGCGCCTGTCCGCCGCCATACAACAGGAATTGCGCCCGCACCCAGCCGGCGCCGCCGCGCCCGATGGCCGGCAGCAGGCGCGCATGGATCACCCCCATCAGCGCCAGGTTCACCCCGCCGATCACCGCATGGTAATGGGACGGCGTGCGGGTGTCGGCCACACCCAGCCCGAACCCGGCCAATCCGCCCAGGCCGAACACCGCCAGCGACAGCACCAGGGCCAGCAGCGCAGGCGAACGCCAGTCGCGCGGCCCGCGCCACAGCCGCAGGCACAGCGCGGCGGCGAACACCAGGGGCGCCAGCGGCAGGCCCGCCCACAGCAGCGCGGTGAACGCCTGACGGTGGGGCAGCCCCAGCACGTCCAGGCGATAGGCGAAGGGGGCCATGGCCGCCGCCAGCATCAGCACGCCGAAGGCGGCGCGCGCTGGCCACGCCGGCACCAGCTCCCGCCCCCATTCTGCCCGCGCCAGCATTTGCCATCCCGTCAGCAACAGCGCCGCATTGACCAGTTGCAGCACATGGCCGCCGCCCCAGAACAGGCGCTCGTTGAAGTGTTCGATGGGGGTTCCGGCGGGGATCAGCAGGGCGGCCAGGGCGAAACAGGCCAAGGCCGACAACAGGCAGAACGAAGCGCATCCCAGGCCGTCCGGCGTGCCCAGCCCGCGCAAGCATGCCAGCGCCACCCCCGCCGCTAGCACGGCCAGCCCGGCATAGAACAGCGGATGCACCAGGACCGGCACGTAATTGTTCAAGGACGCCTCGCCCCCGCCGTTCAGGGTGGGCACCAGCAACAGGCCGCATCCGGCCAGGGCCAGCGCCAGCCCGGCAAAGCCCAGCGCCCGCCCGCGCGGGGCGGCGACCAGCCCGCTCAGCGCGCCCAGCATGGCCAGCAGCCAGACCTGGAACGAAAAGACCACGTGGGTGACCAGCCCGCGATGGAAGAAGTCCGCCCCCCACGGCACTCGCTCCTGCAGCCCCGGCATGCGCGACGCCACCAGCGCCAGCGCCAGCCCGCCGGCCACCGCCAGCGCCCCCAACGCCAGCAGCAGCCAGCCGCGCAACTCGGCGCGCGCGGCCCGGTCTTGCGCAAGCAGATGGCCGGTCATGCTCATGGGCGTCGTCCCCTTTCCCGGACAGATGGGAAGCCGGAAAAGAAAAAACCAGTGTTCACAGGGGCATGCCAACCAACGGCCAAGGCGACAAAGACCATCGGCCAGGACCGATGTCCCATGCCGCCCGGCCGCTCGGCCGATTGACGGTAAAGCGCCACCAAGCTGTGGTGTTGGCAAAAAAATCACGGCGGCGGCATGGATTGCTGCTGCCCAGTCTTGTGCCGCGCCGCCACCATCCCCACAATCATTATTTGACAGGCAAAAGAACTCATGGCCTACTTTTGAAAAATTCCGGCCCAGGTGCGCGTCGCAAGGCGTAACACTTTAATATAGGGACGGGGAAATGCCGCGATGCAGCAATAAAATGTTGCGCCGCAACAATAAGAACTTGTAACGGGAGGGTTCCATGGGGGACGATTTCATCGTCGAAACCCGTAACCTTACAAAGGAATTTAAAGGTTTTGTCGCCGTGTCCGACGTCAACCTAAAGGTACGGCGGCACACGATCCACGCCCTGATCGGCCCCAACGGCGCCGGCAAGACAACCTGCTTCAACCTGATCACCAAGTTCCTGCCGGCGTCGCGCGGAACCATCCTGTTCAACGGGCGCGACATCACCCACGCCAAGCCGGCCGCCATCGCCCGCCAGGGCATGGTGCGCAGCTTCCAGATCTCGGCGGTGTTCGGACACCTGACCGCGCTGGAGAACGTGCGCGTGGCGCTGCAGCGCAAGCTGGGCAACTCGTTCCAGTTCTGGCGCTCGGACCGGTCGCTGTCGCAACTGGACGCGCGGGCCGAGGAATTGCTGGACGCGGTCGGTGTGACCCAGTGGCGCGACACCCCGGCGGGCGAGCTGTCCTATGGCCGCAAGCGGGCGCTGGAGATCGCCACCACCCTGGCGCTGGACCCCGAGATGCTGCTGCTGGACGAGCCCATGGCCGGCATGGGCACGGAAGACGTGGCGCGCACCGCCCAACTGATCCGCCAGGTGGCCCGGGACCGCACCGTGCTGATGGTCGAACACAACCTATCGGTCGTCGCCGACCTGTCGGACACCATCACCGTGCTGAAACTGGGCAAGGTGCTGGCCGAGGGGCCGTATGCGGAAATCTCGGCCAATCCCGAGGTGATCGAGGCTTACATGGGACACGGAGTGGGCGGCCATGCGTGACGGCGGCGTTCCCCTGCTGAAGGTCGAGGGGCTGGAGGCGTGGTACGGCGAGTCCCACGTCCTGCACGGCATGACCTTTGAAATCCATCCCGGCGAGGTGGTCACCCTGCTGGGCCGCAACGGCGTCGGCAAAACCTCGACCATGCGTTCGATCATGGGCATCGTCGCCAAGCGCACCGGCTCGGTGCAATACGACGGCACCGAGACCATCAAGCTCAGCTCGAACCGCATCGCCCGGCTGGGCCTGGCCTATTGCCCCGAGGAACGCGGCATCTTCGCCTCGCTCAACGTGCGCGAGAACCTGATGCTGCCGCCGGTGGTGCAGCCCGGCGGGCTGACCGTGGACGAGGTGTACGCCCTGTTTCCGCGCCTCCAGGAGCGCGCGTCCAGCCAGGGCACCAAGCTGTCGGGCGGCGAGCAGCAGATGCTGGCCATCGCGCGCATCCTGCGCACGGGGGCCAAGCTGCTGTTGCTGGACGAACCGACCGAGGGCCTGGCCCCCGTCATCGTCCAGCATATCGGCGACATCATCCGCCAGCTCAAGGCGCGCGGCTTCACCATCTTGCTGGTGGAACAGAACTTCCACTTCGCCGCCACCGTGGCCGACCGCCATTACGTGGTCGAACACGGACGCGTGGTGGACATGATCCCCAATGCGGAGCTTGAGGCCAACATGGGCAAGCTCAAGACCTATCTGGGGGTGTGACCGGATTCCTGGCCCGTCAGGCCCCGGGCACCCCGGGGCCGCCACGGACGCCGGACAAGAACCGGCGGTGACGAACGAAGAACGTGCCAAAGGGCAACAAGCCCGCACGACACACATGGAGGAGTGTTCACGATGCTGAAGAAGACGTTGGTGGGTGCGGTCGCCGCCTTGGCGCTGATGACCGGCACGGCGAACGCGCAATACAGCGACAACAAGATCAAGATCGGCGTTCTGACCGACCTTTCCGGCACCTATTCGGACCTGGCCGGCCAGGGTTCGGTGGTGGCGGCCCAGATGGCGATCGAGGATTTCGGCGGCAAGCTGAACGGCATGCCCATCGAACTCGTCTCGGCCGATCATCAGAACAAGGCGGACATCGCCTCTTCCATCGCGCGCAAATGGTACGACACCGAGCAGGTTGACGCCATCTTCGACCTGGTCACCACCGCGGCCGCCGTGGCGGTGCGCGAGGTCAGCCGAGAGAAGGGCAAGGTGGACATCAACTCGGGCGCCGGCTCGACCATCCTGACCAACGACAAGTGCTCGGCCACCGGCTTCCACTGGACCTACGACGTCTATGCCATGGCGGTGGGCACCGGCAATGCGGTGGTCAAGCAGGGCGGCGATTCGTGGTACTTCCTGACCGCGGATTATGCCTTCGGCCACGACCTCGAGGCGCAGACCGCCAAGGTGGTCAAGGCCAATGGCGGCACGGTCAAGGGGGCGGTGCGCCATCCCTTCCCCAATTCCGACTTCTCGTCCTTCCTGCTGCAGGCGCAGGCGTCGGGGGCCAAGATCATCGGCCTGGCCAATGCGGGCTCCGACACCATCAACGCCATCAAGCAGGCCAAGGAATTCGGCATCACCCAGGCCGGGCAATCGCTGGCGGGCCTGCTGGTGTTCATTTCCGACGTCCACTCGCTGGGCCTGGACACCGCCCAGGGCATGATGCTGACCACCGGCTATTACTGGGATCGCGACGACGCCAGCCGCGCGTTTGCCAAGCGCTGGAGCGAGCGGATGAAGAACCGCATGCCCACCATGGTCCATGCCGGCGTCTATTCCTCGGTCCTGCATTACCTGCGCTCGGTCGAGGCGGCCAAGACCGACGAAGGCGCCAAGGTGGCGAACCAGATCCGCACCCTGCCCATCAAGGACTTCTTCGCCGTCAACGGCAAGGTGCGCCCCGATGGCCGCATGGTCCACGACATGTATCTGGCGCAGGTGAAGAAGCCGTCCGAGTCCAAGGGGCCGTGGGATTACTACAACATCCTGCGCACCATTCCGGGCGACGAGGCGTTCAAGCCCCTGTCCGAGAGCACCTGCGCGCTGGTGAAGAAGTGAGACCGGCCAACCTTTGGTTTGACCTGTTGGCCGGTATCCGGCCGCCATTGCGGCGGCGGCCAAGCCGCCGGAGGCGGCGCCCGGCGAGGGACAATACAACCGGTCAATTCATTGACCGGTTGATGTAACGACGCCCGGGGGGCGCCCTTCGGGGCGCCCCGTCACGGAGGATTCGACGCGATGATGACGGTCTTCGGCATCCCGGCGGCGGCATTGTTCGGCCAGCTTCTGCTGGGCCTGATCAACGGCGCCTTCTATGCCATGCTCAGCCTGGGCTTGGCCCTGATCTTCGGCCTGCTCAACATCATCAATTTCAGCCACGGCGCCCAGTACATGATGGGCGCGTTCGTCGCCTGGCTGCTGCTGACCTATGCCGGCGCCGGCTATTGGGTGGCTTTGGCACTGGCGCCCGTGCTGGTGGCGGTGGTGGGTATCATCATCGAACGCACCATGCTGTCGCGGCTGTACAAGCTGGACCACCTTTACGGCCTGCTGCTGACCTTCGGGCTGGCGCTGATCATCGAAGGCGCATTCCGCCAGCTTTACGGCATTTCCGGCATGCCCTATGCCGTGCCCAAGGAACTGGCCGGCGGTTGGAACCTAGGCTTCATGTACCTGCCCATCTATCGCGGCTGGGTGGTTGCGGCCTCGCTGGTGCTGTGCCTGGGCACCTGGTTCGCCATCGAAAAGACCAAGCTGGGCGCCTATTTGCGCGCCGCCACGGAAAACCCGGCCCTGGTCCAGGCTTTCGGCATCAACGTGCCGATCATGATCACCCTGACCTACGGTTTCGGCGTGGCCTTGGCCGCCATCGCCGGCGTGCTGGCGGCGCCGGTCTATTCGGTCAACCCGCTGATGGGTTCGAACCTGATCATCGTGGTGTTCGCCGTGGTGGTGATCGGCGGCATGGGGTCCATCATGGGCTCCATCCTCACCGGCTTCATGCTTGGCCTTCTCGAGGGATTGACCAAGGTGTTCTACCCCGAGGCAGCGGCGACCGTCATCTTCATGGTCATGGTGGTGGTGCTGCTCGTCAAGCCCGCCGGCCTGTTCGGCAAGGGAGCGTGAGACAATGGCCAAGCAAGACGTCACCCTGAGCGCGCCGGCCGCCGCACCCGCGCGGCCCACCTCGCGCCAGCTTCTGTTCGTGCTTGCGCTGCTGGCGCTCGCGCTGGCCGCGCCGTTCGGCATCTACCCGGTCTTTCTGATGAAGGGGCTGTGCTTCGCCCTGTTCGCCTCGGCCTTCAACCTGCTGCTGGGCTATGTGGGCCTGCTGTCCTTCGGCCATGCCATGTTCTTCGGCTGGTCGGCCTATGTGACCGCCCACGCCGCCAAGGAATGGGGCCTGACCCCGGAACTGGCGATCCTGGCCGGCGTCGCCTTGGCGGCGGTGATGGGCACGGTGGTGGGCTGGCTGGCCATCCGCCGCCAGGGCATCTATTTCGCCATGATCACGCTGGCGCTGGCGCAGTTGATGTTCTTCCTGGCCGGACAGGCCCCCTTCACCCAGGGCGAGGACGGCATCCAGGGCGTGCCGCGCGGCCATCTGTTCGGCCTGATCGACCTGTCGCAGATGCTGAACATGTACTACTTCGTGCTGGCGGTGTTCGTCGCAGCACTGCTGTTCCTCTATCGCGTGGTGCACTCGCCCTTCGGCCAGGTGCTCAAGGCCATCCGCGACAACGAACCGCGCGCCGTCTCGCTGGGCTATCAGGTGGAGCGCTACAAGCTGATGGCGTTCGTGCTGTCGGCCACGCTGGCCGGTCTGGCCGGCTCGGTCAAAAGCCTGGTGTTCCAGTTGGCGTCCCTGGCCGACGTCCACTGGCATGCCTCGGGCGAGGTGGTGTTGATGACGCTGCTGGGCGGTGTCGGCACCGTGTTCGGCCCGACCGTGGGCGCCTTCCTGGTGGTCACCATCCAGAACTACTTCTCCGAAGCCGGGTCGTGGGTGACCATCATCCAGGGCGCGATCTTCGTCGTCTGCGTGCTGGCCTTCCGCAGCGGCATCGTCGGCGTGCTGGCGCCGTGGCTGAAAAAGCGCGGCATCCAAGCATAAAGGGGGTTGGCATGATCAAGGACATCCTGGTCCACCTGGATGGCGGCGACCGCGACGCATTGCGCATCGCCACCGCTTTGCATCTGGCGACCCGCTTCGGCGGGCGCCTGACCGGCCTGTTCGCCCGCGCCGAGCATCAGCCGGCGGCGGCCGTGGCGCGCCGGGCCTCGGATGCCTTTGCCCTGGCCGCCAAGCAATCCGAGGAACAGTTCCTGGCCGCCGTCGCCGGGGCCGCCGTGCCGACCCGGTGGTGGAGCCTGGCCCATGGCGAGGCGGGGCATGTGCTGCACGAAACCATGGTGGCCGCCCGCTTCCACGACCTTGCCGTGCTGGGCCAGCACCACGAGGGCAAGCAGGCCCCCGAGGAACTGGTGGAGCACGTTATCCTGCAATCCGGAAGACCGGTGCTGGTGCTGCCGTCGGTCGGCAATTATCCCACCATCGGCACCAACGTGCTGGTGGCATGGAACGGCGGGCGCGAGGCCGCCCGCGCCCTGCACGACGCGCTGCCGCTGATGCACGGCGCCAGCCACGTGGAAGTGCTGACCGTGCGCGGCCAGCCGGCCAAGGGCCAGCCAGCCACCACCCTGCCGCCGCTGTCCATCCAGGATCACCTGTCCGCCCATGCGGTGGTGGTCGCCCGCGAAGTCCTGGCCGGCGAGGAGATCGGCATCATGGACCTGTTGCTGTCGCGCGCCTTCGACCAGGGTGCCGACCTGCTGGTGATGGGCGCCCATGGCGGCTATCATCTGCCCTTCTTCAAGGGGGCGGGCACCCGCCATATCCTGCGGCATATGACGCTGCCCGTCCTGATGTCCCACTGACCGACGCCGACAAGGCGAATTTTCGGCATGCCCGCATGCGGTGGTCATTCGACCCCCAGGCGGGCATGTCCTTTTGCGCGCCTGTAACTACCGCCCACACGTAGAAATTCACCCGACCATACCAGCGATAAAACCAACACCTGCACAGCAGTGCATAAGATTATTTATGAACAATTCATTATTCGATACGCACAACAACTTTGCCTTCACAACTCACTTGCAAATTTTTATATAGCGTTCACATAGTCCAGAAACGACATTCACACACCATCCCTATCGTCATGCAAGCATCGAACACATTTCAGAGGGGACTGGCGCATGTCCGTTAACGGCAAGGCGCTTACCGGTATCGAGCGCCGTTTTCCCGATGACGAAATCATCGTGTCGAAAACCGACCTCAAGGGCCGGCTGACCTATGTCAACGACGTGTTCCTGACCGTGTCCGGCTACTCCGAGGAGGAGTGCATCGGCCAGCCGCACAGCATGATCCGCCACCCCGAAATGCCGCGCGCCATCTTCAAGCTGCTGTGGGACACCATTTCATCCGGGCGCGAGCTGTTCGCCTATGTCAACAACCGGGCAAAGAACGGCGACCATTACTGGGTTCTGGCCCACGTGACGCCCAATTTCGACGTGGGCGGCCAGGTCATCGGCTTTCACTCCAACCGCCGTTCGCCGCGCGCCGAGGCGCTTGCCAGGATCAAGCCGCTTTACCAGACCCTGCTGGACACCGAACGCAGGGCAGCCGACCGCAAGATCGGCATGGACGCTGCCTACCGGCAATTGGGGGACATTCTGGCCCGCGAGGGAAAAAGCTATGGCGAATTCATCTTCGGTCTCTAAGGCGCAGCAAGGGGTGGCCGCCGCCGTGGCGGCCATCGCCGTCGCCGCAATTGCCGTCGCCGTCATCGATGCGTGGTGGCTGCGCCTGCCCCTGGCCCTGCTGCCGGCCATCCCCCTCCTCTTCGCGCTCGGCAATCTGCGGCGGGCCATGCACAGCATCGAAAAGGCGTCGGCCGTCTGCGCGGCGGCCGCGCGCGGCGACCTCAATGCCCGCATCCTGGGCATTCGCGGCCACGGCAACGTGGGCAACATGCTGCGCAACATCAACCGCGTGCTGGACCTGACCGAGGCGTTCTGCAAGGAATCCGAGGCCGCCATGCAGCATGCCATCGAGCGCCAGTATTACCGCAAGATCGTCACGACCGGCCTGCGCGGCGACTTCATCAAGCACGCGACCACCATCAACCGGTCGCTGGACCAGATGAAGGCCCGCGACGACGACGCGCTGCGCTTCGCCGAGGAAAACGTGCGCACCCTGGTGCAGGAAGTATCCGCCGCCTCGGCCCAGTTGCAGGCCAATTCCCAGCGCCTGACCGCCAACGTGACCGCCGCCATGCACGAGGCGGTCAGCTCCGCCGCCGCCGCCCAGCAGGCGTCATGCAACGTCCAGGCGGTGGCCGCCGCCACCGAGGAACTGGCCTCGTCCTTCGGCGAGATCAACCGCCAGACCGCCCTTGCCACCACCATCTCGTCCAGCGCGTCGGAAAAGGCCCGCCAGACCGACGGCACGGTGCGCGCCCTGGGCGAGGCCGCCAGCCGCATCGGCAGCGTGCTGGAACTGATCCAGGACATCGCGGCCAAGACCAACCTCTTGGCGCTGAACGCCACCATCGAGGCGGCCCGCGCCGGCGAGGCCGGCAAGGGCTTCGCCGTGGTGGCCCACGAGGTCAAGAACCTGGCCACCCAGACCGCGCGCGCCACCAACGACATCGCCACCCATGTGGCGGACATCCGCCGGGTGTCGGAGGAAGCGGGCAACGCCATCCAGATGATCGCCACCACCGTCAGCGAGATCGAAATGACCTCGACCACCGTTGCCGGCGCGGTGGAGCAGCAGGCGGCGGTGACCCATGAAATCTCGCGCAACGTGGTGCAGGCCGCCGGCGGCACCGGCGCGGTGTCGGACTCGCTGGGGCTGATTCGCAGCAGCGCCGACCAGAACAACCAGGAGGCGGAGCAGATTTTCTCCGCCGCGTCCAAGCTGGCCGACAAGGCCGACGATCTGCGCACCCAGATCGACGGCTTCATCGCCCAGATCAAGGGCCGCGCGGCCTGAGCCGCGCGGTCGTGGGGCCGGGCGCCCCCCCCTATGCCTGGCGCCCCTGCACCACCAGGGGCGTGAAGAAGGTCTGGACCGGACGGTCCTCGGCATCCAGCGTATCGACCCGCATGCGCACGATGCCATAGCCCGGGCGCGAGCGCATGGCGCGCACTTCCAGCACCTCGGCGCGCACCGTCAGCACGTCGCCCGCGCGCACCGGACGGTGCCATTTCAGCTCCTCGACCCCGGCGCCGATGACGCCGTTGGCGGGCTGGAACTCGCCGGTGATCAGCAGCCGCATGGTCACACAGGCGGTGTGCCAGCCGCTGGCGGCCAGGCCCTGAAAAAACGAAGCGGCGCCCTTCTCCTCGTCCAGATGAAATGCCTGCGGGTCCCATTGCCCCGCGAAATCCTTGATGTTTTCCGCCGTCACCGCATAGGTGGCCGACCCGAAAACCTGTCCCGGCTGAAAATCCTCAAGGTAGCGCGCCTGTGTCATGAAATGCTCGGCCTTTCCTCATTCGGGTGAAGGATGGATCAGCACACCATACCTGCGGTACCATCATCCAATGAATATTTCTAAACTTTGGGGGATAGGTTTCATGCGGGCTGGAATGATCGCGGCGGTGCTGGCCCTGCTGCCCCTGACGGCACAGGCCCAAGGCTCGCTGATGGACCTGGGCAAAGAGGTGCTGCAACAGCAGATGGGCCAGGGCGGCCGCACCACCCCCGGCGCCGCAGCGCCGGGCGGGCGCGGCCAGTCGCTGTCCACCACCGACATCGCCGCCGGCCTGAGGGAGGCGCTGCGCCAGGGATCGGACGCGGTGACCCAGCGCCTGGGCCGCGCCGACGGCTTCAACGCCGACCCCAAGGTGCACATCCCGCTTCCCGACACCTTGCGGAAGCTGCAGTCGGGCCTGAAGATGGCCGGCCTGTCCGGCATGGCCGACGAGCTTGAGACCAAGCTGAACCGCGCCGCCGAGGCCGCCACCCCCAAGGCCCGCCAGATCTTCACCGATGCCCTGGAGCGCATGACGCTGGACGATGCCCGCGCCATCCTGAACGGCCCGCAGGACAGTGCCACCCAGTATTTCAAGCGCACCATGACCCCCGACCTCAAGACCGCGCTGCGCCCGGTGGTGGACCGCACGGTGGCGGACGCCGGTGCGGTCAAGTCGTACGAAGCCATGACCGCCTCGGCCAAGGGCCTGCCCATGGTCGGCGACGGCCGCGCGCTGCTGACCGACCATGTGCTGGATTACGCGCTGGCCGGCATCTTCACCTATCTGGCCGAGGAAGAAGCGGCCATCCGAACCAATCCCGCCAAGCGCGGCAGCGAACTGCTGCGTAAAGTGTTCTCCAACTGACAGGGGGAGGAAGGAACACCATGAAGAAATTGCTCATCGCCGTCGGCGCGCTGGTCGTGCTGGTGGTCGCCGCGCTGGTCATCCTGCCCAGCCTGGTGCCGGCGGAAAAGATCCGCCAGGAAGTGGTGGCCCAGGTCAGGGCGGCCACCGGCCGCGACCTGACCATCGACGGCAAGGTGTCGGTATCGGCCTTCCCGTCGCTGTCGGTGCAGGTCAACAGCGTGGCGCTGTCCAACCCGCCCGGCTTCCAGGGCAAGGAAATGGTGCGCCTGGGCGCGCTGGACGTGCGCCTCAAGCTGCTGCCCATCCTGTCGGGCAAGGTCGAGGTGGACAGCTTCGTGCTGGTCGATCCGGTGATCACCCTCGAGGTGGACCGCCAGGGCCGCGCCAATTGGGTGTTCGACACCGCCAAGGCGGGCGACAAGCCGGCCGCCAAGCCGGAAGCCAAGGCCGACGGCAAGGGCCAGGGCGGCGCCGCCCTGTCCGACCTCAGCCTCGGCCAGGTGCGCATCGACAACGGCAAGCTGACCTATATCGACGCCAAGGCCGGCACCCGCGAGGAAATCGACGCCATCAACCTGACCGTCGAGCTGAAGAACCTGGACAGCCCGCTGAAAGCCAAGGGCGGTCTCCGGTATCACGGCAAGCAGATCGACATCGCCGCCGACGTCGCGCGTCCGCGTGCCCTGTTGGACAGCGGCGCCACCCCGGCGGAGCTGTCGGTCGCCACCGAGGCGGTCAAGCTGGGCTTCAAGGGCGAGGCCACCGCCGCGTCGGTCAAGGGCGACCTGGACCTGTCGGTGCCGTCGGTGCGCGGACTGGTGCAATGGGCCACCGGCAAGCCGCTGGACGCCCCCGGCTCGGGCCTCGGCCCGTTCTCGCTCAGGGGCAAGCTGGCGGCGGGCGGCACCAAGGTGGCGCTGACCGGTGCGGCCATCGGGCTGGACGCCATCAGGGCCAACGGCGACTTCACCGTCGATACCGGCGGCGCCCGTCCCAGCCTGAAGGGCAAGCTGGATGTCGAGGCGCTGGACGTGAACCCCTATCTGCCGCCCGAGCAGCCGGCGGCCAAGGGTTCGGCCCCGGCGCCGTCGTCGGGCGGCGGCACCGCCGCCAAATCCGACTGGAGCGACGCGCCCATCGACGCCTCGGCGCTCAAGTCCGCCGACGTGGATTTCGCCCTGTCGGTCGGTTCGCTCACCGTCAGGCAGATCAAGGTCGGCAAGAGCGCGCTGCGCGTGGTCATCGACAACGGCCGCATGACCGCCGACCTGTCGCAGTTGGAACTGTACCAAGGCGCCGGCAAGGGCCGGCTTGCGCTTGACGGCAGCCAGCCCGGCATCGGCCTGGACGCCAGCTTCGCGCTGAACAACCTGGCGGCCGAGCCGTTCCTGAAGGACGCCGCCGGCTTCGAGCGGCTGGAAGGCACCGGCAATTTCGACATCCAGGTGGCCGGCCGCGGCAAGAGCGAGCGCGCCCTGGTGTCCAGCCTGAACGGCAAGGGCGCCGTCACCTTCCTGGACGGCGCCATCAAGGGCATCAATCTGGCCGAAATGGTCCGCAACGTCGGCAGCGCCTTTACCGGCGCCGGGACCGGCGGCGGCGCCCAGAAGACCGATTTCGCCGAGTTGGGCGGCACCTTCACCATCACCAACGGCATCCTCAGCAACAAGGACCTGGCGCTGAAATCGCCGCTGCTGCGGGTCGAGGGCGCCGGCACGGTGGAACTGCCGCCGCGCACGGTGCATTACCGCGTCGAACCCAAGGCCGTCGCCACCCTGCAAGGCCAGGGCGGCAAGTCCGAGGTGGGCGGCGTGATGGTGCCGGTGATCGTGGAAGGCCCGTGGGAGAACCTGACCTTCCGCCCCGACCTGGAAGCCATGGTCAAGGGCAAGGCGGGCGAAGCCATCAAGGGCGCCATCGGCGACAAGCTGCCGGGCGGCCTGCTGGGCGGCGGTTCGTCCTCGGGCGAGCAATCGGGCAGCCCGCAGAAATCCGGCCCGCTGCCCATCAACCCGGGCGGCCTGTTCGGGCGCTGAGACCCGGCCGCATCAAAGCCCCGCAGCGGTTTTACCCGCTGCGGGGCTTCTTCTTTCCTTGGGGGGGGGGCAGGCGGGCACAAGCCCTGCCCTATTCCCGCACCGCCCCCGCTCAGCCCTGTTCCAGCCGGTCCAGCCGCACCCGGTGGCGATCGTCGGTCAGGCGGCGGGCGCCGCCCAGCACGGCGGCCACCGCGCCCAGGCCGGTGCCGCCGGCGATCAGGAACATGACCAGGATCTGGTACTTGACCGCCTCGACCGGCTCGACGCCGCCCAGGATCTGGCCGGTCATCATGCCGGGCAGGCTGACCAGACCGGTGGCGGCCATGGCATTGACGATGGGCGTCAACGCGGTGGACAACGCCTGACGGATCAGCGGCGCCATGGCCTGGCGGCGGTCGTCGCCCAACGCCAGCCGCGCCTCGATGGCCGGCCGGCGCAGACGCACAGCGCCGGCCAGGGTGTTCAGGCCCAGGGCGATGCCGGTCATGGTGTTGCCCAGGACCATGCCCAGCAATGGAATGGCATAGCGCGGGTCGTACCACGGATCGGGCCGCAACTGGGTGGTCAGGCCGAACACGGTGACCAGGCCCGCCGCCAACAGCATGCAGCCGGTGCCCAGGCCATAGCCCCACCAGCCGGTCAGCCGCCGTTCCTGGCGCGCGACGATCTCGCGCCCGGCAAAGGCCACCATGACCAACGCGATGCCCAGGGTCAGCCAGGGCGACACGGTGGCGAACAGCCAGCTCAGCACCAGTCCGACCAACAGCAATTGCACCACCATGCGGGCGGCGGCCACCAGCATCTTGCGGGCGATGCCCAGCCCCAGCGCCACCGACAGTCCGCCGTTAAGCAGCACCAGAACGCCGGCGATCAGGATGTCGATCAGGTCCAGGCGGATGTAGGTCATGGCCCGACCTCGCGCACGCTGCCCTTTTCCACCAGCAGATGGCGGGTGGCGACGCGCGCCGCCTGGGCGGGGTCGTGGCTGACCCACAGCACCGCCAGGCCGCCGGCGCGGTATTCGGCCAGCATTTCCTCGGCCCTGCGGGTGGTGTCCGGGTCCAGGGCGGCGGTAGGCTCGTCCAGCAGCAGCACGCGCGGCCGGCGCTCCAGCGCCCGCAGCAGGGCGAGGCGCTGGCGCTCGCCGGTCGAGGCATGGGCCACCGGTTCGTCCCCAAGGCGATCGCGCAGGCCAAGCCGGGCAGCGGCCCCGGCCTGGGCGCTCCAGTCCTGGAAATGATCGCGCACGCGCTCCGCCCACCAGCCCGGCTCGGCCGGGACATAGCCGACCTGGGCGCGCCAGCGCGGCGCCGGCATGGCGGCGCGGTCCACGCCCCCCAGGCTGACCCGCCCCTCGGACGGGTCCAGATCGGCCAGCGCACGCAACAGCAGCGACTTGCCGGCGCCCGACGGCCCGCGTACCGCCACGCACTCGCCCGCGTCCAGGGTCAGCGAAACAGGCTGCAATCCGGCGCGTTGAAGGGATTGGACCACCAACATCCCTAGACGCTAGCGCAAGCATCCTTTCGTGTCACCCGCCGCACCACCAGGATGAAGGCGATGGCGGTGACATTCATCACCAGGGCATAGACGATGCTGGGCACCATCATGGCCTGGCTGCCCAGCAAGGTCGCGGCGACGAAGATGCCGAGCGCGCCGTTCTGCAATCCGGTCTCCAGCACCACCGCGATGGTTTCCCGCCGGTGCAGGCCGCCCAGCCGGCCGAAGGCCACCGCCACCGCCATGCATCCGGCGTTCAGGATCAGGGCGGGCGGCAACACCTCGGCCGCGTTGGCCCACATGACCCGCCATTGGCTGGCGAAGGCGCCGATGACGATGACGGCGAACACCAGGGTGGTGACGGGCCGCGCCACCCGCTCGATGCGCGCGGCCAGCGCCGGGCGCCAGCGGTTCAGCGCCATGCCCAGCAGCAGCGGCAGGGTGGCGACGGCGAACACGCCCATGGAGACCCGGCCCAGCGGCAATGCCACCGTGTCCTGCTGCCCGGCGAACAGGTGCAGGGCCAGATTGACGATGACCGGAACCGTTACGGTATCCACCACGCTGGTCAGCGCGGTCAGCGACACCGCCAGCGCGGTGGCGCCGCCGGCCAGATGGGTCAGCAGATTGGCGGTGATGCCGCCGGGACAGGCGGCCAGGATGATCAGGCCGACGGCGAATTCGGGCCGCGGGCGGAACAGCGCCACCAGGGCAAAGGCCAGCAGCGGCAGGATCACCATCTTGCACAGCAGCCCGACCGCCATGGCGCGCGGCCGTTCGGCGACGCGGCGGAAATCGGCCAAAGTCAGCGTCAACCCCATGGCGAACATGATGACCGCCAGCCCGGCGGGGATCGCCACTTCGGTGATCACAGCAGACATCCCAAGGCCGCCAGCGCGGCCAGCACCAACTGGAAGCGCGCGGTGGCGGCCAAGATCCGGTTGAAGGCCGGGCCGCGCGTGGTGGTGGCAAAGGCCAGCACCAGCCGCACCGCCATGGGGGCGGCGGCCAGCGCCACCCAGGCGCCGTCGGGGGCGACAGGCGACATCAGCACGACGAAGGGGGCCAGGATCATGCCGGCATAGGCGGCCTTGGCGCCATCGGCGCCCAGCAGGATGGCCAGGGTGCGGCGCCCCACCAGCCGGTCGGCTTCGAGGTCGCGGTAATTGTTGGCCATCAGCACCGCGCAGGCCGGCAGGCCGATGGCGAGGCCGACGCTGATCGCCTCGGGCGGCAACCGGCCCAATTGCAGCCACACGGTGCCGCCCACCGCGCCCAGCCCGAAGAACGCCAGCACGAACGCCTCGCCCAGCGGGGTGTAGGCGATGGGGCGCGGCCCGCCGGAATAGGCCCAGCCCGCCACCAGCGACGCCAGCCCCAGCGCCACGATGGGCCAGCCGCCCACCCAGGCCAGATACAGCCCGACCATGCCGGCGGCGGCAAAACACAGCATGGCCGCGACACGCACCCGCTCGGGCGTCGCCCAGCCCAGCGCGGTGACGCGCGGCGGTCCCTGGCGCATGGGCTGGTCGCCGCCGCGCACCGCGTCGCCCACGTCATTCCACAGATTGGTGCCCACCTGGATCAGCACCGCGCCCAGCAGCGCCGCCAGCAGCGGCAGCAACACCAGGGCGTGGGCCTGTTCCCACGCCAGCCCCGCCCCCGCCACCACGGGGGCCACCGCAATGGTCAGGGTGCGCGGACGCGCCGCCATCAGCCACAGCCGCAACCCGGTGGGCGGCTCGGCCGCCAGGCTGGCGGGCTGTCCATGGGTGGGGGCATGGCGCCCCGATGCTGCCGGTCCCACGTTCATGGCTTCACCCCATGATGAAGGCAGGCGATGCCGAAACTGTAATCGCGCCAGCCCACATTGTCGAAGCCGACGGCCGTGAAAGCCTGGGCCAGGCTAGCCTGATCGGGGAAGCGGCGGATGGATTCCACCAGGTATTCATAGGCCGCCGGCTCCTGCGCGATGGCGGCGCCCAGGCGCGGGATGACCGCAAACGACCACGCATCGTAGAACGGCCGGATAAGCGCGTGCGGGCGCGAAAATTCCAGGCACAGGAAGCGGCCGCCGGGACGCAGCACGCGCAGGATCTCCGTCAGCGCCGCCTCCAGGCTGGTGACGTTGCGCAGGCCGAACGCCATGGTCACCATGTCCACCGAATTGTCAGGGAACGGCATGGCCTCGGCCGTGCCTTCGGCGAAACGCACGCTGTCGGGACAGCGCGCCCGCCCCACCGCCATCATCTCGGTGGACGGGTCGCACACCACCACCATGCGGTCGGGACCGGCCAGCAGACGGGCGACGTCGCCGGTGCCCCCGGCCAGATCGACGATCATCTCGCCCGCCTTGGGGGCGGCGGCGCGCGCCATCGAGCGTTTCCACAGCCGGTGGATGCCCATGGACATGATGTCGTTCATCAGGTCGTAGCGCCCGGCCACCGCCTGGAACACCGCGCGGATGCGGCGTTCCCGCTCGGCCGGGGTGACGTGGCTGTAGCCGAATGTGCCGGAAAGGTCGTCGCTGCTCACGGCAAGTCCCCGCGCCTGAACAGGCGATAGCCCAGACCAGCGGCGGCGGTGCCCAGCAGCACCGGCCACGCCAGGGCAAAGGCCAGATAGCCGCCCTGCCCCAACGTGTCGAGGATGACATAGGCAGCCGGCCCCAGCACCACCATTTGCGGATCGAACAGCAAGATGGCGGCGGTGCGGAAGCTTTGCAGCGGATTGGCCAGCGCGATGGCGACCACCGCCTCCAGCGGCAATTGCTCGCGCACCATCACGCCCAGCAAGATCAGGTCCAGGAACAGCAGCAGCACCAGCCACAGCAGGAAGGCGCCGGTCTGCGCCACGTCGGGCGAGCGCGCCAGCGTGGAAATCAGCATCCCGAAGCCCAGGAAGGACCACGCCAGCGACACCAGCAGCGCGGTGTAGACGGCGAACAGATCCCAGGCCACGCCGATGGCGCGGAATTCCGCGTAAAATCCCGCCGCCGCCATGGCCAGGAACACCGGCAGGAACACCACGGCGAAACGGCCGACCATCTTGCCCCAGTACCACGCCGCCAGCCCCACCGGCAGCGACAGCATGTATTCGAACACGCCCGCGTCGCGGTCGCCGGCGACCGAACGCACGGTGGTGATCAGCACGAAGATGGGCAGGATGGCGACGCAAAGCTGGATGTAGGTGACCAGCAGGCGCGACAGGCCGGTGAAGCCCAAGATTCGCGATTCGGTCAGTCCGAACACGAACAGCAGCACGACGATGCCGCCGAACACCAGGCTGTAGAACATGAACCAGCGGGCGCGCAGCGATTCGGTGATGTCGAGCCAGGCGGCACGGAGAAAGGCGGTCATGTCAGGTGTTCCCCTCGGTCGGGGTTTCGCAGCGGCTGTTGGCGCCCTGGGCGACCACCAGCTTTTTCATGGCGGCAAAATCCACGGCGCCGGGCCGCTGGTCGGGCACGGCGCCCAGATTATGCGCCATGGGCGACTTCTTGCCGCTCAGGTACCAGGCGGTGCGGCCGTCGATCCAGGTGCCCTTTTCCACGTCGCCGACCCAGAACTCCACCTCGGGCGCCTCGGCCCATGGCTGCTTGAGCAGCCAGAGCACGCCATCGCCCAGATCGTCGAACTTGTAGACCTTGGCACCCGGCTTTTCGCGGATCTGCGCGGCAAAACGCGGATCGTCCACGATCATGCCGCAATAGTCGCAATATTCCTTGCCCCAGCGGATGGCGGCGGGGCCGCTGCCCTTGTCGGAACAGGCGCCGACCAGGGCGGAAGCGGCCAGGCCGGGAACCAGGGCCAGGACATGACGACGGGTCAAACCGTGGGTGCACATGGCGCCACCTCCTTGCCTTCCACCATTTCCAGACCGGCGATCAGGCCGGTATAGCGCGACAGCATGCACATGAAGCGCAGCCGGTCGGGGCCGTTGACCATGCCCGACCAGCGCGCGCCCGTGCCCTCGAAGCCCCAGTCGCCGATGGTGCGGGCAAAGGCGTCGTCCGGCCGGACCAGGGTAAGGGTGCAGCGCATGCGGCTGGTCATGTCCACGCTGTCGGCGACGCGGTCGTCCAGCACCACGCGGCCCATGTCCATCTCGATGACCCGGTTGACCAGCGACGCCACCTCGTCCAGGCGGTGGCTGGTGATCAGCATGACGCTGTCGTCCTTGCGCTCGGCCAGCAGGCGGAAAAAGATGTGACGCGCCTCGGGGTCCAGGTTGGCCGCCGGCTCGTCCATGATCAGGATGTCGCTGGGCCGGCCCAGGGCCACGCCGATCAGCGTCTTCTGCTTCATGCCGCCGGACAGCTTGACGAAGGGCAACCGGCGGATGCGGTCGAAATCCAGGCCCAGTTCCTCGATCACCGCCACCATGCGCTTGGGATCGGATTTGCACACGCTGGCGGCAAAGCCTACCAGCTCGCCCACCGGCATTTTCAGCGGCGGCGGAATCTGCGGAACGAAGCCCATGCGGGCCAGCACCTGCGAGCGATGCAGGCGCGGCGCCAGCCCGTCCACCAGCACGGTGCCGTCATGGGTGTATTCGCCCAGCAGGCAGCGGATCAGCGTGGTCTTGCCGGCACCGTTGGAGCCGACCAGGGCGATGCGCTCGCCCTTGACGATGTCCAGGTCGATGCCGTCAAGCACGCGGGCCTTGCGAAAGGTCTTGGCGACATTGGTGAAGGTTATCATGGGGCGCGATCCTTCACTTACAGCAGCTTGTCGAGGCCCTTGACCTCGAACTTGAGGGAGCCGGTGGGACAGACATCCACGCACAGACCGCAGCGGGTGCAGTCGGCGCCGATGCCGACATGGATGTCGGGGGCATAGCCCTTCTTGGTGACGTCCAGCACGTGGGGCACCAGGCAGACCTTGCGGCAGGCGCCCTCGTGGTGGCAATCCATGGGGCGATAGGCGACGCGCAGCGGGCTGACGGCGCCGACCACGGCATAGGTGATGCCGATCGGGCACATGTAGCGGCACCACATGCGCCGCGAATAGACCACCTCGAGCGCCAGCAGCACGGCCACGATGGCCAGCGCCAGGGTGGGACCGTAGATCAGCGCGCGGCTGACGATGCCGGTGGGCGAGATGGTCTCGTACACCGTATAGCCGGACGCCAGCGCCAGCAGCGCGAACACCACGTAAAGCACGGTGCGCAGCCGGCGGTCCAGCGCATGGTCCTTGACCAGCCCCTTGGCGGCCAGCTTCAGGTGCAGCTTTTCCGCCCATTCCGCCAGCAGGTGATAGGGGCACACCCACGAGCAGAAACTGCGGCCGCCCAACAGCCACCACATGATCAGCACCGTCGTGGTGCCGATGATCAGATTGATCAGCACCGTCTTGAACGCCAGCATGACCTGCAGCGCGGAATTCAGATCGGCGAAGTGAAAGCCGATGACGCGCGACGCGGTCAGCGCGCCCTCGATCAACTGGACGTCGAATTTGTAGGACAGCACGAACAGCAGGTTCACCACGATCAGCGTGATCCAGCGCCGATTGCGCCATTTGTGGACCTTGGCGCTTTCGTGGATCTCGTGCTGGACGCGGGCGTTGTCCTCGCGCGTGCGCTTGTTGGCGCGCTTGG
The DNA here is from genome assembly GCA_023426365.1 of Pseudomonadota bacterium. GTDB lineage: Bacteria > Pseudomonadota > Alphaproteobacteria > Rhodospirillales > Magnetospirillaceae > Magnetospirillum. The sequence goes on from JAFAAW010000092.1 coordinate 76,292, forward strand.
CCTCGTGCAGGGCGCAGGCGGCCTCGGAATATTCGCAGGGCTGGGGCTTGGCCGGCTCGCGGCCCAGCATGACCGCCAGGGATTTGATCAGGCTCATGCCGGCCTCCATTCCTTGCGGGCATCCACCACGATGGCGGCCGGTTCGGTCGGACAGATCATCTCGCACATGCCGCAGCCGACGCAGGACTGGTTGACCTGGGGCGTGCGGCGCTTGTCGGTGGGATCGGTGCTCATGGGCACCAGTTGGATGGCCCCTTCGATGGGGCATTCCCGCACGCACAGATCGCACAATTCCAGGTCATAGGGGTGGTCGGCGATGGGAATGGGGTTCCAGCGGTCGATCTGGGCATAGCGGTGAAGGCCCTGGTCGCGCGCGATTCCCTTGAAGCCGGCGCCCTGGCGGGCCAGGCAGGCATCGGGCTTGTCCAGCCGGGCGATGCCCATGCGCACCTCTTCCTTCTTGGAAAGCGCGTGGGTCAGCGCGCCGGTCGGGCAGGCCAGGATGCACTGCACGGCGTCGCAGGAAAAATCGCAGGCCTGGTCGCGGGCGTCGATGTGGGGAACGCCGATGCCGAAGCCTTCATCGATGTCGCCCAGCACGATGGCCTTGACCGGGCAGACCTGCACGCACTGGCCGCACTTGATGCACGAGGCCAGGAACTCGTCCTCGGCCAGGGCACCGGGCGGGCGCAGGCGCAGCTCGTGGGCGCGCAGGATCGGCAGCCAGCCGGCCGTGGCGGCCGCCACCACGCCGCCGCCCAGCAGGACCGAGCGCAGGAAGCGGCGGCGCGCCTCTTGTGCCCGCGGGGACGCGGTCATGACGTTTTCTCCTTGTGGCGAATGCGCGGATGGGCGTCTTCCAGCAGCAGGGTCGGCTCGGAGAACGGCGCCAGCCGGTCGAGAAAGTCCAGCACCTCCAAGATGGCGGTGCCCTTGAAGAAGCGGGTGTTGGGAACGTCCATCCACACCCGGCCGGCATAGCCCCACACCCGTTGGGGCGTGTCGCCCACGCCGTCATTGTCGCGGTCGAAGCCTTCGTAGGAATCCCAGGAATTGCCTTCCCACACGTTGCGGCTGGCCGAGCCGCCGCCGAATACCGCCACCTCGGTGATGTTGCTTTCCAGGCGGTTGCGGCGGAATTCATTGCCCTGCCAGTCGTTCAGGAACGAAATGGCGATGTCGTTGAAGGCGATCCGGTTGTCCTCGACGATGTTGACGGTATCGGGCTGGAAGGGCGAGACGTCGAAGAACAGGCCGTTGGCGCAGTAGAGGATTTCGTTGCCGACGATGGTGACCGCGCTGGCTTCCTTGAGCGAAACGCAGGTGCCGGTGGCGCCCACCGAATGCGAGATCACGTTGTTGCGCACCACGTCGCCCTGGTCGTACATCATGGAGATGCCGACCGAATTGTTGATGAAGCGGTTGTTCTCGATCACGTTGTCGGCCGAGAACATGAAATGCATGCCGTAGCGCCCCCCCGAATGCAGGGTGCCGGTGACGCGGTTGCGCTTGGAATACCACAGCACGAAATCGCGGCTGTTGTAGATTTCGTTGTCTTCCAACAGGTTGTCGTCGGAGTACCACAGCCGGATGGAATCGCCGCGCATGCCCAGTTCCAGCTTTTTCGAGCTGATGTAATTGCGGCGGATGATGTTGTGATAGGACTGCTGGAGGTCGATGCCGAACAGCGCGTCCTCGATGCGGTTGTCCTTGATGACGTTGTTGTTGCCGCGCACCTGGATGCCGGCATCCTCGCCGTTGTGATCCGAGCCGGTGCCGACCAGATGCATGTTGCGCACGGTGGCGTTGTTGGTCCGCACCACCAGCACGGTCCCCTTGCCGCCGGCGTCGATGGTCACCTGGCCCTGGCCGTCCAGCTCGATGCCCTTGGTGATCTCCAGCCGCCCCACGTAGCGGCCGGGGGGCGGCGCGATCACCGCCCCCTCCGCCGCCGCGTCCAGCAGGGCCTGGATTTCGGCCGCATCGCGGGCCGCCGGCATTTCCGGCGTCCGCGCCGCCAGCACCACCGCCGGCACCGCCAGACAGGCCAAGACGATGCCCAGCCGGCGCATCATGGCTAACGCCCCTGCAATTGCTTGCGACGGATCAGCGCCGCCAGCACCAGGCAGGCCGCCCCGGCCAGCAGCAGGCCGAAGCCGTAATGGGGATAGGAAAAGGTGGAGAACTGCGCCACCTTGCCCTCGCCGAACACGGTGGGCATGAACGGCTTGACCGTGAAGGCTCCCCACGGATGCAGGTTGTGGCCGAACCACCACAGCCAGGCGGAATAGTCGATGACGAAGGCCAGCGGGATGACGATGCCCGACAGCGGCAACACCCACCAGAACCGCCCGCCATAGAACAGGAAGGCAGTCAGCATCAGACCCACCAGCCCGAACAGATAGGGCGATGCGGCAAGCTCGATCTGGGCACCCTTCTCGATCGGCTCCATGCCGATGTAGTGGTTGATCACGTTCATTTCGTGAACGCAATCCAGCGCCTCGTCCTCGTGCACCTCATCGGTTTCGGCGCGCTTTTCGCAGCCGTTCTTGACGCCGTCCATGTGGAAATGGATGCGCACGCCGTCGGGGAAGGTATGGGGCGGGTATTGCGGCGCCTTCAGCGAGACCCACCAGATGGGAGAGAAGAAGGCCAGGCCGATCAGCAGCATGGCGATGATGGTGAGGCCGCGAAAGGCGAGCGTGGCGCGGCCCATCTGCTGGCGTTGCATGGCAACCTCGCTGTATCGGAAAGAAATGGAGGGGCCGCCCGCGCAACTTCAGGCGGGCGGCCATGGGCAGGATTACTGGAAGTCGGGGTTCTGCCAGCCCTTCGGACCGATCTTGTCGGCCGGCGGCTTGATGCGCGAAACGTAGTCCAGCACCGCCTTGGTGTCGCGCTCGGTCATCCACTGGATCTGCTTGACCATGTCAGGGTTGGCGTTGCGGCGCTTGCCTTCCTTGATCCACTGGTACTGGCGCACCAGGTAGTTGTAGTGCTGGCCTTCCAGGCGCGGATAGTACTTCTCGTTGTCGCCCTGGCCGTGATCGCCGTGGCACCGGGCGCAATTGTCCTTATACAGCTTCTTGCCGTGCTCGAGGTCGTTGCCCTCGCCCAGGCCCGGTTCCGGGTTCATCTTCAGGGTCTGGATATAGGCCGCCACGTCCGCGATGGCCTGCGGGCCGCCGATCTGGTCAGGCAGGGCGAACGGATACATGGTCGGGTTGTCGCGGTTGAGCGCGCGGATGTCGGCCAACTGCTTGATGATCACCTTGGGATGCTGGCCGGCAAGCTGCGGGAAGGTGCCGTCGACCAGGCCCCAGCCTTCCGGCAGGTGGCAGGCGGCGCACACTTCGTAAACCTCGCGGCCGTTCTTGAGGTCGGGCGTCAGATGCTCGGCCTCGTCCTTTTCGCCGCCATTGGCGTTCCACTGGTAATCCTTGTCGCCCAGAAGCTTGCCCTGCTTGGGCTTCTCCAGGGGGCCGGCAAGGGCGGTGCCGGCGGCCGCCATGGCGACGATGGTCACGGCCATGGCCTTGAATATGGTCTTCATTTCGCGCTCTCCAGACTTCTGTTCTTTAGATAAAACTTATACCCCCAACCCCCGGCCATCACTTGACGTTGGCTAAGAAATCGGCGATGGCGTCCAACTCCTGGTCGTTGACCAGATGCATGACCGGCTGCATGGCGTTCGAGGCGCCGTTCTTGCGGTTGCCGGCCTGAATGTCCTTGGCCTGGGCGACCAGGTAGGCCTTGTCCTGCCCGGCCAGCGCCGGATAGGTCTTCATCATGGGCTTGAGACCGTCCTTGCCGTGGCAGGCGATGCAGGTCTTGGTGCCGTAGAGCTTCTTGCCCGCGTGGTCGGCCGGTATGGTTTTGGGGCGCGGCAACGTGGCGAGAAAGTCGGCCATCGCACGCATGTCGCCCTCCGACAGATCCTCGACGATGGGCTTCATGGTATCGACGGTCTGGCCGTTGGCGCGGGCCCCCGCCTTGATGTCCTTGAGCTGGTTGAACAGGTAATCGGCACTCTGTCCGGCCAGCTTGGGATAGCCCTCCTGCAGGGGAGTGGCGGCATCCTCGCCGTGGCAGGCGGTGCAGCCCTTGTCGGCGAACAATTGCTTGCCGTCGGCGGCCAGGGCCGGGGCCGCGGCCAGCGCCCCCAGCACGACCACGGCGCACGCCGCCCGGCGCGAGAGATTGATAATCATCAAGTCCTCCTTGGCACTTTGACAAACGGGGGGCGGATCGCTCCGCCCCCCGCCGTCACGCGATGGTTCTGGTCAGGCCAGGGTTACTGGACCTTCTTGGCCCCGTTCTGCTCCAGGTAGGTCTTGGCGCGCAGGCCGATATCGGCCGCCTTGACCTGGTACTGGAACCACTGCTCGGCCCACAGCATGGCGTTCTGCCAATCGGCCTTCTTGGCGAAGTCTTCCGACTTCTCCTTGGCGCCCTTGGCGAAGTTCAGCTGGTCGGTGGCGTCTTCCACCAGGGCGACCACAGGCTGGAAGTCCTTGTAGTTCACGCTGGTGATGTAGCCGACGACGCCGTCGATGACCTTCTGGGTGTCCAGGTTGGCCTTGACGCGGGCGTCATAGTCCTTCTGCGTGTAGGACACGCCTTCCTTGGCCTTGGCGGCATCCGCGGCCTTGTAGTTGGCGGGCTGGACCAGCAGGTAGCCTTCCATCTCAAGGTGCAGCGCCGAGCAGAACTCGGTGCAGTAGTACGGGTACACGCCGGCCTTGTTGGCCTTGAAGGTGGCCGAGGCGGTCTTGCCCGGCTCGAGCGACAGGTTGACGTTGTGCTTGGACACGGCGAAGCCGTGGGTTTCGTCCTGGGCACGCTCCAGGTTGGTCAGGTGCACGGTGACTTCGTCGCCCTCGGTCACCTCGATGATCTCGGGGGTGATGTGCGAGCGGATCACCGAACCGAACACCTCGACCTTGCCGGGCTTGCGCTCGATGCGCTCGGAACCGGCACGCACGGCCGCCGGATGCTTCTCGTTGGTCCGCGAGTCGGTGCCGTGCGGATAGCGGATATGCGGCTTGAGCTTGTCGGCCGAGATGGCCACCGCGTAGTGGGGTTCGCCCAGCGGCAGCGGCATGTCATAGAGCAACTGCATCTTGTCGTTGGACGCGTCGATGAGCTGGTGGTTCTGCGGATGCAGCGGGCCGACCGGGTTGAAGCGGTCGATGGCCAGCTTGTTCAGCGCCACCACGTACTTGCCCTTCGGGCTGGCCGAGTCGCCTTCCATGGCCATCAGGTGGCCGATGTTGTAGTGGATGGAGACCTTGTCCAGCACCTTGCCTTCGCAATAGTCCCACTTCGCCAGCATGGAATCCACGTACAGCGAGGTGTAGGCCACGCAGGGCTTGGAATCGTATTGGGTGTGAAGCGGGCCGAGGCCCAGTTCCACCTGCTTGTGCGTCACCGAGGCCATGTCGATGATCGGCACGCCGTAATCATCCTTGCCGGTGAACTTGCCGGCCTTGATCTGGGCCTGGATCTTCTCGAACGAGTAGACGGTGGTGTGGCTGTCCAGCTTGCCCGAGACGGTGATCAGCTTGCCGTCGGGGGTGACGTCCACGCCGTGCGGCGACTTCGGCTCGGGGATCAGGAACAGCACGCCTTCCTTGGCGGCGGTCGCCAGGTCGATCACCGCATGGCCGTTGATCTTCTTGGTCTTGCCGGCCTTGAAAAGCTCTTCCGCCTTCTTCCAGTTCACCACGTGCAGGAAGTCGGTGTCCTTGGCCGAACAGCCCGCCTCGAACGGCGGACGGCCGCGCTCGATGCCGCCCACATAGCGCTCGGCACAGAACGAGTTGGTGAACGACCAGCCATCCGACGGACCCTTGCCGAAGTCGGACAGATCCTGGCTATAGGGCGGCAGTTCCAGCGAGAACGAGTTTTCCGGCTCGATGCGGCCCTTCTCGCGGTTGAACTTCCAGTAGGTGACGGCACCGCGGTACTTTTCGTTGAACTGTTCCAGGGGAACGAATTCGTCTTCCAGCGGGGTCGGGTACTGGGCGGCCTCGATGATGTAGTCCGTGTTGGGCGACACGAAGGCGCCACCGTGCTCGGACTTCAGGATCGGGTTCTTGACGATCTGCTTGGTCTCGAAGTCCTTCAGATCGATCACGGCGACGCGCGGGGTGTTCTTGTCGTTGATGAACAAGTACTGGCCGTCGTATTCGCCGTTGGTTTCCGAGATGGCGGGGTGGTGCGTGTCGCCGAACAGCACCTCGCGGCCATCGACCATCGAGCCTTCTTTCAACACCCGCTTGGATTCGTCGTCATAGCCGTAGCCCTGCCAGGGCTCGGGCGTGAAGACGCCGATATACTTGAGGATGCGCATCGACGGGATGCCGTAGACGATGACCTGGCCGCTCTGGCCGCCCGACGAGAAGACGATGAATTCGTCGCGCTTGCCGGTGGGCGTATAGGTCTTGGCGGCGGCGAGGATGTCCTTCTCGTTCAGCCCGCGACGCTTCATCACATCCTGCAGGCTTTCGGCGGACCACGCGCTCGCAGCCGCGAGAACGCCAAAGCTCGCCGTGGCGAGCAGGGTCGCCAGCTTCATGCTTCTATTCATTTTCCCCACCTTCGAACTGTTAAAAAGAAAATCGAAGAGGAACTCCAACACTTCGCGGGAAAGGATGATCGCTCGACCGGCATGCAGCCGTGACCTTGGTCAATTCGTTCGAGGTGGTGGTTTGCTCTAATGGTCGGGCTGGAGACGACACATCCCCGGGGGACACCATGAGAAAAGCTATCGCCGCCCTGTTCTGCCTTGCCGTGCTGGCGGTTTCCGCCCAGGCGGCCGAGGTCACCGGACGTTTCCGGCTGGTGGCCCAGGACGGCCGCACCGTCACCGAACGCAGCTTCGACGGCCGCGTGCGCATGGTCACCTTCGGCTATACCTTCTGCCCCGACATCTGCCCCACGACGCTGAACACCATGGCCGGCGCGCTCGAATTGCTGGGACCGAAGGCCAGGGAAGTGGTGGGATTGTTCGTCACCGTGGACCCGGCGCGCGACACCGCCGCCCATCTGCGCGACTATGTGGATGCGTTCGGCCCCGGCTTCGTCGGCCTGACCGGCAGCCGCGAGGCGGTGGACGAGGCGGCACGCGCCTTCCGGGTCCGCTACGTGCTGAACCCGCCCATGGACGCGGCGGACCCCAACACCTATTTCGTCGATCACACGGCGGGCATTTACGTGATGGACAGGCAGGGCCAATTCGTGGCCAAGCTGGGCCACCGCGCCGAACCCGACGAGGTGGCGGCCCGACTGATCGAGGTGCTTGAGCGATGAACCGCCGTCATTTCCTTGCCCTGGCCGCCGTCGCCGGCCTGCCGGCGCTGATCCCCCTGCCCGCGCGCGCCGCCAAGGCGGAACAGGGGCTGTTCGTCCATGCGGCGCCCCGGCCGCTGCCGGCCCTGGAAATCCGCGACAACGAGGGACGGCCCGCCGGCCTGGACGGCTTTCGCGGCCGCCCCGTGCTGGTGAACCTGTGGGCCAGTTGGTGCCTGCCCTGCGTGGCGGAACTGCCGGCGCTGGACCGCCTGCGGCCGATCATCGAACCCGAGGGCGTCGCCGTCATGGCCCTGTGCCTGGACCGCTCGGGCGCGGTGGGCGCGGTCAACACCTATGCCCGCTTGGGCATCCGCAATCTGGCGGTGCATGTGGACACCAACCGCAAGGCGGGCGAAGTGCTGGGGGTGCCGGTGCTGCCCACCACCTTGCTGATCGATGCCGAAGGGCGCGAGGTCGCCCGCTTCGTCGGCCCCGCCGCCTGGGACGGTCCCGAGGCGCTGGCCCTGCTGCGCGCCCTCAAGGCCGGCAAGCCGCTGGACAAGTCCATGGCGCCGCCGCTGGCCAAGCCGACCAGCAATCCCTGAGGCGGGGAAATAGGGGCAAAAGCAGGAAGACGACGGCGGCTCAGGCGACCGGGGGCGCGCGCGCCTGGGCATGGCGTTGCGCCTGGCCGTCGCGGACATCGTTGGGGCCGGCCGGCAAATGGACGGTTGCCGCGCTCTCGGTGGGGAGAGTGAAGTGTTGGGGCGGCACCGCCCCGTTGGCCAGCTGAGCCGCCTGGCAAATCAGGCAGCATTCCGAGGCGGACGAAGGCGCCTCGCCCGGCGGGGCGGTGCGGCCGCCCTGGGCGTGGCAGACATAAACGCCGAGCATTCCGCCCACGGCCAGGGACTGGCCGGCGGCATTGACCAGGGCAAGGCCCGGCGTGGTGGCGGAAAAGAGAAAGCCGAACAGGGCCGACAGCGCGCCGAGCTGGCGCAGCCAGCCGCATCGAAAACCACCCCGTTCTGCCCAAGGGCTGCGCATCGCGGCACTCCTTCCCTGAAGCCTACGATGGCGGCAAAGCAAAAGGGGCTTCCGTGACGTTGGTCAAGAAGCCCCTCTGCTCACCTCGCTGCCGCGAGACCGCGGTGCGGCATCAATCGCCCTCGATCTCGCCCATGGCCGATTGCAGGTAATTGGCCAGGCCCATGCTGGCGATCAGGCCCTGCTGGGTCTCCAGCCAGTCCAGGTATTCCTCGACCTCTTCCAGGATCTCGCCCAGCTCGTGGCGGGTCTGGTAATCCTGCTTGGCCTCGGCCAGGGCGATGGCGGCGATCAGCTCGTCGCGCTCGGCCAATTCGCTGGCCAAATCGGCGGCGATGATCTCGGGCACGTCCTCGCCGATGTTCAGCTTGCCCAAATCCTGCAGGTTGGGCAGCCCTTCCAGGAACAGGATGCGCTCGATCAGGTCGTCGGCCGACTTCATCTTTTCGATGGAAGCCTTGTAGACCACCTTGCCAAGGTCGCGCAGACCCCAGTTCTTCAGCATGCGCGCATGCAGGAAGTATTGGTTGATGGCGGTCAGCTCGGTCTTCAGCAGACCGTTCAGCGCCGCGATGACGTCCTTGTCACCCTTCATGTCGCGTTCCCCGAGGCTCAGGTGGAGGAGGAGATGTCGCCGGCGGCGGACTGGGCATAATTGGCCAGCCCCATGGCGTTGATCAGGAACAATTGCTGTTCCAGCCAGCGGGTGTGGTCGTTCTCGGTGTCGTCCAGCAGCTCGCCCAACAGGCGGCGGGTGTCGTAATCCTGGACCTGTTCGCAATGGCCGATGGCTTCCTTGAGGTCTGCCACCACGCTCAGCTCGTAGGCCAGGTCGTTCTTGATCATGGACGGCACGTCCGAGCCGATGGCCAGGGGCGCGCGCGAGGCGACGTCGGGGACGCCTTCAAGGAACAAGATGCGCTGGATCAGCTTGGCGGCGTGCTCCAGTTCCTCCACGCGCTCGTGCTCCAGCCGCTCGTAGAGCTTGTGGAAGCCCCAGTTCTGGTACATGCGCGAATGAATGAAATACTGGTCGGCGGCGGTCAGCTCGCCGGTGAGCAGCTTGTTCAGCCGGTCGATGACGGAAGGTATGCCCTTCATTTGAGGCCTCGAATGGCAGAGAGAGAGGCCGACAGTGTGTCGCCACGCCGCCCAGCTTTCAAGCTAACTTTATGAAATAGAATGCCTTTTTAAACGTTTAAGAACCATTCTCAAAAGGCGTTCAGCCCCTCCGGCGCCGCACCCGGACAATCACGTCGGTGCGCAGCAAATCCACGTCGGGCGGCAGATCGGGGCTTCCCTGCAGGCGGATGCATTGCGCCGGCAGGTCGGTCAGCTCCGAGGTCGCCTCGTCGAACATGTGGTGATGATCCTCGCAGTTGCTACAGAACCACGTCCGTTCGCCCACATCGACCCGGCGCAGCAGCCCCACCTGGGAAAACAGGTTGAGCGCGTTGTAGACGGTGGCGAGCGAAAGCCGCAGGCCGGCCTGCCCCGCCTCGCGGTACAATTGCTCGGCCGACATGTGGCGCACGCCGCCCTGACGGATCAACGACAAAAGCGCCATGCGCTGGCGGGTCGGGCGAATGCTGGCGGCCGTCAGTTCGGCCTGGATGATGCTGGACACGGTATTTCTTCAAGTAAGACGCATTCGCATTGTTACCGTGGAAGGGGGAAGCGGGCAAGCGGCGAACCCGGATTTCAGCCGGCCGCCGCCTCCGGCCCGTAGCACTGGGCGAAGTCGCAGCAGGCATCGCAGACCGGCGCCTTGCAGACCCGGATGCCTTCGTCCTCGCACATGGTGCGGTAAAAAAACTTCTTCCACTTCATGTCGCGCACGTTGCGCGCGGCCAGCGGCAGGAAATGGCGGTGCAGCAGGCCCGACAGGTCGCTGCGCGACGCCAGCCCCAGATCCTGCCACAGGTGGTTGGAACACAGTGAACGCCGCGCCAGCATGGCCGCCAGCCACAGTGCGACCGGATCGCCCGGCCGGGTGGCGTTGTCGGCCAGCAGGCGGCGCAAATCCGCCTCCTCGACCGCATCGGCCCCCGCCCCTGCTTCGGCCCCGTCATCGCCGCTGTCGCGAACCAGCCACAGGGCGGCGGGAAAGAAGACCTCGCACACCCGCCGCAGGTCTGGCGCCTCCAATCCCACCGCCTCGGTCAGCGGACGGGGCGCCTCCGCCATGCCCTTGGCCAGGATACAGGCGAAAACGTGACGATCGAAGCCGTCCCCGCCGCCGCCGCCCGCCATCAGGCGTTGGTAGATTTCCGACATCAGCCGCCCCCGTGGTGATCCGTTCCCGCCCTTCGATGCAAGGTCGGGGCCAAGTTGCCCCACCCCACAGGTTGAACGGCGGAAAATGGCGACAACCGTTCATCGGGGAAGGACAGAAAAGCTTCCAAATCAGGCCATCACCGCATTGTTGCCGGGCTCGGCGTGGACTAAGGTCGCGGCCGCCCGCCTATACTTTTGGGGAATTGGGGGAACAGGGGTCATGTCCAGCACCGTCACCAGCGAGCCGGTCCCGAGCCGGCGCTCGTTCGCCGCGCACATCTTCGCGCCCATCAAGATCACGTGGGAGCAGTTCTTCGACCTGCTGGTGCCGTTCCGCCATTCGGCCCATATCCGCCGCCACGCCGCCAGCGTGACCATCTCGCGGGTGCAGTTGGTCGCCGCGCTGTTCGCCGTGCTGGTACCGCTGTGCTCCATCCTGGACTGGTTCGTCTTTCCCTGGCCGGAATGGGCGCAGATGACCGCCATGCGCTTCGCCTCGGCGCTGGTCTTCGTGCTGCTGGCCTGGCCGTGGAACACCAACAAGACCCGCCTTCAGGCGGATCTGATGCTGGTGGCGCTGCTGCTGGTGCCGCCGGTATTCTATCTGATCTCGATCCGCATCATCTCGGGCCTGCACCTGGACCCGTTCGCCATGCTGGCGACCAAACTTTATGCACTGATGCCCAACATCGTGCTGGCCGGCCTGGCGATCTTTCCGCTGACCGCGCTTGAGGTGCTGCTGTTCTCGATCCCCGCCTTCGCCTTCGCCCTGCTCGGCTACGGCATGAACGGCGAGACCCTGTCGCTGGTCGTCCACGGCCCGGAATTGTGGCTGATGGTGCTGGTGATGGGGGTGGCCATGTTCTCGGGCATGAGCCAGTTGCACTACATGGCCGCGCTGGTGAACCGCGCCATGGTCGATCCGCTGACCAACGCCTATACCCGCCGTTCGGGCGGCGAGACGCTGGACCTGCTGTTCCGGCTGTCGGCGTTGCAGAACACGCCCATGTCGCTGGCTTTCTTCGATCTGGACAAGTTCAAGTCCATCAACGACACCTACGGCCACGACGAGGGGGACCGCGCGCTCAAGGGGCTGGCGGAAAGGCTGAAATCGGGGCTGCGCAAGGGCGACGTCCTGGTGCGCTGGGGCGGCGAGGAATTCGTCGCCATCCTCAACAACACCGACGCCGAGGGCGCCCGCATCGTGGTCCAGCGCCTGCGCGAGGCCGGCTTCGGCAGCCGCCCCGACGGCTCGCCGCTGACCGCCTCCATCGGCGTGTCCGAACGCATCGCCGACGGCGCCAAGGACTGGCCCGAACTGGTGGAAGCGGCCGACCAGCGCATGTACCAGGCCAAGCGCACCGGGCGCGACCGCGCCCTGCTGCCGGGCGACGTCACCCTGGTGTTCGGCCCGCCCATCGGCTAGGCGGGACCGGCCGCCGGGTTGACCGCCCCCTGGCCGCCGCCATAGCCTGTCCCAATCCTAGGGCAGGCTTTTCCCCTGCCCCATCCGTGGTGTATGGCCTGTGCGCCCCTTTACCCCGTGGTGAGCAGCACATGGACGGCGAGCGCGAGATCGGTATTTCCCGGCAAGGCCTGGAACAGGGCGAATTGCGCCGGATGATCGCCCAGTCGGGCTGGAGCCACCTTTTGCTGGACGACGACCAGTTGGCCCGCTCGCTGGCGTCGGTGCGGCCGCCCGACGGTCAATGCTGGGTGTTCGCCTATGGCTCGCTGATGTGGAACCCGGTGTTCAGCCCGATCGAGCGGCGGGCGGGCCGGCTGTCGGGCTATCATCGCCGCTTCTGTTTCTGGATCCATGCGGGCCGCGCCTCGCCCCAATATCCCGGCCTGATGATGGGGCTGCTGCCCGGCGGGTCGTGCCGGGGCGTGCTGTTGCGCATCGCCCCCGAACATGCCGAACAGGAATTGTCGCTGCTGTGGCACCGCGAGATGGTGACCGGGGCCTATGTTCCGCGCCTGCTGCCGGTGCGGACCGACAGCGGGCCGGTGCGGGCGGTCACCTTCGTCGCCAATCCGCGCCACCCCACCTTTGCCGGCGACCTGCCGATGGAACAGGTGGTCGCCGCGCTGCGCGCCGCCAGCGGGCCGCTGGGGCGCAACCGCGACTACCTGCACCGCACGGTGGAGACCCTGCGCCGGCTGGGCATTCCCGATCGCGGGCTGGAACGGCTGGACCGGGCGCTTGCCTGAGCGCTTGCGCAACACGGCCCCACCCATTATGGTGCGCGCCGTCATTGGGGAGTAGCCGCCCTCGGGTTCAGAGGGGGACGCGTCAACAGACTTGGGCCATGGCCCATGGCGTGTCCGACTGCCGCGCAGTTTGGCGAGACCTTTGGCTTTGACCGCCATTCCCGGGGGGCCGGGTGGGCGGCAAGCCATTGGTCCGTCCGCCCGGCCCCCTTTGGACTGTTTTCATGGAAGCCTTGTTCACCTCCGCCGCCGTGGTGGCCATCGCCGAAATCGGCGACAAGACCCAATTGCTGGCCCTGATGCTGGCGGCGCGGTTCCGCAAACCGGTTCCCATCATCCTGGGCATCCTGGTCGCCACCCTGGCCAACCACGCGCTGGCGGCCACGCTGGGGGCGCTGGTGGCCCGCTGGCTGGGTCCCGACGTCATGCGCTGGGTGCTGGGCGTGTCGTTCCTGGCCATGGCCGCCTGGGTGCTGGTTCCCGACAAGGCCGACGACGATCCCGGCATGAAGGCCGGGGCCGGCGCCTTCCTGACCACGGTGGTGGCCTTCTTCCTGCTGGAAATGGGCGACAAGACCCAGATCGCCACGGTGGCGCTGGCCGCCCGCTTCCAATCCCTGGCCCTGGTCACGGTGGGCACCACGCTGGGCATGATGGCGGCCAACGTGCCCGCGGTGCTGCTGGGCGAGAAGGCCGCCACCAAGCTGCCGCTCAGGCTGGTGCACGGCGTGGCCGCCCTGTTGTTCGTGGTGCTGGGCGTGCTGGTTCTGACCAATGCCGGAGGAAACCTGACCCAGGGATGATTGTATCCGCCCAAAGGATGACAGACTTACGACTTGCGCAACTTGGGATGGTGTCTGTATACGGTGTTAAACCGAGGAGCCGCCCATGCACGCCCCCCTGTCGTCGCGCCGCAGCAATGTCACTGTCACCGTCAACGTCACCGCCGTCGAGACGGTTCAGGAAGGGCGCCTTCGCTTGGCCGTCCTGCTGGACCTGATCGACGACCGGCTGGAGGTTGCAGCGCCGGTCGGCGCCCATCTGTCACGCCTGCGCATGGAATACGACCGCCATGCGCGGCATCAGGAACGGGTGCTGGCCCATCACCGCCCCCACCTGGTGGACGGCCACCGGCGCGCCCACGACCACATGCGGGCGCTGCTGGGACGGCTGGGGGCGGAACACGCCTGCGGCGGCGACATCCGCCCCACCCTGCGTCAGGTGGTCGAAGTGTTCGCCGGGCACCTGTTTCCCGCCGACGCGGTGTTCACAACAATTGAGGAGACTACGTCGCGACCTGCTTGAGGCCCGCCTTGAAGGCGCGGTCGCGCTTGATTTGGGCTTCGCGCCGCAGCGCGTCGCCATGGGCCATGGGGCCTTCGGCATGGACCACGCGCCACGGCCCGCGCCCGCGGGTGAAGCGGGCGCCGGTGCCGCTGTTGTGCTGGTCCAGGCGCACCGCCACGTCCTTGGCAATGCCGGTATAAGCGATGCCCGCCCCGTTCAGCAGGACATAGACGTAGTACATCGCGATCAGTAATGGGGCGGCGGCTTGTCGTCCTGGGGCGAACGCTCCCAGCCCTGCTCCAGCTCGCGCATGCGCCCGATCATCCGGCGCAGGCGCTCGGCCATCAGGTCGATGGTGCGGCCCTGCTCGGCGATGACCGAGGACAGGTCCTCGGCCATGCGCTCGTGGTGGGCGATGCGGGTTTCCAGCTCGATCAGGCGCTGTTCCAGCGTTTCGTCCATGGGCCGCCCCCGTCGCCTGACCGCTCAGCGCACCGGCGAGCGGCTGATGGACTTGATGGCCGGCCGGGGATTGCCGGAAATCTCGCCCAGCTTGCGGTCCTCGTCAATCAGCACGGTGAGCGCCGGGGCATCGCCGTCAAGACCGCCCAGCAAAGACGCGGGCACGCGCCGGTTGGACCGCTTGGTGCCATCCTCGTACATCACGTCGAACAGGACGAACTCGCCGTCCTGCTTGGACTTCTTGCCGCCATTGCGTGCCATGACGCGTCCTCCTTACTTGGCCGCGCGGGCGGCCGGCTTGTGTCCCTGCGACACGCGTTGCCCGTGGGCGTGCTGGCCGTGGGCGTGCTGGCCATGGGCGCGCTGGCCGCTGCGTTCGCCATGCCCGCCCTGCGCCGGGCGGTTGCCCTGCGGCTGGCCGGACCGGCCCCACTTGTTGCCGCCATTGGCGCCGTCGGGGCGGAAACCACGCTTGGGTCCCTGCGGCCGGCCGGCCGGCGCGGTCGAGATGGGGCGGCGCGGCTCCAGGCCGGGCACCACGTGCACCTGCATGGTGGACTTGGTGTAGCGTTCGATGCGGAACAACGCCTCGCGGTCCACCCGGCCGGCGAAGGAGATGGCGACACCCTCGGCGCCGGCACGGCCGGTGCGGCCGATGCGGTGCACGTAATCCTCGGGCTGACGCGGCAGGTCGAAATTGATGACGTGGGTGACGTCCTTGATGTCGATGCCGCGCGCGGCCACGTCGGTGGCCACCAGCAGGCGGATGCGCCCGGTGCGCAACTGCTCGATGGTGCGGTTGCGCTGGGCCTGGTTCATGTCGCCGTGCAGGGCGCCGGCGGCGTGGCCGGCCTGCCACAGGTCACGCGCCAGGGTGTCGGCATCGCGCTTGGTGGCGGTGAAGACGATGGCCTTTTCCACCTCGGGCAGTCCGACGAAGTGGTTGAGCAACTGGCGCTTATGCTCCAGGTCGTCGGCATGGTGCAGGCGCTGCTCGATCTTGGCCGCGTTTTCCATGGTGTGGGCGACCTCGACGCGCACGGGATTCTGCAGCAGGCCCTCGGCCAGCTTGCCCATGCGGCGGTCCAGCGTCGCGGTGAACAGCAGGGTCTGGCGCGACCGCGCGCAGGCGGCGGCGATCTTTTCCACGTCGTCGAGGAAGCCCATGTCCAGCATGCGGTCGGCTTCGTCCAGGATCAGCACCTCGACCTCGGACAGGTTCAGGCGCTGGCGCTCCAGGTGGTCGATCAGACGGCCCGGCGTGGCGACGACGATATCCACCGGGCGCGACAGCATGCGCAACTGCTCGCGATAGGGCAGCCCGCCCACCAGTTCCACGGTGTTGAGGCGCAGGTACTTGCCGTACTTGCGGGCCGATTGCAGGACCTGGCGGGCCAGTTCGCGGGTGGGCGCCAGCACCAGGATGCGCGGGGTGGCGGCGTCGCGGCGCGCCGGCGGCGGGTTGGCGGCCAGGCGGGTCAGCGACGGCAGCAGAAAGGCGGCGGTCTTGCCGGTGCCGGTCTGGGCGGTGGCCAGAACGTCGCGGCCTTCCAGCGCGGACGGGATGGCGGCCGCCTGGACCGGGGTCGGCTGGTCGTAGCCGCCTTCGATCAGGGCGTTGAGGACCAGAGGATGCAGGGCGAGATCAGAGAACGACAAAGGACTTCCTTTTGACAAAAGGGGTACGGCTCGGGCCGGGATTCGGACCAAGCGCGCGTTTGATGCGGGAGGAGGTCAAGAGGAAGAAGCGTCCTCGCGGGGGGCGCGGCCAAGCCCGCCCCAACCCATGTCAGCGTCTCTCTCAAGAGACGCGTGAGCCTCCAGCGATTGAACGGGCGGACCATAGACGCTTTCACCGCCCCAAGGAAAGACAATTCCGCGCAGGGCTGCCCCGCGCTTACGCACACACCCCCACCTAAAGCATAAACAATCTCACGCCAATGAACAAAAGGCATAATTGAACACACTCAGCGAATCACTTAGAGTGATCTCATGATTAAATAATGATGGAATGCCAGTTTGATTTCACATATTGATTTTGATGATTACATATCACGCCGACGAATGCAGGCGCGATTGATCATTCGCGCCGGCTTCACCGCCGGCATGATCTTCAATACACTATTTTTGCTGTTCGATTCGTGGTCGGGACTTCCGCTCGATCACACCCTTCCGCTGCGGGGGCTGTGGACGGCCACCTTGCTGGCCGGGCTGCTGATCACCTTTTTGCCCCGCAGCCAGGACGGGCTGGCCTGGGTGCTGGGGATCGGCGGCTGCGTGGGGGCCTGGGTGATGACGCACATCATGCTGGTGGACAGCGTGCCGCTTCGCCACATCCCCGGCCTGATCACCCTGTTCATCGCCGCCGTGGGCATGGCGCCGAGCATCCGTTCGGCCGGGTTCATCATCGCGCTGCTGGTGATGACGCCGTCGGCGGTGATGCTGGTGCACGGCCGGCCGCTTGCCATGGTGCTGGAGGCCAACGCCTTTCTGGTGATGGCCGCCACCATGTGCGCGCTGGTCTGCCACCTGCTGGAGAAAAGCCACAAGCACGCATTCGCCCTGGAACGGACGCTGGAGCGGCGGGCCACCACCGACGCCCTGACCGGGCTGCCCAACCGCCGCCATTTCTTCGAACGGGCCGAGATCGAGCTGGTGCGGCGGAGCCGTTCGGGCACGGCGCTGGCGGTGCTGATGCTGGACGTGGACCATTTCAAGCGCATCAACGACGGCTGGGGCCACGACATGGGCGACCGCGTGCTGGTGGAGGTGGCCACGCGCCTGCGCCAATGCGCGCGCGACACCGACGTCCTGGCCCGCACCGGCGGCGAGGAATTCGCGCTGCTGGCGGTAGGCGCCGGCCTGCGCGATGCGGCCGAGATCGGCGAACGCATGCGCGCCGCCATGGCCGGCATCCATATCCGGGTGGAAACGGGCACCATTCCGGTCACCATCAGCATCGGCTGCGCCATCGTCGGGGCCGAGGAGGCCGCCATCGACGCGGCGTTGAAACGCGCCGATCAGGCGCTGTATCAGGCGAAGCGCGGCGGCCGCGACCGGGTCGTGGCCGCCGCCGACCAATCAGACCGCGCGGAAATCGGGCTGCCGGCGCTCGAAGAAGGCGGCCACCGCTTCCTTTAGCTCGGGCGAGGCCAGGCAATCGCCGAACGCCTGGAACTCCGTCCCCAGGCGGGCGGCCACGCCGTCGCCTTCGGTCTTCATCAGCATCTTGGTCAGGCGCAGCGCGGTGGCGGGCTTGTCGGCCAGCCGGGTCGCCAGTGCGCCGGCCACCGCCACCACCTGATCGGCGGCGACCACACGGTTGATCAGGCCGAGCTCGCGCCCCACGGCGGCGTCGAACGGATCGCCCAGCATCAGCATTTCGGCGGCGCGATGATAGCCGACCAGACGCGGCAGCAGCAGCGAGGACGCCGCTTCGGGCACCAGCGCCAGATTGATGAAGGGGAATTGCAGCCGTGCCCCCTCGGCCGCCACCACCAGATCGCAGTGCAGCAGCATGGTGGCGCCGATGCCGATGGCAAGGCCGTTGACCGCGGCCACCACCGGCTTGCGGGTCGCGGACAGCGCGCGCAGGAAAGCGGCGGCCGGGCTGGCCGCGATATCGCCCACCTGCAGGAAATCGTTAAGGTCGTTGCCGGCGGTGAACACGTCGCCGGTGCCGGTCAGCACGAAAACCCGCACGGCGTCGTCGCGGTCGCCCGCCTCCACCGCCTCGGCCAGCGCCGCGTACATGGCCTGGGTCAGCGCGTTCTTCTTATCCGGGCGGTTGATGCGGATGGTGCGTATGCCGTTTTGGGTGGTGACGACGATGTGCTCGGTCATGGCGTTTCCTTTGTTGTTGGCGGCGGTTGGCCTCCCCGCCCTCACATATTGGGATCAATCGGCCCGCCGCCGCCCCGCAGCCGGGCGGGGGTCCGGCTGCCCTTGCGGCAAGAGGAAGCCAGCGCCCCCTCACATATTGGGATAGTTCGGCCCGCCGCCGCCTTCCGGCACCACCCAGTCGATGTTCTGGGTCGGGTCCTTGATGTCGCAGGTCTTGCA
>JAFAAW010000013.1 GCA_023426365.1 Pseudomonadota bacterium
TGGTCTCGCTGTTCCTGCTGCTGCGCGGCCACGACCTTCCCGGCGGCGGCTTCGCGGCGGGCCTGACCGCCTCCATCGCCATGATCCTGCTCTACATGCTGGGCGGAACCCAATGGGTCGAGGCACGCCTGCGCATCCTGCCGCTGCGCTGGATGGCGTTCGGCCTTCTGCTGGCGGTGGGCACCGGCATGGCGGCGTGGCTGTTCGGCCGGCCGTTCCTGACCTCGTACTTCACCTACGCGGACCTGCCGATCCTTGGCGCCATTCCCATGGCGAGCGCGCTTCTCTTCGACATCGGCGTGTTCGCCCTGGTGGTCGGCGCGACCATCCTGACCATGATCGCGCTGGCCCGCCAGTCGCTGCGCGGCCACCGCGCCGTGGCGACGCGCGGGACCCAGGCATCCCCCGGCGCGCCCCCCGACACGACGGGAGGCGCATGATGGAACTGGTGCTTGCGCTGGGGATTGGCGTGCTGACCGGGGCCGGCGTCTGGCTGATGCTGCGCCCCCGCACCTTCCAGGTGATCATCGGCCTGTCGCTGCTGTCCTATGCCGTCAACCTGTTCATCTTCTCGACCGGCGGCCTGCGCACCGGGCAACCGCCGATCCTGGAGCGCGGCACGATGGGCAGCCTGGAAACCTTCACGGACCCGACGCCGCAGGCGCTGGTGCTGACGGCCATCGTCATCGGCTTCGCCACCACGGCGCTGTTTCTGGTGCTTCTGCTGGCGGCGCGCGGCCTGACCGGGACGGACCATGTAGACGGGCGGGAGAAGAATAATTGAGCGGCTGGACCGACCATCTGATCATCGCGCCGATTATCCTGCCGCTGATCGTCGGCGCGGCGATGATGCTGATCGACGACCGGCGGCACGTGTTCAAGGCCGCCCTCGGCCTCGCCTCGGCCGTGGCCCTGGTGGCGATCGCCTTCACCCTGGTGCACGTGGCCGATGGAAGCGGGGCCGACCCCGCCACCGTGCGCGTCTACCGGCTTGGCAACTGGCCCGCGGCCTTCGGCATCGTGCTGGTGCTGGATCGCCTTTCCGCCCTCATGGTGGCGCTGGCCAGCGTGCTCGGACTGGCCGCGCTGGTCTATTCGCTGGCGCGCTGGCATCGCGCGGGCGCCCATTTCCATTCCCTGTTCCAGTTCCAGCTCATGGGATTGAACGGCGCCTTCCTGACCGGCGACCTGTTCAACCTGTTCGTCTTCTTCGAGATCATGCTGGCCGCCTCCTACGGCCTGGTCCTGCACGGCTCGGGCCTGGCGCGGGTGAAGGCCGGACTGCATTACGTGGTGGTGAACCTGGCCGCTTCGCTGCTGTTCCTGATCGGCGTCAGCATGATCTACGGCGTCGCCGGCACCCTTAACATGGCCGATCTGGCAAGCCGGGTCGCCACGGTGGCGGCCGAGGACCGCGTGCTGCTGGAGGCCGGTGCGGCGATCATGGGCATGGCGTTCCTGATCAAGGCGGGCATGTGGCCGCTGGGGTTCTGGCTGCCCAACACCTATGCCACCGTGGGCGCCGCCCCGGCCGCCATCGTCTCGATCCTCAGCAAGGTGGGCATCTATGCCGTGCTGCGGCTGTGGCTGCTGATCTTCGGCGAGGGGGCCGGCGATTCCACCGGGTTCGGCGGCAACTGGCTGCTGATCGGCGGGCTTCTGACCATCGCCTTCGGCTCCATCGCGGTGCTGGCGACCCAGAACACCACCCGGCTGGCCAGCGCCGCCGTGCTGGTGTCCTCCGGCACGCTGCTCGCCACCATCGGCGCCGGCCAGGTCAAGGCGACCGTGGGCGCCCTGTTCTATATGGTCAGTTCGGTGCCCGCCATCGCCGGCTTCTTCCTGCTGACGGAACTGGTGGAACGGGGCCGCGGGGTGGGTGCGGACGTGCTGGCCGTCACGCGTGAGGCGTTCGGCGAGGGCGAGGAGGACGACAGCGACGTGGAGGTGGGCGTGGCCATTCCCGCCACCATGGCCATCCTGGGCATGAGTTTCATGGCCTGCACCCTGCTGCTCAGCGGCTTGCCGCCGCTGTCCGGGTTCCTGGCGAAATTCGCCATCCTGGCGCCGCTGCTGGGCGCCCCCGACGGGGTGGCGCAGACCACCTGGGTCCTGCTGGCGGCCCTGGTGCTCTCCGGTCTTGCCACCATCATCGCCATGGTCCGCGTCGGCATCGACATCTTCTGGGTGTCGCCGGCCAGCGAGGTGCCGTGCATCCGCCTGGTCGAGATCGTGCCGGTGCTGGCGCTTCTGAGCATTTGCGTGGTGCTGACCGTGCGGGCGGGACCGGCGATGCGCTATATGGAGGACACCGCCCGCTCGCTGCATTTCACGCAAGGCTACGTGACCGGGGTGCTGGACACGCCCGCCAAGCCGGCCCAGGTCAAGGGGGGCGGACAATGAAGCGGGGCATGCTGATCGCGGTTACCGCCCTCCTGGTCGGCCTGTGGCTGTTGCTGGCCAAGGGGCTGAGCGTGGGCGGCGTGCTGATGGGATTGGCCGTGGCGCTGTTTCTGGTCTGGGCGGCCAGGGAACTGGACCTGCCTCCCGGCAGGTTCCGGCGTCCGCGCGCGGCCCTCAACCTCGCCTTCCTGGTTCTGGGCGACATCGTCCGCTCCAACGTCGCGGTGGCCCGGATCATCCTGGGGCCGCGATCAGGGGCGCGCACCTCGGGCTTCCTGCGCATCCCGCTGGAAATCCGCGCCCCCTACGGCCTTGCCATGCTGGCCTGCATCATCACGGCCACCCCGGGCACCATCTGGGTCTCCTATGATTCCGCCACCAACACCGTGCTGCTGCACATCCTCGACCTCGTGGACGAACAGGTGTGGCTCGATACCATCAAGGGACGATACGAGAGGCGTTTGATGGAGATATTCGAATGACGATCCCGATGATGGTGCTGAACGGGGCCGTGCTCGCGGCGCAATGTCTCCTGGCCGTGGGCATGGCCTGCGCCGTCTTTCGCATGCTGCGCGGCCCGCGCGCCCAGGACCGCGTGCTGGGGCTGGACACGCTCTACGTCAACGCCACGATCCTGTTGCTGATCTTCGGCATCCGTACCGGCAGCACGCTGTATTTCGAGGCGGCCCTGATCATCGCCCTGCTCGGTTTCGTCGGCACGGCGGCCCTGGCCAAGTTCCTGATGCGGGGAGAGGTCATCGAATGACGCATTTGGCCGAACTGCCCGACTGGGCGGCACTGCTTGTCGCCGCCTTCCTTCTGATCGGGGCGGGCCTGGCGGCCATCGGCTCGCTCGGGCTGCTGCGCCTCGGCAGCTTCTACGATCGCGTCCACGCCCCCACGCTGGGATCGACCCTGGGGATCGGATTCGTGCTGATCGCCTCGATGCTCTATTTCTCGGTCCAGCAGTCGCGCCTGATGGTGCACGAAGTGCTGATCGGCGCGCTGATGTTCCTCACCACCCCCATCACCTTCATGCTGCTGGCCCGGGCGGCGCTTTACCGCGACCGCGCCGAAGGCAGCGAGGATGTGCCCCCGGCACCATGAGGGCTGGCGCACGGCCCGAACGCAGCGGGGGGAGGTCCTACCCCCGCAAAGCTTGTACAGTGACGCAACAGCGTCATACCGACCAGCGGAAGGGACGAGCCGCGACAGACCAAGGCCTGAGAGGTGCATATCCACGGATCGCCTCCCTAAGCCAGCGTCCATGAAGCGCCCGCCTTCGCTCCCCACTACCTCCACGAAGACCCCATTTCCCGGCCCTGAGCAAAACTCTCCCGCCCCGTCTCCCCCCCCAAGGTATCCGTAGACAGAGACAATAGTCCCGGTCGTTCATTCGGGGTTCGGATCAGAACGAGACATCCTTCCACAAATCACGGGTCGCCCTTTCCGGATCGGCGACCACGCTCGACGTCGCGTCGAAGCGCATAGAGCACTTTCCGCTCGCCCGGAATCGGTTTGGGATTCCCATGGGGCGTGCAATCTGATTCAAGATACAGGCTGGAGACGGAGGCCAGCCTGTATGCCGAAACCTCTTTCCCAGGACCTACGCGAGCGGTTGATTGCGGCTGTCGAGGGCGGCCAATCTCGGCGATCCGCCGCAAGTCGATTTGGTGTGGCAGCTTCTACGGCTATCAAGTGGCTGGACCAGTGGCAGCGCGAAGGCCGCGTGTCAGCGAAGCCCGTCGGGGGTGACCGGCACTCGCACCGAATGGAAGCCTACGCCACGGAAATCCTAGCATTGGTCGCCAAGACGCCGGACATCACGTTGGCGGAAATCGCGGCCTATCTTGAGGTGGAGCACGGCGTTCAGGCTGCCCAGAGCACGGTCTGGCGCCTGCTGGACCGCCACGGCATGACGTTCAAAAAAAACGGCGCACGCAAGCGAGCAGCAACGGCCTGACGTTCTGCGAGGGCGCTGGGCGTGGTTCGAGCTTCAGCCCGATCTCGATCCCGAACGCCTGGTCTTTATCGACGAGACCGGCGCCTCGACCAAGATGACCCGACTTCGCGGCCGGTCGCTCCGTGGCGAGCGGTGTCGGGCGCCTGTGCCGCACGGTCACTGGAAAACCACGACCTTCGTCGGCGCCCTCAGAGTGCACGGTATGACAGCGCCCATGGTTCTCGATGGCGCCATGAACGGCCCGGCCTTCCTGGCTTATGTAGAACAGGTCCTGGTGCCGACACTGTCGCCGGGCAACATCGTGGTTATGGACAACCTGCCTGCCCACAAACCAACCGCCGTGCGAGCCGCCATTGAGGCCGCTGGGGCAAAGCTGTACTTCCTGCCGCCATACAGTCCCGATTTCAACCCCATCGAAATGGCCTTCTCGAAACTCAAGAGTTTCCTCAAGAAGGTCGCCGCCAGGACCAAGGAAGAACTCTGGACTGCAATCGCTCACGGCATCGATCTTCTCACGGAGACAGACTGCCAGAACTATTTTGCTGCTGC
>JAFAAW010000147.1 GCA_023426365.1 Pseudomonadota bacterium
GACTGGATCACCCGCTTCACCGGCCTGTCCTTGGACAACCCCGCCCCGGAAAAGTGGAGGGTGAAGAAGGACGGCGGCACCTTCGACCAGTTCTCGGGCGCCACCATCACCCCGCGCGGCGTGGTCACCGCCATCCGCCGCGGGCTTGAGTTCTTCGCCGAGAACAAGACCCAGTTGCTGGAGGCACGCTGATGGCCACTCCCTCCTATTCCACCATCGCCAAGGACGGCCTGTGGGACAATAACGGCGTGCTGTGCATGCTGCTGGGCATGTGCCCGACCATGGCCATGACCACCAGCGCCACCAACGGCTTAGGCATGGGGCTGGCCACGGCGGCGGTGATGGCCGCCTCCAACCTGCTGGTCGCCATCTTCCGCGGCTACATCACCTATGAGGTGCGGGTGCCGGTGTTCATCCTGATCGTCGCGGTCATGGTGACGCTGGTGGACCTGACCATGAACGCCTGGATGCACGAACTCTACAAGGTGCTGGGCCTGTTCATCCCGCTGATCGTGTCCAACTGCCTGCCGCTGGCCCGCCTGGAATCCTTTGCCGCCAAGGAACCTGTGCTGCCCTCGCTGGCCGACGGCGTGTTCATGGGCCTGGGCTTCACCCTTGCGCTGACCGCCATCGGCGCCGTGCGCGAGATCATCGGCGCGGGCACCCTGTTCGCCGACGCCTCGCTGCTGCTGGGACCGGCCTTCAAGTTCATGGAAATGCGCATCCTGCCCGAGGAGATGAGCGTGCTGGTGATGATCCTGCCGCCCGGCGGCTTTCTGGCCACCGGCCTGCTGGTGGCGGGCAAGCGCCTGTTGGACATCCGCGCCGGCAAGGCCATCTCCATGGGCGGCGCCCATTGCGTGAGCTGACGAGAGGCACGGGGCGCGCAAGCTCCGCGCCCGCCGCCCGAGGGGCCTTGCACGAGAGGGACACATGAACATCAAGGTCGTTTACGCCAAGCCCGAGCGCGCCGTGGTGCTGTCGGTCGAGCTGCCCGAGGGCGCCACCGTGCGCGACGCGCTGGAAAAGTCGGGCATCCTGACCCGTTGCCCGGACATCGACCTTGCCGCCAACAAGGTGGGGGTGTGGGGCAAGGTGGCCGAGCTGGACGCGGTGCTGGAGCCGGATTCGCGCGTCGAGGTCTATCGCCCCATCACCTGCGACCCCAAGACCGTCAAGCGCCGCGCCAAGCCCGAGCAGGCCGCCGGCGAGGGCTGAGCCGCATCCGTGGAAACCCCTATATTTTAAATTACTCATAGTTAATATTCTGTTCTCCTAATGCTCCGGCCATAGGCGGGAAGCGGCGCGGCTGCGCCGCCAACCCGTCCAACCAAAGGCCGGGCGCAAGGGAGAACGGACATGACGAAGCGCCCCGAACCGGCCGCCGATTTCAATCGGCGGCGTTTTCTGCAATTGGGAGCCGCCGGCGCGGCCCTGCTGGCCAGCCCGGCGACGGCATCCGCCGCCGTTGACGCCGGCGCCAAGGTTTCCACCAAGGCCCATATCGTGATCGCGGGTGCCGGCGCCGCCGGTCTGGCCACCGCACAGCGCCTGATCCACAAGCTGGACGGCGCGCGCATCACCATCATCGACAAGCGCAAGGCCCATTTCTACCAGCCCGGCTTCACGCTGGTGGCCGGCGGCCTGAAATCCAAGGATTACGTGGTCTCCGAAACCGGCGAGTACCTGCCGCGCGGCGTCACCTGGGTCGAGGAGGGGGTGGCCGAGTTCGACCCCGAGGGCAACAAGGTGGTCACCGAAAGCGGCAAGGCCATCGCCTACGACTTCCTGGTGCTGGCCACCGGCCTCAGGCTGGATTACGGCGTCGTCGAGGGCATGGACACCACCCGCATCGGCACCGACGGCCTGGGCAGCATCTATGCCGGCCCCGACGCGGCGGCGGCCACCTGGGAAGCCATGGCCCGCTTCACCGAGACCGGCGGCGTCGGCCTGTTCGGCCGCCCGGCGACCGAGATGAAATGCGCTGGCGCGCCGCTGAAATACACCTTCATCACCGACGACCGGCTGCGCCGGGCGGGCAACCGCGGCAAGGCCGAGCTGATCTATTGCGCCCAGAACAAAGGCCTGTTCAGCGTGCCGATCGTGTCGGAGAAGGTCCGCATGCTGTTCGGCGAGCGCAAGGTCAAGGTGAATTACGAGCACGTCATGACCGGCATCGACCTGGGCCGCAAGGTGGCGTTCTACAAGACCCCCGCCGGCCCCGCCGAGATCAGGTACGACTTCATCAACGTGGTGCCGCCCATGCGCGCCCCCGAGCCGGTGCGCAACAGCCCGCTGCGCTGGCAGGAAGGCGCGTTCGCCGCCGACGGCTGGGCCGAGGTGGACAAGCCCACCCTGCGCCACCGCCGCTTCCGCAACGTGTTCGCCGTGGGCGACGTGGCCGGGGTGCCCAAGGGCAAGACGGCGGCCAGCGTGAAATGGCAGGTGCCGGTGGCGGTGGACCATTTGGTCGCCGACATCGCCGGCACCACCAGCAGCGCCGTCTATGACGGCTATACCTCGTGCCCGCTGATCACCCGGCTGGGCCGGGCCATGCTGGTGGAGTTCGACTACAACGACAATCTGGTGCCGTCCTTCCCCGGCGTGATCGCGCCGCTGGAAGAGCTGTGGATCACCTGGGTCATGAAGACCATGGCACTGAAGCCGACCTATATCAGCATGCTGCGCGGCCGGGCCTAGAACGGCGAGCGCTCGATCTGGCGCACCGCCGCGATCTGCCGCCGTTGAGGCGGCGGCCAAACATAAGACCAGACCAGCATGCGTCATGTTCGACGCTCGACGGTCTAAGGGAGGGGAAAATCATGAAGGAACTCGATCCCGTCGTCATGTTCGCCGTGTTCCAGGAAATGCTGGGGCCGGTCCTGTGGCTGCTGGTGGCCCTGGCCGTCGGCGGCATCGCCCTTGCCGTGCGCGTCTTCCTGCGCGAGGGCAGCGTGGACAGCCGCCGGCTGGTGCGCTCGGAGCTGCTGGGCCTGGTGGGCGGTTTCGCCGCCCTGGTGCTGATGGCCAAGGTCACCGTGTCGGGCTTCACCGATGCGGGCGGCCCGGTGGATTGGCTGCTGATCGGCCTGATCTGGGGCACCGGACTGGCGGGCACCACCGTGCTTGCCTATGGCTTGCAGGGCATGCTGCGCAAGGCGTGAGAGCGGGCGCGGGCGGGCACGGCCCCGCCCGCGTGCCCGGAACCCCATCGATGCCAGCGCCGCGATCAATACAGGCGGCGGCGGAACAGCCATGCGGCGGCCGTCAGCGTGACCGCCGCCAGCGCCGCCATCGGCCACACCGACTGCCACACCAGCACGGCCGGCATGTCCTTCAGGAACACCCCCCACAGCACCACCAGGAAGTGGCGCACCGGGTTGAGCAGGGTCACCGTCTGCAGCCACTCGGGCATGTTCTGCACCGGGGTGGCGAAGCCCGACAGGATGATGGCCGGCACCAGGAAGAAGAAGGCGCCCATGATCGCCTGCTGCTGGGTGGACGACAGCGCCGAGATGAACAGCCCCACCCCGATGGTGCACAGCAGGAACACCGCCAGCGCGCCGTAGAGCAGCAGCAGCGAGCCGGTCAGCGGCACCCGAAACCATAGCTGGCTGGCCAGGATGATCACGCTGCCCTCGACCAGGCCGATCAGCAGGCCCGGCGCGGTCTTGCCGACCAGAATCTCCCACGGCCTGAGCGGGGTGACCAGCAATTGCTCGAACGTGCCCAACTCGCGCTCGCGCGCCACGCTCAGGCCGGTGACCACCAGCGCCACCACCTGGGTCAGCACGCCGACCAGACCGGGCACCACCACCCACAGGCTTTCCAGATTGGGGTTGAACCACACCCTGGTGACCAGCGCTGGCCCCATGGATCGCCCGGCCTGGGCGGCGATGGCGGCGTTGTGTTCGATGATGACGGTGCTGAGATAGCCGCCCGCGATCTGCGCGGTGTTCGACCGCCGGCCGTCCAGGATCAATTGCACGCTGGCGCCCTGCCCCGCCTCGACCCGGCGCGAGTAATCCTGCGGGATGCGCAAGCCGGCCATGGCGGCGCGCGAATCGATGGCGGCGGCCAGCGCGCGTTCGTCCTCCACCACCTGGATGCGGGCGAAGGTGGGCGACCCCTGGATGCGCGCCACCAGTTCGCGCGCCGCCAGGCCGCCATCCTGGTTGTAGAGGGCAAGCGTCACGTCCTCGACGTCGTAGGTGGCGGCATAGGAGAACACCGCCAACTGGATGAGCGGCGGCACGATCAGCACGAAGCGGCTTTTGCGGTCGCGCCACACCGACAGCATTTCCTTGACGATCAGCGCGACGATGCGGCCCCACATGGCGCTACTCCAGGCTCTTGCGGGTGCGCTTCAGGGTCGCCGCGCCCAGCAGCAGCGCGATCAGCGCCAGCGCCCCGGCATTGGGCAGGATCACGCTCCACACGTCGCCGGCCATGAAGATGGTTTGCAGGCAGGTGACGAAATAGCGCGCGGCGACCACGTGGGACAGCGCCTCGATCCAGCCGGGCATGGAGCTGGGTTCGAACACGAAGCCCGACAGCATGAAGGCGGGCAGGAAGGCCGACACGATGGCGATCTGGCCGGCGACGAACTGGTTCCTGGCGATGGTGGAAATCAACAGGCCCAGGTTGAGCGCGCCGATCAGGAACAGCGCCGACACCACCGCCAGCACCCAGAACGATCCGCGCATGGGCACCTGGAACAGCCCCAGCGCCAGGGCCACCGACAGCGCCATGCCGCCCAT
Organism: Pseudomonadota bacterium; assembly: GCA_023426365.1. Taxonomy (GTDB): domain Bacteria; phylum Pseudomonadota; class Alphaproteobacteria; order Rhodospirillales; family Magnetospirillaceae; genus Magnetospirillum. The sequence continues at coordinate 4,761 of JAFAAW010000147.1, forward strand.
GCCCAGCACGAAATAGGGCGCCACCTTGCCGGCCAGGATTTCCAGCGCGCCCACCGGGGTGGCGATCAACGCCTCCATGGTGCCGCGTTCCCATTCGCGCGCCACCACCAGCGCGGTCAGGATGGTGCCCACCAGCGTCATGTTGATGGCGATCAGGCCGGGCACCAGGAAATTGCGCGATTCCAGCGCCTCGTTGAACCACACCCGCCTCTCGGCCGCGACCGGCACCACCAGTTCGGTGCCGCTGTCGCGCGCCTCGTGCCCCAGCCAATTGGCCCACACCCCCTCGGCATAGCCCTTGACCAGGCGCGCGGTGTTGGCGTCGGTGCCGTCCAGCAGCACCTGGATGGGGGCGGCGCCGCCGCGCGCGGCGCGGGCGTCGAAATCCTCGGCCACCAGCACCACGCCGCGATAGCGCCCCGACACCAGCCCGGCCTCGGCCGGCTGGCGGTCGCGCATCTCCTCGACCCGGAAATAGGGGGAATTGGCGAAGGCGGCCACCAGGCTGGAACTGCGCGGGGTGGGATCGGGCACCACCACCGCCAGGGTGACATGGCGTGCATCCAGCGACACGCCATAGCCGAACAGCAGCAACAGCACCACCGGCAGCACCAGGGCGATCACGATGCTGGAGGGGTCGCGCATGATCTGCAGCATTTCCTTGCGGGTCAGCGCCCACAGCCGGCGCAGGCGAAGGGCGATCATGGCCGTGCCTCCCTGTCCGATGCCTCGACCAGGGCGATGAAGGCGTCTTCCAGCGTGGGATCGGGCAGGTCGGGGCCGCGCACGCGGGCCTTGATGTGGTCGGGACTGCCCAGCGCGATCAGCCGGCCCTTGTAGACGATGCCGATGCGGTCGCAATACTCGGCCTCGTCCAGGAAATGGGTGGTGACCAGCACGGCGACGCCGTCGGCGGCCATGGCGTTGATGTGGCCCCAGAACTCGCGCCGCACCAGCGGATCGACGCCCGAGGTGGGTTCGTCCAGAAACAGGATGTCGGGGCCGTGCAGGATGGCCGCCGCCAGCGCCAGCCGCTGCTTGAACCCCAGCGGCAATTGCCCGGCATTGGTGTCGGCCATGGCGCCAAGGCCGAAGACCTCTACCATGGCGGTGGCGATCTCGTGCCGCGGCGCCCCGTGCAGGCCGTAGACGCCGGCGAAGAAGTCCAGGTTCTGGCGCACCGACAGATCGGGATAAAGTGAGAATTTCTGCGACATGTAGCCCAGGCGCTGCCTGGCCTCGGGCGCGGCCGCCGCCAGATCGATGCCGGCCACGCGGGCGATGCCCGAACTGGGTTCCATCAGCCCGCACAACATGCGGAACGTGGTGGACTTGCCCGCGCCGTTGGGACCCAGCAGGCCGAAGATCTCGCCCGGGGCGACGGTGAATCCCACATGGTCCACCGCCGTGAAATCGCCGAACCTGCGCACCAGATCGCGCGCCTCGACCACCGCGCCGCCGCGCGGGCGGGCGTGACGGACGACCGCCGGCAGGGCCGGCGGCGGCCCCTCGTGGCGGTCCAGCAGGGCGATGAAGGCGTCCTCGAAGCGCGGCGCCACCGGCTCGACCACGGCCTGGGGCGCGCCCAGGGC
>JAFAAW010000010.1 GCA_023426365.1 Pseudomonadota bacterium
CCTACCAGTCCTATCCGGTCGGCCACCTGTCCACCATGTACTGGATCGGCCTGCAGCCGGGCGACATCCACCTCAACATCAGCTCGCCGGGCTGGGCCAAGCACGCGTGGTCCAACTTCTTCGCGCCGTGGAACGCGGGCGCCACCGTGTTCGTCTACAATTACGGCCGCTTTTCCGCCAAGGCCATGCTCGAGGTCATCACCCGCTGCGGCGTCACCTCGCTGTGCGCGCCGCCGACCGTGTGGCGCATGCTGATCCAGGAAGACCTGGCCTCGTATCCGGTCAAGATCCGCGAGCTGGTGGGTGCCGGCGAGCCGCTGAACCCCGAGGTCATCGAGCGCGTCAAGGCCGCCTGGGGTATCACCATCCGTGACGGCTACGGCCAGACCGAGACCACCTGCCAGATCGGCAACCCGCCGGGCCAGCCGGTCAAGGAAGGCTCGATGGGCCGCCCCATGCCGGGCTATTTCGTCGCCCTGCTGGATTCCGACGACAAGCCGGCCGAGGAAGGCGAAATCTCGCTGAACCTGGAAAAGCGTCCGCTGGGCCTGATGCTGGGCTACAAGGACGATCCCGAAAAGACCGCCAGCCTGATGCGCGCCGGCCACTACCATTGCGGCGACGTGGCCAGCATCGACAAGGATGGCTACATCACCTATGTCGGCCGCGCCGACGACGTGTTCAAGGCGTCCGACTACCGCATCAGCCCGTTCGAGCTGGAAAGCGCGCTGATCGAACACCCGGCCATCGCCGAGGCCGCCGTGGTGCCCAGCCCCGATCCGGTCCGTCTGGCCGTGCCCAAGGCGTTCCTGGTCCTGCGTGCCGGCTATGAGCCGAGCCGCGAGCTGGCCATGGACATCTTCAAGCACATCCGCGCCACCCTGGCCCCCTACAAGCGCGTCCGCCGCATCGAGATCTCGGATCTGCCCAAGACCATCTCGGGCAAGATCCGCCGCGTCGAGCTGAAGCGGATCGAGGAGGAGCGCCGCAACAAGGGCATCCGCGTGGAAGGCGAGTACTTCGAGGAAGACTTCGCCGAAGTGACTGCCTGATCCTCCATCAGGCCTATGGCCCGCCAACCCATTGGTTGGCGGGCCTTTTCTTTTCGCGCTGCGCCATTGCGCCCCTGCGTGCCCGTGCGGACATAATGTTCGCGCCGACACGCGCGACAGACCGTCAGCAGGGGGACTGCCCGATGGAAGCACCGCGAGTTCCGTCCACCGCCGAAAAATGGGCCGATGGCATCGTTCACGTCCTTGGCATCCTGTTCGCCATCGGCGCCGTGACCTCGCTGGTGCGCCAGGGCGTTGCCATCGAAAGCGGCTTCGCGCTGATCGCCTATGGCGCCGGACTGGCGGCCATGCTGGGCGCCTCGGCCGCCTACAATCTGTGGAGCGGCCCGGCCAAGGAATGGTGGCGGCGGGTCGATCACGCCATGATCTTCGTGATGATCGCCGGCAGCTACACCCCCTTCATCGTCCTGCGCCTGCACGGCGGCACCGCCGCGCTGTTGGGCGGCGTGGTGTGGACCGGGGCTTTGGCCGGCGTGGCGATGAAGCTGCTGTTTCCCCGCCGCTTCGAGCGTCTGTCGCTGGTGCTGTATCTGGGCCTGGGCTGGGCGCTGGTGCTGGGCTTCGATTCATTGGTCAATTCACTGGCCGCGCCGACCCTGACCCTGCTGCTGGCCGGCGGTATCCTCTATACCCTGGGCGTGCCGCTGCACCTGGCCCATCGCCTGCGGTTCCACACTGCCGCCTGGCATGCCTGCGTGCTGGCCGCCAGCATCTGCCACTTCGCCGCCATCACCGGGGAATTCGCCTGAGTTCAGTGACACAGCCCGAACGTCCGCCCCATCAGGGCGATGGCCGGGCGATGGGGAACCGCCACATAGCCGGCCAGGGCGCGCCGTTCGGCGTCGATCACCGCAACCCGGTTGGCATCGATCAGCGGCAGATAGAGCTTGCGGCCGTCCGGGGTGACCGTGCCGCGCCCCGGAATGGCGCCCAGCACGATGTCGTCGCCGCGAAAGCGTCCCTGCTGATCCACCACCACCACGTTCTTGCGCGCCACGCTGGGGATGAAGGCGACAGTGTCGAACCAGCCGTTGTAGACGCCGTTCATTCCGGCCTCGCCGGAAAGGGTGGCGCCCCCGCGCAGCGATGCCGGCATCAGGGTCACCTTGCCCGCATGGTCGTCGGGCAGGATCAAGGTGATGCCCATGGCATTGGTGTAGGGCTTGCCGCCGTCGGCCGCCACCTCGCCAAGGGCCTTGGCGGTGCGCAGGTCCACCGCGACCACCGCCGGCGCCCCCAGCGCACGGGCATAGGCGAGGCGGTTGTCGGGCGCCCGCGACAGCGCGCCGAAGCCGCCCAGGCCCGCCCGCGGCGGCTCCACCCGGCCCGTCACCGCCCAATCGGCCAGCGAAACCAGCAACAGGTCGTCGCCCGTTTCGGGGGACAGCAGCACACGGGCGCCGTCCGGCATGATCAGAAGGTCGCGGAACGGTGCCATCCGCCCCTGCCCCACCAGCCGCGCCGAGGCCACGTCGATCACCGCCAACCGCCCCTGGTCCGGCGCCGCCGCCACCGCCCGGCTGCCATCGGCCGCCACGACCAACCGGCCGGGCACGAAATCCAACGGCACCGAAACGCGGCCGCCGTCGCGCACGGACACCACCGACACCGTGGCCGCGCGGCCATCCACGGCGATCAGGCGCCCCTGCTCCCCGGCGATCTCCAGCTGGCTGGGCACCAGGCCCATGGCAAGGGCGCCGGCCACATGATCGTCGCGGCTGTCGATGACGATGACTTGCTCGCTGTCCTGGGCGGCCACGAACACGAAGCGGGTTCCGTCGGAGAAATCCGCCGCCTGCGCCGGCGCGACAACGCCCAGCAGAGCCGCCAGCCCGGCCAGCGCCCCGACGGCGCATCCTCGCCACGTTCCTACCATTACCGCCCTCGATTTGTTGCGAATGATTATCGGAAGCAGCACTTAACCCTATCTGGCCCGGCGCTGTAAAGGCGGCCGTTCGCAACCGAAACGACATTTTCACCCGATAACGCACCTCAAACCTTCAGCAGCCTTGACCACGCCAAGGAGGCACGGATAAAACCGAACCGTTCAGTCTAGTTTCAGCCGTCCCGCGGCTGGTTGATCGAAACGGCGCGCGAGCCATCTGTGGTCGGACGACCGCGGCCCAGGACCGGCGCGTCACAGCCTATCCTCAGATTCCCGGATGCACGCCATGGCCCAAGGTTCGCGCAAGTTCCCCCTTCCCCTGTTGCTGGTTGCCGCCGTGGTGGTGCTTGGGGTGGGTGCCGGGATCTACTCATTCAAATCGGGCGGTCAGACAGGCTCTCCGGCGCAGGCGCAGCCCCAGGGCGGCCCGCCGGTGACGGTGGCGCAGCCGCTCAAGCGCCAGATCACCGATTGGAGCGAGTTCACCGGCCAGTTCACGCCGGTGGATTACGTGGAATTGCGCGCCCGCGTCAGCGGCTATCTGATGGAGATCCACTTCACCGACGGCCAGATGGTCAACAAGGGCGACCTGCTGTTCGTCATCGACCCGCGGCCGTTCGAGATCGCGCTGGTGTCGGCGCGCGCCAGGGTCAGCCAGGCCAGCGCCTCCCGCGAGCTGGCCAGCCGCCAGTTGAACCGCGCCGGCGAATTGCAAAAGCGCGATTTCCTGGCGCAAAGCCTGCTGGACCAGCGCCAGGCCGAATCGCAGACCGCCGGGGCCGGCCAGACCGCGGCGCAGGCCGCCGTGCGCGAGGCCGAGCTGAACCTGCAATTCACCCGCATCACCGCGCCGGTTTCCGGCCGCATCAGCGCCCGCCAGATCAGCGTCGGCAACCTGGTCACCGCCGGCGGCTCGTCTGGGTCCGGCACCTTGCTGACCACCATCGTCTCCCAGGACCCGCTCTATTTCAGCTTCGACATGAGCGAGGCCGACTTCCTGGCGTTCAAGCGCACCTATGGCAACGTTGCGGGCGGCGAGCTGAACGTGCCGGTCATGCTGCGGCTGATGGATGAAACCGGCTGGCCGCACCAGGGCACGCTGACCTTCATCGACAATCAGGTGGACCGCAATTCGGGCACCATCCGCGCCCGCGTCACCTTGCCCAACAGCCAGGGCATGATCGCGCCGGGCAGCTTCGGCCGCGTGCGCCTGCCCGCCTCGCAGCCTTACGAGGCGCTGATGATCCCCGATGCCGCCATCATGACCGATCAGGCGCGCAAGATCGTGCTGACCGTCACCCCCGACGGCACGGTTGCGCCGCGCCCGGTCACGCTGGGGCCGGTGGTGGACGGCCTGCGCGCGGTGCGCAGCGGCCTGACCGGCGAGGAGCAGGTGGTGATCAACGGCCTGATGCGCGCCCGCCCCGGCGCCAAGGTCACGCCGCAGCCGGGCAAGATCGAGGTGCCCGGCCAGGCCGCCGCCCCGGCCCAGGCCGCCCCCGCTGCCCCCGCCGCCCCCGCGGCCAGCAAGTAAGGAACGCGCGGTCATGCGGCTTTCGCACTTCTTCATCGACCGTCCCATCTTTGCGACCGTCGTTTCATTGCTGATCACCATCATCGGCGGCATTTCCTATTTCGCCCTGCCGGTGGCCCAGTATCCCGAGATCGCGCCGCCCACCATCGTGGTCAGCGCCAGCTATCCCGGCGCCTCGGCGCAGGTGGTGGCCGATACCGTCGCAACGCCGCTGGAACAGCAGATCAACGGCGTCGAGAACATGCTGTACATGAACAGCCAGGCGACGGCGGACGGTAACCTCAAGATCACCGTCACCTTCCGGCTGGGCACCAACCTGGACACCGCCCAGGTGCTGGTGCAGAACCGCGTCGCCATCGCCACCGCCCGCCTGCCCGACGACGTCAAGCGCATCGGCGTGACGGTGACGAAGAACTCGCCGGACATGCTGCTGGTGGTGCACATGTTCTCGCCGGACGGGTCGCGCGACCAGATCTATCTGTCCAACTACGCCACCCTTCAGGTAGTGGACCAGTTGCTGCGCCTGGACGGTGTCGGCGACGCCCGCGTGTTCGGTGCCCGCGACTATTCCATGCGCGTGTGGCTGGACCCGGCCAAGGTGGCGGCGCGCAACCTGACCGCCGGCGAGGTGGTCAAGGCATTGCAGGCCCAGAACGTCCAGGTGGCGGCGGGCACCCTGGGCGGGCCGCCCATGCCGGAACAGGGCGCGTTCCAGTTCAACGTCCAGACCCAGGGCCGCCTGATCGCCCCCGAGCAGTTCGGCGACGTCATCGTACGCACCGACGCGGACGGCCGCGTCACCCGCCTGAAGGATGTGGGCCGGGTCGAGCTGGGGGCGCTGGACTACAACGTCAACGGCTATCTGGACACCAAGAGCGCGGCGCCCATCGGCGTGTTCCAGCGCCCGGGGTCCAACGCGCTGGAAACCTCGGAACGCATCCTCGACAAGATGAAGGAATTGTCCAAATCCTTCCCCGAGGGCGTTTCCTACGACGTCATCTACAACCCCACCGACTTCATCGCCGCCTCGGTCAAGGCCGTCAACCAGACCATCTTCGAGGCGGTCATCCTGGTGGTCGTGGTGGTGATCCTGTTCCTCCAGACCTGGCGCGCCTCGATCGTGCCGGTGGTGGCCATCCCGGTTTCGCTGATCGGCACCTTCGCCGTCCTGTCGGCGCTGGGCTATTCGCTCAACAACCTCTCGCTGTTCGGCCTGGTGCTGGCGGTGGGCATCGTGGTGGACGACGCCATCGTGGTGGTGGAGAACGTCGAGCGAAACATCCGCGAGGGCATGAGCCCCAAGAACGCCGCCCACGTCACCATGGACGAGACCGGCTCGGCGCTGATCTCGATCGCGCTGGTGCTGTGCGCGGTGTTCATCCCCGCCGCCTTCATCCCCGGCATTTCGGGCGCGTTCTTCCGCCAGTTCGCGGTCACCATCGCCGCCTCCACGGTGATTTCGCTGATCGTGTCGCTGACCCTGTCGCCGGCCCTGTGCGCCCTGCTGTTCAAGCCGCACAAGGAACATGACCACGAGAGCGCCTCGCCGCTGGTGCGGCCGGTGATCAAGTTCTTCCACGCCTTCAACACCGGCTTCGACCGGCTGGCGGGCGGCTATGGCAGCCTGACCCGCAAGGTGGTGCGCATGGCCACCATCATGCTGGTGCTGTATGGCGGCCTGATCGGTCTGGCCGGCCACCAGTTCCTGAGCACGCCCAAGGGCTTCATCCCCAGCCAGGACCAGGGCTACCTGATCAACGTGATCCAGTTGCCCGCCGGGTCGTCGCTGTCGCGCACCGACAAGGTGATGCGCCAGGCGGTCGAGGTGGCGTTGAAGACCCCGGGCGTGGTTCATGCCGTGCCCATCGCCGGCCTGGATGCCGCCACCTTCACCAACGCGCCCAACGCGGCGGCGGTGTTCGTCATCCTGGCGCCGTTCGAGGAGCGCGCCAAGCAGGGCCTGTCGGCCCCCTCCATCAAGGCCGAGTTGACCAAGCGCTACGCCGCCATTCAGGACGGCATGATCCTGGTGATCGAGCCGCCGCCCGTGCGCGGCATCGGCAATGCCGGCGGCTTCAAGATGATGATCCAGGACCGCACCGGCGCCGGCTCGAAGGCGCTCGAGGAAGCGGCCATGGACATGGTGATGGCCGCCAACAAGGTGCCCGGCCTGGTCGGCGTGTTCACCCTGTTCAACACCCGCACCCCCAACGTCTTTGCGGACATCGACCGCGTGCGCGCCCAGATGCTGGGCGTGTCGGCCGACCGGGTGAACGAGGCGTTGCAGGTCTACCTGGGATCGGTGTTCGTCAACGAGTTCAACTTCCTCGGCCGCACCTATCGTGTGACCGCCCAGGCGGACGGGCCGTTCCGCGACGACATCGCCGACATCGCCCAGTTGAAGGTGCGCAACGACAAGGGCCAGATGGTTCCCATCGGCTCGGTGGCGTCGTTCCGCTACGACACCGGCCCCTATCGCGTGCCGCGCTACAACCTCTATCCCGCGGCCGAGTTGCAGGGGTCCACCCTGCCCGGCACCTCCTCGGGCTACGCGCTCGAACAGATGAAGCAATTGGCGGCCGAGCGCCTGCCGGTGGGCTTCAGCTTCGAATGGACAGAGCTGGCGCTGCAGGAAATCCTGGCCGGCAACCACGGCATGCTGGTGTTCGTGGCCTCGGTGGTGTTCGTGTTCCTGCTGCTGGCGGCACAGTATGAAAGCTGGTCGCTGCCGCTGGCGGTGGTTCTGATCGTGCCCATGTGTCTGCTGGCGGCGGTGTCGGGGCTGATCGTGCGCGGCATGCCCATCGACATCCTGGGACAGATCGGCTTCATCGTGCTGATAGGACTGGCCGCGAAGAACGCCATCCTGATCGTCGAGTTCGCCCGTCAGGCCGAGGCGGTGGACGGCATGAACCGGGTGGAGGCGGCCGTGCACGCGGCGCGCACCCGCCTGCGCCCGATCCTGATGACCTCGCTGGCCTTCATCCTGGGCGTGCTGCCGCTGGTGATCGGCGTCGGCCCCGGCGCCGAGATGCGCCAGTCGCTGGGCACCGCCGTGTTCTTCGGCATGCTGGGCGTCACGCTGTTCGGCCTGATCTTCACGCCGGTCTTCTATGTGGTGGTGCGGGCGGCCGTCGCGCGCTGGTTCGGCAGGCCCCCGCGCAAAAAGAAGCACCATCACCCCGAACCGGCGGAAGCCGGGCAATAGGCCAACAGAAAAGCCCCGCCGGATCGCTCCGGCGGGGCTTTTGCTTTCTGCGCGTACGCCCGCCCTGCCACAGGGGGGGGGGAGCCTCGACGGCCACGCACAATTACGCCCTTTAATTGCATATTGCAGTTGACTCGACGCAATTGGATGCCAGATAGTCGTATGCGCTACCTAGGGTGGTTAACGTCCATTATCGGAGCGCGAAAGATGTCCGAAGTTCTCGCACATATGCCGCAGACCATCTTCATCAATACCCTGTTCGACACTCAGGCGATCCTGAAGATCGGCAAGAGCACCGACCCGAACAAGCCGGTCGGCCTTGCCCACCAGAACATGTACATGGTCGTCAACATCGCGAATCTGGTCAATTTCCAGGCCACCGGCGACCTGATCATCAAGGGCAAGGTGAACGACACCATCAACTGGCGCTGCGCGTCCCTCTCCGGCACCGGCGACGCCGTGTTCTTCAACAAGTTCACCAACGACACCGCCGGCGTCATCGAAACCCCGCGCCAGGTCCAGAGCCATCCGCAGGTGGCGGTTCCGAAGTCCGACAATCCCTATTCCTATGCTTTCGAGACGGTTACCGACACCTTCTGGGCGTCCTCCCTGCTGAAGGCCGGCGAGACCAACTACAAGGTTTACTTCGCCATTCAGTACGAAGACGACGACGGCACGCAGAAGGTCTCTTATTACTGGTGGGACCCCAAGGTGCAGGTCACGCAATAAAGGCGCAGACAGTCGGCCGCGAAGCCGGGGTTCCGGTCTTCGCGGTCGTTCACCCCCCTCCCCCACGCCACGCGTGAGGGAGGGAGGGAGGGAGGAGGCGCCCCTACTCCAGCACCACCAGCAGGTCCTTCATCTCCACCGCCTGACGGGGGGTGACGGCGATGCGCTTGACCATGCCGGCGCGTTCGGCGCGCACGGCGGTTTCCATCTTCATGGCCTCCAGCGACAGCAGGATGTCGCCCTTCTCCACCTTCTGGCCCTCGTGCACGGCGATGCTGACCACCATGCCCGGCATGGGGGCGGGAACGTGGTCGGGATTGCCGTCCTCGGCCTTGGGCTGGGCGGGGCGGGCCGGCGCCACCGCGCGGTCGGCCACCTGCACGGTGCGGGGCTGGCCGTTCAGCTCGAAGAACACCTTGCGCAGGCCCTGCTCGTCCGCCTCGCCGATGGCAAGGAAGCGCAGGATCAGCGCCTTGCCGCGCTCAAGCTCGATCACCACTTCCTCACCCGGCTGCATGCCATAGAAGAAGACGGGCGTCGGCAGCGCCGCCACCTCGCCGAAGTCGCGCGCATGGGCGGCGAAATCGGCGAACACCTTGGGATACATCAGATAGGAGGCCAGCTCATCGTCACTGATGGCGCGGCCCACCTTCTTCTCGGCCTCGGCCTTGACGGCGGCCAGATCGGCCGGCGGCATCACCGCGCCGGGACGCTCGGTGAAGGGCGCCACATTCTTGAGCACCTTGTTCTGCAACTCGATCGGCCATCCGCCCGGCGGCTGGCCCAACTCGCCCTTGAACAACTGCACCACCGATTCCGGGAAGGCGATTTCCTTGTCCGGGTTCAGCACGTCGGCTGCCGTCAGGCCGCTGGTCACCATCATCAGCGCCATGTCGCCCACCACCTTGGAGGTGGGCGTGACCTTGACGATGTCGCCGAACAGGGCGTTCACGTCGGCATAGGCGTGGGCCACCTGATCCCACTTCTCCTCGATGCCGAGCGAGCGCGCCTGCTGGCGCAGGTTGGTGACCTGGCCGCCGGGCATCTCGTGCAGGTAGACCTGGGCGGTGCCGGCCTTCATGTCCGCCTCGAAGGCGGCGTAATGGGCGCGGGTTTCCTCCCAATAGACCGAGATGCGGTTCAGGGTTTCCTGGTCGAAGCCGGGGTCGCGCTCGTGCCCCTTCAGCGCCGCGCAGATCGACCCCAACGGCGGCTGCGAGGTGGTGCCGCTCATGGCGTCCATGGCAGCGTCCACCACGTCCACCCCGGCATCCACGGCGGCCAGCACCGACGCCGCCGACAGGCCCGACGTGTCATGGGTGTGGAAATGGATGGGAATGCCCACTTCTTCCTTCAGCGCCTTGAACAAAGCGGTGGCGGCACGCGGGCGAACCAGTCCGGCCATGTCCTTGACGCCCAGGATATTGGCGCCGGCCTTTTCCAACTGCTTGGCCAGATCCACGTAGTATTTGAGGTCGTACTTGGACCGCGCCGGATCACCGATATCGCCGGTATAGCAGATGGCCGCCTCACACAGGGCGCCGGTCTCGCGCACGGCGTCGATGGCGAAACGCATGTTCTCGACCCAGTTCAGGCAGTCGAACACGCGGAACACGTCGATGCCGCCCTTGGCCGCGCGCTCGATGAAATAGCGCACCACGTTGTCGGGATAGTTGGTGTAGCCGACCGCGTTGGCCGAGCGCAGCAGCATCTGCAACAGCAAGTTTGGCATGGCCTGGCGCAGTTGCGCCAGACGGTCCCACGGGTCCTCCTTGAGGAAGCGCATGGCCACGTCGAAGGTGGCGCCGCCCCAGCATTCCACCGAGAACAATTGCGGCAACAGATGCGCATAGGCCGGCGCCGCCGCCAGCAGGTCATGGCTGCGCATGCGGGTCGCCAGCAGCGACTGGTGGGCGTCGCGCATGGTGGTATCGGTGATCAGCACCCGCTGTTGCGCCAGCACCCAATTGGCGAAGCCCTCGGCGCCCAGCTCCTCCAGCTTCTGCTTGGTGCCGGCCGGCGGTGGAGCCGCCAGCTTATTGAGGCCCGCAGGCGGCTCACCGGCGGATGAAGGCTCGCGATGCACGGAATTGCCGGCTCCGCCGGCGAAGTGCGGCAACGGCTGCGCCGGGTGAACTTGCCGCGGTCGGGGGAGACCCTTCACCTCGGGATTGCCGTTGACCATCACCTCGCCGACGAAATTCAGCAGCCTGGTCGCGCGATCGCGGCGCGCCGATTGCTGGAACAGCTCGGGCGTCTCGTCGATGAAGCGGGTGGTGTATTCGCAGGCGATGAAGCGCGGATGGCCGATCACCGCCTCAAGGAAGGTCAGGTTGGTGGCGACGCCGCGAATGCGGAACTCGCGCAGCGCGCGGTCCATGCGGCGGATCGCCTCTTCCGGCGTCGGCGCCCAGGCGGTCACCTTCTCCAGCAGCGAATCGTAATGCCGCGTGATCAGCGCGCCCGAAAAGGCGGTGCCGCCGTCCAGGCGGATGCCGAAGCCGTTGGCGCCGCGATAGGCGGTGATGCGGCCGTAATCGGGGATGAAGTTGTTGTTGGGGTCCTCGGTGGTGATGCGGCACTGGATGGCGTGGCCGTTCAGACGCACCTCGTCCTGGCGCGGCACACCCGATCCGGGCGCGCCGATGGGCGCGCCGCCGGCGATCTGGATCTGCGCCTTCACGATGTCGATGCCGGTGACCACCTCGGTCACGGTGTGCTCGACCTGGACGCGCGGGTTGACCTCGATGAAATAGAAGGCGCCCGTATCGGCATCCATCAGGAACTCGACGGTGCCGGCGTTCTCGTAGCCGACGGCACGGGCCAGATGCAGGGCGGCGGCGCACAATTCGTCGCGCTGGCGGCCGCCCAGATAGGGCGCCGGCGCGCGCTCGACCACCTTCTGGTTACGGCGCTGGACCGAACAGTCGCGTTCGAACAGGTGAACGATGTTGCCGTGGCTGTCGCCGATGATCTGGACTTCCACATGGCGCGCCCGGCGCACCAGCTTTTCCAGATAGACCTCGTCATTGCCGAAGGCGGCCTTGGCCTCGCGCCGGGCGGTGGCAATCAGGTCCGGCAGATCGGCGGGGCCTTCGACCACGCGCATGCCGCGGCCGCCGCCGCCCCAACTGGCCTTGAGCATCAGCGGATAGCCGATCTCGGCCGCCAGCTTCAGCGTGGCGTCCATGTCGCGCGGCAGCGGTCCGGTGGCGGGCATCACCGGCACGCCGGCCTCCACCGCCGCGTTGCGCGCCGACACCTTGTTGCCCAGCACCCGCATGACCTCGGAGCTGGGGCCGACGAAGATCAGCCCGGCGTCGCGCACCGCGTCGGCGAATTCGGGGTTCTCGGACAGCAGGCCGTAACCGGGATGCACCGCATCGGCGCCGCAATCGCGGGCGATCGCCACGATTTCGTCGATGGACAGATAGGCGTCAATCGGTCCCTTGCCCTTGCCGACCAGATAGGATTCGTCCGCCTTGAAGCGATGGAGCGCGAAGCGGTCCTCTTGGGAATACAGCGCCACCGTGCTCATCCCCAATTCGGTGGCGGCGCGGCAGATGCGGATGGCGATTTCGCCGCGATTGGCGACAAGAAGCTTCTTGATGGGGCTGGACATGGGAGCGGCGACCTTTAGCCGTTGACCAAATAATGTCCGTCTGGATAACTTTTTTTACCAGATTTGTAAACTGCGCCATGTCGGTTTACCGAAGCTTTCCCGGACTGGACAACCGTCCTTTTCCGACCTATCAGAAATGCCGAATAAAATGAGCGTGCAAAGATGACCGAGCCGATCCGCCCCGCCAAGCTGGCCGATACCATCGCCGACCGTCTGGAACAGTTGATCCTTGAGGGGAGTTTGCGCCCAGGCGAGCGCCTGCTGCCCGAACGCGACCTTGCGGTGAAATTCGACGTTTCGCGCCCGAGCTTGCGCGAGGCGTTGGACAAGCTGGAGAAGAAGGGCCTGGTCTATTCGGGCCGTGGCGGCGCCACCTATGTGGCCCCGTTGCTGGGCGAGGGCTTCACCTCGCCGCTGTCCACCGTGTTGCAGCAGCGCCCCGAGACCACCTTCGACTATCTGGAATTCCGCGCCATCGTCGAAGGATCGGCGGCCTATCTGGCCGCGCTGCGCGGCACCGACGTGGACCGCGAGCTGGTGCGCGAATGCTTCGAAAAGATGGAGCGCGCCCACGAACTGGATGATCCCAGCGAGGAGGCCGACGCCGATGCCGACTTCCACCTGTCCATCTACGAGGCGTCCCACAATGTGGTGATGCTGCACATCATGCGCTCGCTGTCGGACATGCTGCGCAACGACGTGTTCTACAACCGCGCCAAGCTGTACATGCGCCAGGGCGTGCGCGACCTGCTGCTGTCGCAGCACCGCGCGGTGTTCGACGCGGTCATGGCCGGCGACCCCCAGGCGGCGCGCGCCGCCGCCGAAAGCCACATCAACTTCACCCGCGACGCGCTGATGGAAATCGCCAAGGCCGATGCCCGGCTGGAGGTCAGCCTGCGCCGCATCGCCAAGAGCGACCTTGTCGCCACCGCAGGCGCCGAGCGGCCGGCGCGGAAATAGGGGCAGCGCGGATGTGACGGGGACATCCCTGCCCCGCCAATCGGCGAAAACAAAAAAGAGGCCCGGGTGGTTCAACCACCCGGGCCTTCAGTTTTTCCGGCTCAGGGAATCGGAGAAGAAAAAGCCGGAGGGTCAGTCAGTGGTTACGGGATCATCCACGGCACCAGATAGGCCTGGACCATGGTGATCGCGCCGATCATGGCGACGAAGGCCAGGCTGTGCTTGAGCGTGAAGCGGAACAGGTTCGATTCCTTGCCCACCAGGCCCACGGCGGCGCAGGCCACGGCGATGGATTGCGGGCTGATCATCTTGCCGGTCACACCGCCGGTGGTGTTGGCCGCCACCATCAGGGTGTCGGAGACGCCCACCTGCTGTGCCGTGGTGGCCTGCAGGCTGCCGAACAGCGCATTGGACGAGGTATCGGAACCGGTCAGGAACACGCCCAGCCAGCCCAGGATGGGCGAGAAGAACGGGAACAGCACGCCGGTGCCGGCCAGCAGCAGGGCCAGGGTCGACGACAGGCCCGAGTAGTTGGCGACGAAGGCGAAGGCAAGAACAGTGCCGATGGTGTAGATCGGCCGCTTCAGCTCGGACAGCGTTTCGACGAAGGTCTTGAAGCCCTGGGCCGGGGTCATCTTGAGCACGAACATCGAGATGATGGCCGAGAGCAGGATGGCGGTGCCGGTGGCCGACAGCAGGTTCAGGTCATAGACCGCCGGCATGGCGGTGGCCTTGGCCACGATCGGCTCGCCCTTGGTCACCAGCTTGTCCAGGCCCGGAATGGGGAAGGACAGCACGGTGGAATTGAGCGCGCCACCCTTGGCGAACAGGTCCTTGAACGGCTTGAGCGACCAGACGGTGACCACCGCAGTCAGGATCAGGAACGGCGACCACGCCTTGATCACCTGGCCCATGGAGTAGTTTTGGGAATTGCGCTCCTCCTCGGTGATCTCCTTGAAGCGGAAGATGCGCTTGGGCTTCCACACCTTGAGGAACAGGGTCAGGCTGACCAGCGAGATCAGCGCCGAGGTGATGTCGGGCAGCTCGGGGCCGATGAAGTTCGAGGTGAAGAACACGCCGATGGCGAAGCTGACGCCGGCCACGGTGATGGCGGGCCAGCATTCCTTGATGCCGCGCCAGCCGTCCATGATGGCGACGATCCAGAAGGGCACGATGATGGACAGCAGCGGCAACTGGCGGCCGGCCATCTGGCCGATCTTGAACGCCTCGATGCCGGTCACCTTGCCGGCGACGATGATCGGAATGCCCATGGCGCCGAAGGCGACGGGCGCGGTGTTGGCGATCAGGCACAGGCCGGCGGCATAGAGCGGGTTGAAGCCCAGGCCCACCAGCAGGGCGGCGGTGATGGCCACCGGAGCGCCGAAGCCGGCGGCACCCTCAAGGAAGGCGCCGAACGAGAAGCCGACCATCAGCATCTGCAGACGCTGGTCCTCGGTGATGGACACCACGGACGAGCGGATGATGTCGAACTGGCCGGTCTTGACGGTGATCTTATAGAGGAACACCGCCGCGACGATGATCCAGGCGATCGGCCACAGGCCGTACATGAAGCCGTAGCCGGCCGAGGCCAGCGCCATCGGCACCGGCATCTTGTAGAACAGCACGGCCACGGCCAGCGCGATGGCGACGGTGGCGGTACCGGCCCAATGGCCCTTCATGCGGAAGATAGCGAGGGCGGCGAAGAAAAAGATGATCGGCAACGCGGCTACCAGCGACGATAGCCAAAGATTGCCGGCAGGATCGTAGATCTGCATCCAGGGCTGCATGTTTCCTCCCGGTGGGAACGTCGGCCGTCTGGCCTCCGGTCCGGAAGCCCTGGCTCGGCCTTTTTGGAAAGGTTCTTGCCTTCGCGGCCCATTTGGTAAAAAAATATGACCGCTTGCGTTGCCTGGATAACGTGATTGCCACTCCCTTGTAAATTGGAAAATGCATCTTAAGCCCAGCACAGCCTCTGGATAGGTCTCAGGACAGGCGCTATCTTGATCCCATGAGCGATTCACAGCCCCACTCCTCCGGTGCCGAACGGCCCATCAATGCGGTTGATCCGCTGTCGCGGCTGCTGCATGCGCACCCGGAAACCGCCTTTGATTATCTGGAGTTTCGCCGCCTGCTGGCCGGCCAGGCCGCGGCGTTCGCGGCCGAGCGCGCCTCCGAGGAAGACATCGAGCGCCTGCGCCAGTCCCTGCACGCCATGGAGGAGGCCCACGCCCTGGACGACCCCGCGCAGGAGGCCCAGGCCGACGCCCAATTCCACCTGACCTGTTACGAGATGTCGGGCAACACCGTGATGATCCACATCATGCGCCGCCTGTTCGACATGCTGAAAAGCGGCGTGTTCTACGATCGCGCCGACCTGTACTTGCGCCGCGGCGTGCGCGAGGGCTTTCTGCGCCAGCATCAGGCCATCTATGCCGCTATCGCCGCCCGCAATCCCGAAGCGGCGCGCGCCGCCACCGACGCCCATCTGGCCTCGACCGCCGAAGCCCTGCGCGAGGCCCAGCGCGCCGATCAGCGCCGCGAAGTGTCGATGCGCCGCCGCGACGGACTGGATCTGATGGTGCCGGATCGGCAGCGCCGGGCCGATTAGCGTCCGCAAACATGCTGGGCAAATGATTTTACCACTTGCCGAAACCGGTCACATTGGCTAACCATTCTGTGCGCCTCCGCAAGAAGAGGCGCCTCTTCCAGTAAGGAGATCGCGTAAGCCGCCGTCGCCGTCGGTTGCCGCGATCTCCTTATGGTTCAACAGATTGGTGGCCCGTCAGTCCCGCCTCTGGAACGCGGAGGCGCGGAACGGGACACCGGGGAAACGCCATGTCCGAGATTGCGCGGCCGCAGCGGCCGGACACCGTCTATTTCTTCGGCACCTGCGTCATCGACCTGTTCTATCCCGGGGCGGGTCTGGCCGGCATGGAGCTGTTGAAGCGCCAGGGGGTGCGCGTGGTGTTCCCGGCCGAACAGAGCTGCTGCGGCCAGCCCGCGCGCAATTCGGGCTATCTGGACGAGGCGCGCGCCGTCGCCCTCAAGCAGATCGAGACCTTCCCCAAGGATTGGCCCATCGTGGTGCCGTCGGGGTCGTGCGCCGGCATGATGAAGACCCATTATCCCGACCTGTTCGAGGGGCGCCCCGAACACGCCCAGGCCAAGGCCTTTGCCGCGCGCGTCTATGAACTGACCGACTTCCTGGTCAACGTGCTCAAGGTCGAGCTTGAGGACAAGGGCGAGGCAGTGCGCGTCACCTGGCACGGGTCGTGCCATTCCATGCGCGAGATGGGCGTGGTGGACCAGCCCAAGAACCTGCTGCGCCAGCTTGCCAACGTCACCCTGATCGAGAACCCGCGCGAAAAGGAATGCTGCGGCTTCGGCGGCACCTTCGCCGTGCGCCAGCCCGAAATTTCGTCGGCCATGGTCATCGACAAGGTGGCGGCGCTGGAGGAGACCGGCGCCCCCGAGGTACTGTCGGGGGATTGCGGCTGCCTGATGAACATCAACGGCGCCCTGGAGAAGGCCAAGAAGCCCATCCGCGGCCGCCACATCGCTGAATTCCTGCTGGAGCGCACGACCCAGGGGAGCACGAAATGAGCGGCGATTTCACCCAACGCGCGCCCATCGCGCTGAACGACCCCACCCTGCGGCGCAATTTCCGCCGGGCCATGGACGGCCTGATGGTCAAGCGCGCCGCCCAGTTCACCGATCCCGAGGCGTGGGCCGCGTTGCGCGAGCGCGGCGCCATGGTCAAGGCCCGCGCGGTGGCCCGCCTGCCCGAATTGCTGGAACAGCTCGAGGCCAAGTGCACCGCCAACGGCATCCAGGTCCATTGGGCGGAAAGCACCGCCGAGGCCAACGCCATCGTGCTGGACATCCTGCAAAAGGCCGGCGCCAAAAAGGTCATCAAGGGCAAGTCCATGGTGTCCGAGGAAATGGAGCTGAACCATTTCCTGGACGGCCACGGCATCAAGGCGGTGGAATCGGATCTGGGTGAATACATCATCCAGTTGGCGCACGAGGCGCCCAGCCACATCGTCATGCCCTGCATCCACAAGAACAAGGGCGAGATCGCCCAGTTGTTCGCCGAGAACATCGAGGGCCTGGAATACACCGAGGACGTGGACGCGCTGACGGCGGCCGCCCGCCGGGCGCTGCGCGACGAGTTCGCCACCGCCGATGCCGGCATTTCCGGCGTCAACGTGGCGGTGGCCGAGACCGGCACCCTGGTGCTGGTGGAGAACGAGGGCAACGGCCGCCTGTCCACCACCCTGCCGCCGCTGCACATCGCCCTGATGGGCATCGAGAAGCTGGCGGAAACGCTGGACGACGTGGCGCCGCTTCTGGCGCTGCTGCCGCGCTCCGCCACCGGCCAGCCCATCACCACCTATGTCAACATGATCACCTCGCCCAGGAAGCCGGGCGAGAAGGACGGCCCCGAGGCGGTGCATCTGGTGCTGCTCGACAGCGGCCGGTCCCGCGTCTACGACGACCAGGAACTGCGCGATACCCTGCGCTGCATCCGCTGCGGCGCCTGCATGAACCATTGCCCGGTCTACTCGCGCGTCGGCGGCCACACCTACAAATTCGTCTATCCCGGCCCCATCGGCAAGATCCTGACGCCCCAGCTCGAGGGCCTGGATTGCGCCGGCGACCAGCCGCACGCCTCCACGCTGTGCAACGCCTGTGTCGAGGTCTGTCCGGTCAAGATTCCCATCGCCGACCTGCTGGTGCGCCTGCGCACCGAATCGGTGCGTCCCAGCGACAGCCCGGCGGTCAAGGGCGCGGGGTCGCGCCGCAACTGGCGCGAGACGCTGGCCTGGCGGGGCTGGGGCTTCATGTACGCCCATCCCTGGGCCTATGGGCTGGCCACCCGCATGATGGCGCGGCTGGGCAACCTGATCCCGGAAAGCGCGCCGCTGATGCGCCAATGGACGCGTGTCCGCGCCAAGCCGAAATTCGCGGGCAAGACCCTGCACGAACTGGCCCGCGAAAAGGGATTCGACCATGAGTGAAACCGCCCGCTCCCGTATCCTTGGCCGCCTGCGCGCCGCGCCGCGCACCGACGCCCCCGCCCTGCCCGCCTGGGAAGCGCCCGCCTATGCCGCCGGCGAGCGCGTCGGCCGCTTCTGCGAGCTGCTGCGCAACCTGCATGCCGAGGTCTACGAGGTCAGCCTGGCCGACTGGCCCTATCGGCTGCGCACCATCCTGGAGGAACGCGGCCTCGGCTCGGTGATGTTCGCCCCCGCCACCGAGGCGGGCCGCCGCCTGACCTCGGCCTGGGGCGATATCGGCCCCAAGCTGGTGCCCTATGACCGCCCGGTGGAAGAGCTGAAAGACACCCTGGTGCATGGGGTGGACGCCGGCTTCACCACCACGCTGGGCGGCATCGCCGAGACCGGCACCCTGGTCCTGTGGCCCGATGCGGACGAGCCGCGCCTGCTGTCGCTGCTGCCGCCCGTGCACATCGCCCTGGTGCGCGCCGCCGACATCGTCGACAACCTGCCGGGGCTGATGCGCGCCCAAGGGTGGGCCGAACGCATGCCGACCAACGCCGTGCTGGTGTCTGGCCCCAGCAAGACCGCCGACATCGAACAGACGCTGGCCTATGGCGTCCACGGTCCCAAGGAACTGATCGTCCTGGTGGTCGGGGAGTAACGCCCGCCATGGCCGACGTGGAATTCGACATTCGGTTCGGCCAGGAGCTTTGCGACGTCTTCGCCGCCGAGCTGGGGCTGACCTGCTCGTTCATGGGCGAAGGCGGCCGCATCGTCGCCTCCAGCGCGCGGGAGCGCATCGGCACCGACCATGCCATCGCCGGCCGCATCATGGCGGGCGAGATGGAGGAATACGCCGTCACCGCCCAGGAGGCGGCGCGCTCGGGCACCATGCGCGAAGGCGTCAACATGGCCATCGATTTCGAGGGCCGCCGCCTGATCAATTTCGGCATCGCCGGGCCGCTCGCCACCGTGCGTCCGCTGGCGCGCATCGTGCGGTTCTGCATCACCGCCCTGCTGCGCACGCGGCAGGAGGAGAAGGCCATCATCGAATCCTTCGCCCGCGAGACCGGCGGCGTCGGCGCCAAGATGATCGAGATCGCCGAGGATATCGAGGAGATCGCCGCCCAGGTCACCGGCCAGGGCGTGTTGCTGGCCGAACTGCAAAAGGGCATCCGCGAGCTTTCGGCCAACAACCACCGCATCGTCGGCGACGTGGACGAAACCCTGGCCGGGGCGCGGGCGGCATCGGACGAGGCCGCCGGCTCGCAGGACCGCGTGCGCGGCAGCTTGGGCGGCATCGACCAACTGGCCGCCATGGTCACCGACAACCGCAGCCTGCTGGTGGAGCTGAGCCAGGCGCTGGGCGGCGTCGTCGGCGTGGCCGACGACATCGACCGCATCGCCAAGCAGACCAACCTTCTCGCGCTCAACGCCACCATCGAGGCGGCCCGCGCCGGCGATGCCGGCAAGGGCTTCGCCGTGGTGGCGTCCGAGGTCAAGGAGCTGTCGCGCCGCACCAGCAGCGCCACCCAGGAAATCCGCTCGACCCTGGGGACGCTGACCGGCACCGCGCAACGCCTGATCGAACAGGGCGACGACAGCGCCGACCGCGCCGGCAGCCTGGGCACCGAAACCCATGCCATCGGCGAGACCATCGACCATATCCGCGAGGCCCTGGCCGAGATCACCGGCCGCATCGGCCGGGTCAGCGCCGATACCGGCACCATCAACGAGCGGTCCGAGCAGATGATCGGCGAGATCGACCGCGCCGCCGCCGGCATCAGCGAGTTCGAAACCCGCCTGGGCCACGCGCGCAGCCGCCTGCAGGAATTGTTGCGGTCGGGCGAGAAGCTGGTGGTGCTGACCGCCGAGACCGGCATCGAAACCAGCGAGACGCCGTTCGTCGCCCTGGCCCGTGAAAAGGCTGCGGAAATCGGCGCGCTGTTCGAGCAGGCGGTGGATGCCGGCCAGATCGCGCTCGGCGATCTGTTCGATGAGAGCTATCGCCCCATCGCCGGCACCAATCCGGCCCAATACACCACCCGTTTCAACGAATTCACCGACCGCGTGCTGCCGGCCGTCATCGAGCCGGTGGTGGAGAAGCACGAGCGGGCGGTGTTCTGCGCCGCCTGCGACCGCAACGGCTATGTGCCCACCCATAACCGTCGCTATTCCCAGGCTCCGGGCAGCGACCCCGCCTGGAACGCGGCCCATTGCCGCAACCGCCGCAAGTTCGACGACGAGGTGGGCTTGCGCGCCGCGCGCAACCGCGAGCCGTTCCTGGTGCAAAGCTATCGCCGCGACATGGGCGGCGGCCGCAACGTGCTGATCCTCGACATTTCCGCCCCCATCACCGTCAAGGGCCGCCCGTGGGGCGCGCTCCGCCTTGGCTACATCTGATCGGACGCCCCCGGCGCCCCGGCCCTTTTCGTGAGCATTGGACAAAATGAACGCCATCGCCACCAAGACCACCCGCGATTACGACGCCCTTGCGGTCCGGCTGGCCGCCATCGTGCCGCCCGAGCGCCTGATCCGCGATCCCCTGCGCACCCTGGCCTACGGCACCGATGCCAGCTTCTATCGCCTGATCCCGCAGATCGTGATCAAGGCCGACAGCGAGGCCGAGGTGATCGCCATCCTGGCGGAATGCCGCGCGGCCGAGGCCCCCGTCACCTTCCGCGCCGCCGGCACCTCGCTGTCTGGCCAGGCGGTGACCGATTCCGTGCTGCTGGTGCTGGGCGACGGCTGGAACGGCGTCAAGATCGAGGATGACGGCAAGGTCATCCGCCTGCAGCCGGGCGTGATCGGCGCCGAGGCCAACCGCCGACTGGCCGCCTTCGCCCGCAAGATCGGCCCCGATCCGGCCTCCATCGATTCCGCCAAGATCGGCGGCATCGCCGCCAACAACTCCTCGGGCATGTGCTGCGGCACCGCGGACAATTCCTATCAGACCATGCTGTCCATGCGGCTGATCCTGGCCGACGGCACCCTGGTGGATACCGGCGACGCCGCCAGCCTTGCCGCCTTCCGCCAGTCCCATGCCGCGCTGCTGGCCGAATTGGCCGAGCTGGGCCGCGCCGCGCGCGACAACCCGGCGCTGGCCGAACGCATCCGCGCCAAGTTCGCCATCAAGAACACCACCGGCTATTCGCTGAACGCCCTGGTGGATTTCGAGGACCCCATCGACATCCTGACCCATCTGATGATCGGGTCCGAGGGCACGCTGGGCTTCATCGCCGAAATCACCTACCGCACCGTGCCCGAGCACGCGCACAAGGCCAGCGCGCTGCTGCTGTTCCCCGACATCGCCGAGGCCTGCCGCGCCGTCGCCGACCTCAAGCAATCGCCGGTGTCGGCGGTGGAGCTGATGGACCGCCCGGCGCTGCGTTCGGTCGAGGACAAGCCGGGCATGCCGGCCGAAATCGTCGGCGTGGCCGAGGGCGTCACCGCCCTGCTGGTGGAAACCCGCGCCGAGAGCGCCGAAGGGCTGGCCGCCAATATCGACGCCATCAAGCAGGTGCTGACGGCCTTCGCCACCCTGCACCCGCCGGCCTTCACCGCCGACCCCGACGAATTCGGCACGCTGTGGAAGATCCGCAAGGGCCTGTTCCCGGCGGTGGGCGCCGTGCGCAAGACCGGCACCACCGTGATCATCGAGGACGTGGCGGTCAAGATTCCCGACCTGGCCCAGGCCATGCTGGACCTGCAGGCGCTGTTCGCCAAGCACGGCTATACCGAGGCCATCATTTTCGGCCACGCCCTGGACGGCAACGTTCACTTCGTCTTCACCCAGGATTTCGGCATCCGCGCCGAGGTGGACCGCTATGCGGCGTTCATGGACGACGTCTGCCATCTGGTGGTGGACAAGTACGACGGCTCGCTGAAGGCGGAACACGGCACCGGCCGCAACATGGCCCCGTTCGTGGCCATGGAATGGGGGCAAGAGGCGACCGCGCTGATGTGGCGGCTGAAGCGCCTGCTGGACCCCGCCAACCTGCTCAATCCCGGCGTCATCCTGGATGACGACCCCTACGCCCATCTGTGGAACCTGAAGGCGTTGCCGGCGGCCGACCCGCTGGTGGACACCTGCATCGAATGCGGCTTCTGCGAGCGCATGTGCCCCAGCCACGGCCTGACGCTCAGCCCGCGCCAACGCATCACCGGCTGGCGCGAGATTTCGCGTCGCGCCGCCGAGGGCGACGGCGCCGAGGAACTGCGCAAGCTCTATGATTACCAGGGACTGGACACCTGCGCCGCCTGCGGCCTGTGCGCCACCGCCTGCCCGGTGGGGATCGAGACCGGCCTGCTGACCAAGGCGCTGCGCGGCCGCAAGCTGACGCCCCTGCAAAAGACCCTGGGCGGCCTGGCCGCCCGCCATTACAGCACCGCCATGGCCGGGGCGCGCGCCGCCCTGGTGGCGGGCCGCGTCGCCCATGCGCTGACCGGCGGCACCTTCCCCAAGCTGCACGCCTCGCTGACCCATGCGGGCAAGGTGCCGAAGGCCTCGGCCACGACCGGCACCCCGGTGGTTTACGTCCCGTCCTGCGCCACCCGCACGCTGGGTCCGTCCTGGGGCGCCCCCGAACAGGACGCGGTGCCCGAGCGCATGACCGCGCTGCTGGAAAAGGCGGGTTTCCAGGTCATCTTTCCGGACAACCTGGGCAATCTGTGCTGCGGCCAGTCGTTCGAAAGCAAGGGCATGGCCGACCTGGCCGACGCCAAATCGTCCGAGATGGAGCGTGCCCTGCTGGCCGCGTCGGACAATGGCCGCATTCCCGTGCTGATGGACGC
This sequence comes from Pseudomonadota bacterium, assembly GCA_023426365.1. Lineage (GTDB taxonomy): Bacteria > Pseudomonadota > Alphaproteobacteria > Rhodospirillales > Magnetospirillaceae > Magnetospirillum. The sequence continues at coordinate 22,809 of JAFAAW010000010.1, forward strand.
CTCGGCCTGCACGCTCCGGCTCAAGCGGGTGCTGGACAAGCGGCTGGTCGTGCATGACAGCATCGAGTTCCTGCACGACGAGGTGCTGCCCCGCGTCGAGGTGAGCAAGGAAACCAAGCCGGTGCTGGTCCATCTCAACTGTTCGGCCCGCCGCATGGGACTGGACGGCAAGATGGTGGCGCTGGCCAAGGCGTGCGCCGAGACCGTGGTCGTGCCCGACGGCGTCGGCTGCTGCGGCTTTGCCGGCGACAAGGGCTTCACCACGCCGGAACTCAACGACCACGCCCTGCGCCGCCTGCCCGACGGCGTGCCGGCCGAGGCCGAGGGCGGCTATTCCTCGAACCGCACCTGCGAGATCGGCCTGTCCGATCATTCCGGCAAGCCCTACCGCTCCATCGCCTACCTGCTGGACCGGGTCAGCCGCCCGCGCGGCTAGGCCCCGAGGGCACCGCTTTATTGCCATGTACAAGGGCCGCCCCTGGGGCGGCCCTTGCCGTTCCTGGTCCCGCACAGGTGAGGCCGGACGATGTGGTTGATTGGTGCCCCGACACCGCCCAGATCAACGATCAGCACGGGCGAACGGGAATCAAGGCCATGATGGAAGGCATTTTTGTCGGGGGCAGCGATCACCCCATGTGGCTGGACTTGGCGGTGGGCAACCGCCATGGCCTGATCGCCGGCGCCACCGGAACCGGAAAGACGGTCTCGCTACGGGTGCTGACCGAGGGATTCTCGGCCGCCGGCGTTCCCGTCTTCCTGGCCGACGTCAAGGGCGACCTGGGCGGTTTGGCCCGCCCCGGCGAGGGGCTGGCCCCCATCCTCAACCGCGCCGCCGCCCTCAAGATGGAATGGCGGGGCGAGGGAATGCCGGTGGTGTTCTGGGATGTCTTCGGGCGCCAGGGCCATCCGGTGCGGGCGACGGTGTCCGATGTCGGCCCCATCCTGCTGGCGCGCATGCTGAGCCTGAACGAGACCCAGGAAGGGGTCTTGCAGGTGGCCTTCCGCTATGCCGACGACGAGGGCCTGCTGCTTCTCGACCTCAAGGACCTGCGCGCCCTGCTGTCCCATCTTGCCGACAATTCCGCGGATGTGAGCGCGCGTTACGGTGCGGTGGCGCCGGCATCGGTGGCGGCGATCCAGCGCGCCTTGCTCGCGCTTGAGAACCAGGGCGGCGACGCGTTCTTCGGCGAACCGGCACTCGACTTTGCCGACCTGATGCTGACCGCCCCCGACGGCCGCGGCGCGGTCAGCGTATTGGCCGCCGACGAGCTGCTGAACAGCCCGCGCCTCTATGCCACCGTTCTGTTGTGGATGCTGTCCGAGCTGTTCGAGAACCTTCCCGAGGTGGGGGACGTGCCCAAGCCGAAGCTGGTCTTTTTCTTCGACGAGGCCCACCTGCTGTTCGAGGACGCGCCGCCGGCGCTGGTGGCGCAAATCCAGCAGGTGGTGCGGCTGATCCGATCCAAGGGGGTCGGCATCTACTTCGTCACCCAGTCGCCGCTCGACATCCCCGAGCGCGTTCTCGGGCAGCTTGGGCACCGCATCCAGCACGCCTTGCGCGCCTTCACGCCGCGCGACCAGAAGGCGGTGCGCGCGGCGGCGGAAACCATGCGGGCCAATCCCGCGCTCGATACCGTCGAAGCGCTCCAGCAACTGGCGAAGGGCGAGGCGCTGGTGTCGCTGCTTGACGCCAACGGCGTCCCCAGCCCGGTGCAGCGCACCACGATCGCGCCGCCGCGCTCCTCGCTGGCAGTGCTGCCCACCGACCAACGGCAGCGGATTTTGGACACCAGCCCCATCAAGGGGCGTTACGACGCCGTCACCGATCGCGAATCCGCCTATGAATTGCTGACCCTGCGGGCCAATGCCCCGGCCGAGACGTCAATGCGTTCCGCGCCGCGTCCGCAGGGCAGCGGCATCTGGACGCGTCCGGACGGGGCGCCGCCGCCGCCGCCGCAACCGGCACCGCCACCGCGCGGCCAGCGCGGCGAGCAATCCGGCGAGCAGGAGCAGGAGGCGGAGCCGGACAGACCCTGGGGCGGCGGGCGGCCGCAACGCCGCCCGGCAGCCCGGCGCACCACGGACAGCATGGCCGAGGCGGCCATGAAATCCGTTGCCCGCGGGCTGGCCAGCAGCATCGGCTCGACGGTGGGACGCCAGATCGCCCGCGGGGTTCTCGGCGCCATTCTCAAGCGCTGATACCCAAACGGGCTGCGCCCCGGCGAAGAAGCGGTATGACCACCGGGGTACCACTGGCATAAGGGATATCCCTAATGCTAAGGTGCCGTCCAAGGAGAGATGCCTTGGGCGGCCCCGCCGTCGCCGTGCGTAACGGCCGACACCCCCAGGACACAGTCTCCGTCTATCGATGCAGGCTCCGACGCCACGCTTTCGGCTGGCCCTGCGTGGTAATGGAGTGCCATGAGTCCTGCTTCCGGCCCTGCGGCCCGCCCCGTTCCCGCGATTTCCCGTCCCGATCTGCTGCGCGACGAACGCCTGGGCGAAATCTTCGCCGCCACCGCGGCGCGCACGCCCGACGCCACCGCGCTGATCTTCGCCGACCGGCACCTCAGCTACAGGGAGCTGGACCAGCGCGCCAATCGCGTGGCCAACGCCCTTCGCGCACGCGGCATCGGGCGCGGCGCCTTCGTCGGCCTGTGGCTGGGCCGCTCGGCCGAACTGCATGTGGCGCTGCTGGGCATCCTGAAATCGGGCGCCGCCTATATCCCGTTCGACTTCGACGCGCCCCCGGAGCGTGTGGCCGCCTGTATGGCCGATTGCGCGGGGCGCGCCATCATCGTGGACGGCGTCACCATGGGCCGCGCCGACGGGCTGGACGCGCCGGTTCTGCCCATCGGCCGCCTGCTGGCCGAGGATGCGGGCGACCATGCCCCCGACAGTCGCGCCGACGGCGCCACGGCCGAGGACCCGGCCTATGCCATCTACACCTCGGGGTCCACCGGCAAGCCCAAGGCGGTGGTGATCAGCCACCGCAGCATCTGCCACTATCTGCGCGCCGCCAACGAGGTGTACGGCGTCACCGCCACGGACGTGGCGTTCCAGGGCGCCAGCGTGGCCTTCGACCTGTCGCTCGAGGAAATCTTCATCCCCTACATGGTGGGCGCCACCCTGTGGGTCGCGGGCCGCGAGACGTTGCAGCAGGCCGACATCCTGTGCGACGTGCTGGAAGGCGCCGGCATCACCGTGCTGGACACCGTTCCCACCCTGCTGACGCTGCTGCCGCGCGACGTCGCCAGCCTGCGCGTCATCATCCTGGGGGGCGAGGCATGTCCGCCCAGCGTGGTGGAAAGCTGGTGCCGGCCCGGCCGCCGGGTGTTCAATTCCTATGGCCCGACCGAGGCGACCGTGGTGGCCACCGTGGCGGAACTGGCGCCGGGCGCCAAGGTCACCATCGGCAAACCCATCCCCAATTACACCGCCTATGTGGTCGATGACGCCCTGGCCCCCGTTCCCCCCGGCACCGAGGGCGAATTGTTGATCGGCGGTCCCGGCGTGGCCGCCGGCTATCTGGGGCGGCCGGACCTGACGGCCGAGAAATTCATCGCCAACCCCTTCAACCCCGGCGGTCACGACCCCGTGCTGTACCGGTCGGGCGACGCGGTGGTGGTGGATGGGGACGGCAATCTGGAATTCCACGGCCGCATCGACGACCAGGTGAAGATCCGCGGCTTCCGCGTCGAGCTGGGCGAGATCGAGGCCAAGCTGTCCGCCTGCGACGGCGTGGCCCAGCCGGCGGTGGTGCTGCGCCGCGATGACGGCATCGACCGGCTGGTCGCCTTTGTGGTCGCCCAGGCGGGGGCCGAAATCGACGTGGTCGGCTGGCGCCAGCGCCTCAAGGCCGAGTTGCCCGGCTACATGGTTCCGTCGCGCTTCGAAGTGCTAGAGGCCCTGCCGCGCCTGGTGTCGGGCAAGGTGGACCGCAAGGCGTTGATGGTCCGCCCATTGGCCGAGGCGGCCGAAGAGGAATCGGACGAACCCAAGACCGGGACCGAGGCGGTGTTGCTGGCCGCCGCCCGCTCGGTCTTTCCGGGGCAGGCCATCCCGCTGGACGGCGACTTCTTTCTGGATCTGGGCGGACATTCGCTGCTGGCGGCGCGTTTCGTCTCGGCCGTGCGGCAACATCCGGCCCAGGCCGGGCTGACCCTGCAAGACGTCTATGCGGCCCGCAGCCTGCGCGCCATGGCGGCCGAGCTGGACCGCCGCGCGGTGCATGCCGCCGCGCCCGCCGATCGGGCCTTTGCGCCGCCGCCGCTGCTGCGCCGCATGCTGTGCGGACTGGCCCAGGCCGCGGTTCTGCCGATCATTCTGGGGCTGGCGACGGCGCCGTGGCTGGGGGTGTTCGTCAGCTACATGCTGCTGTCGGGCGACGACGCCTCCCTGCTCACCGAGCTGACCTTCCTGCTGGCCACCTACAGCGTCATCAACGTGGGCACGGTGGTGGTGGCCATCGCCGGCAAATGGCTGGTGCTGGGCCGGGCCAAGCCCGGGCGCTATCCGCTGTGGGGCGTCTATTATTTCCGCTGGTGGCTGGCCCAGCGCCTGATGACCCTGGTGCACCTGAAATGGTTCCAGGACACCCCGGCCATGCGCTGGCTGCTGCGCCTGCTGGGCGCGCGGGTCGGCCGCGACACCCTGATCGGCGAGGTCGAGGCCGGGGCGCTGGATCTTGTCACCATCGGCGACGGCGCCACCATCGGCTCGCGCTCGCACCTGGCCAATGCCGAGGTGATCGGCAATGAACTGGTGATCGGCTCCGTCACCATCGGCGCCCATGCCATGGTGGGCACCTCGTGCGTGCTCGGCCATGACACCCAGGTGGGTGAAGGCGCCGAATTGGGCGACCTGACCGCGGTGCCGGCGGGCACCCGTATCGGCGCGTGGGAATCGTGGGACGGATCGCCGGCACGCAAGGTGGGCGACATCGATCCCACCGCCCAGCCGGCGCCGCCCCCGGCGTCACGCCTGCGCCGCGCCCTGCTGGCGATCGGATATGTGACCGCGCTGCTGGCGCTGCCGCCCCTGACGCTGATGCCCATCTTCCCTGCCTTTTATGTCTTCGACCGTCTGGCCGACTGGTTCGAGGCCACGTTGGGATTCGGCTATCTCAAGGTTCTGCCGCTGCTGGCATGGCCCACCGCCATGGCGCTGATCGCCGTCACGGTGGGGCTGATCGCCGCCATCCGCTGGCTGGTGCTGCCCTCGGTCAAGCCTGGCGTCTATTCGGTCCATGGCGGGTTCTATTTCCGCAAATGGATCGTGGCGCTGTGCACCGAACTGACGCTGGAAACCCTGTCCTCGCTGTATGCCACCGTCTACATGCGGGCATGGTACCGCCTGATGGGCGCGAAGATCGGCAAGGGTTCCGAGATTTCCACCAACCTGTCGGGCCGCTATGACCTGATCGAGATCGGCGACAAGTGCTTTATCGCCGACGAGGTGGTGCTGGGCGACGAAACCGTGCGGCGCGGCTGGATGACGCTGGAGCCGGTGCGCACCGGCGACCGCGTCTTCGTCGGCAACGAGGCGGTGGTGCCGCCCGGTGCCCACGTCCCCGACGGTTCGCTGATCGGCATCAAATCGAAGCCGCCCGCCAATGCCGACATGGCCGGCGGCGGCATCTGGTTCGGAAGTCCGCCCATCAAGCTGCCGGTGCGCCAGCAATTCGGCGACGTCGCCGCCAACTGGACCTACGAGCCGCCGCGCTGGCGCAAGGTCGTGCGCGCCGTGTTCGAGGCGTTCTCGGTGTCGCTGCCGACCATGCTGTTCATCACCTTCGGCACGGTGGCGGTCGAGGTGCTGGCCCCCGGCATCCTGGCCCACAATTACGCCGCCGTGCTGCCCGAGTTTCTCGCCGCCTCGGTCGCCATTTCCTGCGCGCTGATGCTGTCGTCGGTGGCGGTCAAATGGCTGATGATGGGCGTCTACGAACCCACCGTGAAGCCCATGTGGTCGTGGTGGGCGCTGCGCACCGAGGCGGTGGCGGTGATGTACTGGGGCATGGCCGGCAAGGTCCTGCTGGACCATCTGCGCGGCACGCCGTTCCTGCCCTGGACGCTCAGGCTGTATGGCGTCGGCATGGGCCGGGGCATCTATATGGACACCACCGACATCACCGAATTCGACTGCGTCAGCGTGGGCGACCATTGCGCCATCAACGCCACCGCCGCGTTGCAGACCCACCTTTACGAGGACCGGGTGATGAAGGTGGGCCGCGTGACGGTCGGGCGCGGCGTCACCATCGGCTGCACCGCCACCGTGCTGTACGACACCCATATCGGCGACTACGCCCATATCGGCCCGCTCAGCATCATCATGAAGGGCGAGGACCTGCCCGCCCACACCGCCTGGCACGGCGCCCCGGCGGTGGTTCAGGACACCCCCCATCACGGCGACGCGGAGGCGGCCGATAGCGTGGCGGGCGTGGTGCCGGTGGCGGCCTAGGTGTGAAGTCTCAGGAGGTTGCCCACTCGGTCTGATCCGTGGAAGCTGAAGTTGCGACACTTTGGCTACTGAGGGGGACCGAATGGGCATCCACAAGAATGCCGTTCTGACACCGGCGGGTCG
>JAFAAW010000019.1 GCA_023426365.1 Pseudomonadota bacterium
CTCGGTGCGCACGCCGAGCTTCTGCACCTTGTCCTGGCTGACCTTCAGCGTGCTGCCGCCGTCGTCGTCACCCTCGTAGACCGGGATGTAGTCCATCCCCATGTTGTCCTTCTTCGGCACCGGCGAGTAGTCGGCCGACCCGTCGGGGGCCTGGTAGTAGAGGATAGCGCGCTCGGCGGCGACCTGAGCGGCCGCGTGCGCTGCCGCATCATGCCCACCCTGGGCAGGCTGTGCCGCCGGAGCCGAGTGCCCCGCGTGCGCGTCGGCGGGAGCGCTGGCAGGCGCCACCGGAGCGGGAGCGGATTGGCGGCCGAGCCAGAAGCCACCGCCCAAGGCGGCGATGACGGCCGCGCTGGCGACCAGAGTTCCCGCGCGCTTCACAGCTCACCCCCGATCAGCTTCTCAAGCTCGGCCAGCCGCATCTGCTGGTCGAACTGGACCTTCAGCAGGTCGATCTGCGTCTTCCATAGCTGCTGCTCGGCAGTCAGCACGTCGAGGAACTCGGTGCGCCCAAGCTCGTAGGACTTGGCCGCCGCCTGGAAGCCGATGTCGGCTTGCGGCAAAGCGCTTTCGCGCAGCAGCGTCTCGACCTGCCGCGAGGCTTCGAGGCTGATCCAGGAATCCTGGACCTCGTTGCCCAGCTCCACCTGACGGGCTTGGCGGCGCATGCGGGCTGCGGCGGACATGGCCTTGGCTTCGCCGATGTCGGAATTGCGCAGGCCCCATTGGATGGGGACGTTCATGGTCACCATGGCTTCGTAATTGTCGATGCGGCCTTCCCGGCGCATGGCGCCCACGCCAACCTCGAAATCCGGGTACCAGCTCTTTTCAGCCAGGGCGACGCTCTTGTCTGCCCCGGCGATAATGGCCTCCTGGGCCAGAAGCTCGGGGTTCGACGACTGCGCCCGGTCAGTCAGCGCCGCCACGTCCAGCGCCTCCTTGGGCGGAATGGGACGGGGATGGGGCTCCTCGACCAGCGGCGCGTTGAGGTCACGGTTGAGCAGGCGGTTGATTTTGACCCGCGCCTTGCGCCGCTCCGCCTGCATGCGGGCGATTTCCGTCTCCAGCATGGACTTTTCGACGCCCGCCCGTGTCACGTCCTGCTGGCTGCCGAGTCCCTGCCCGTAGCGCGCTGAGGCCAGCTTGGTCAGGGTGTCGAGCCGCCCACGCAGGTTCTTGGCCAAGTCGACGGTGAGGTGGGCCTGGTGGTATTCGGCGTAAGCCACCTTCACCTTGGCGATGAGATCGTTCTCGACCGCCTTCTTCAACACAGCCGCCTTCTTGGCGCCCGCTTCGGCGATTTCGCGCTTGAGGTCGCGCTTGCCCCAAAACGGCAGTTCCTGGGTGATGCGGATGGTCTTGTCGGTGCCGCCCGAGCTGCTACGCGGGGCATAGCTCGGGAAGTCGCGCTGCCAGCCCTCCACAAGGAAGGTGATCTTGGGGTCCATCAGGCTGCCGGCGCCCTCGACCTTGGCGGCGGCGGCATCCGCCTCCAGGGCCATGACCTGAACCTCGGGGTTCATGGAGCGCACCAGTTCCACGAGCTCGTCGACCGACGCCCCAACGGCCCCGTTATGGCGATGCTCCTGCGACCAGGCAGGCGAGGACAGTCCCAGGGCCAACAGCAGGGCAAGGGCGGCGGTCGTCGTTCTCATGGTCCCCTCTTGGAAACTTTAGTGGCTATGCGAGCCGCCCGCGGCGGTGAACGGCACCGCCCCGGTGACGGTGGCGGCTTCACCCTGGACCTTGGCAGCGACCTGAAGGGTCCACGGGCCAGCCATGGAGAGGTCGGCGGTGAAGGTGTAGGCGCCCTTGCCATCCGGCTTTCCGGACGAGACCTTGGTCGCCATCGGCGCCATTCCGGCCATGGGCATTTCCATCTTGGCGGGAAGGATAATGGCATCGGTCACCGGTTTGCCGGTCGGCACATGCACCAGGCGCACCGCCACCGGGGTCGCGGGAGACACCGCCACATGCGGCTGCACGGCCTCGAAGCGGTAATCCTTGGGATCAGCCCATGCATTCATCGACAAGCCGGCCAGAGCCGCCGACAGAACCAGCACACCACCAACCTTGCGCATCACGATCTCCTTCGGCAAACGGGTAGGCGGACAACGGCGTCCGTTATTCACCTATACACCGCCGTTTTCCTGCACTCGTGTGTGCGATTGTAAATTTATGTAAACGGCGCATTCGGCCGCTCGCCAACCTCCCGCGACGGCGCTATTCGTGGAGAGACTCAACAGCATCCCGAGGGCAGGATGAAGAGGCTTCTGCCGGATTCCATTGCAGGCCGCACGACCTTCGTGCTGCTCGTGGGGCTGACGCTGTCGCACGTGCTCAGCACCGCCGTCTATTCCACTGACCGCCAGACCGCCGTTCTCGAGGCCAATGAAAGCCAGTTCGCTGACCGGGTGGCCTCGGTGGCCCGATTGCTCGACCGTGCCGGTGGCGACGAACGCAAGGATTTGATCGAAGCCCTCAACAGCCCCATCCTCAGCGTCAGTTGGACGCCGGAGTCAGCCTTTCCCCACGATCATGACGAAAGCCAGGAACTAAGCGCCGTTCGTGCCGCCCTGGAGCCGTATTTCGGCCAGTTGGAGAAGCGGCGTATCCATGTCATGGAGCGGCATGCCGGCGACCTGTTCACTGACCATGGTACCCAACACACTCCGAGCTGGACCAGCATCCTGCGTCTGGCCCACAACATGCCCGACAACCAAACTGTCCAGGTCTCATTGCAGCTCAACGACGGCTCGTGGGCGAATTTCGGGCTGACACTGGTGCGCTCGGCATCGCTTCTGTCCCATCGCTCGGTCCTGTCGACGCTAATCATGGCCTTGGGAATCGCCCTGTTCTCGGTGCTGACCACCCGCTGGATCGGCCGCCCCCTGGCAACCTTCGCCCGCGCCGCCGACCGCCTGGGCCGCGATGTCAATGCACCACCTCTGCCACCCGATGGCCCCAAGGAGGTGCGCAGCGCGGCCGCTGCCTTCAACGACATGCAGGAGCGCATCCGCCGCTTCGTCGAAGACCGCACCCGCATGCTGGCCGCGATCTCCCACGACCTCCGCAGCCCCATTACCCGGCTGCGCCTGCGCACCGAGATGCTGCCCGAAGGCGAATCCAGAACCCGCATGCTCGCCGATCTCGCCGACATGGAGGAGATGGTCTCCTCCACGTTGGAATTCGCCCGCGGCGAAAGCACCGATGAGGCGGTGCAGACGATCGACCTAGCCGCAACGCTGGAGGCGATCTGCGACAACGCCACCGACATTGGCTTGGCCGCCGAATACCAATGGAACGGCCGCTTGGTCTGCGCTTGCCGCCCGCTGGCGCTCAAGCGCGCCCTCACCAACCTAGTCGAGAATGCCGCCCGCTATGGCGGCCAGGCCATGGTCCAGGCCGCGCACCAGGGGCGGGACATTCGTGTGGTCATTGAGGACCAGGGACCTGGTATTCCCGAAGATTGCCTAGAGACGGTGTTCACCCCCTTCTTCCGGCTCGAAGCGTCCCGCAACCGCAAGACCGGTGGCATGGGACTCGGCATGACCGTGGCACGCACGATCATCCGCGCGCATGGCGGCGACATCACCCTAGAGAATAAGCCAGAGGGCGGCCTGCGGGTTTCCGTGACCCTGCCGCAGGCACGAAACGGCGAGTGACATCATGGATCACCAGAACATCATCATCGTCGACGACGACCCCGAGATTGCCGGCCTCGTCTCCGAGTATCTCGGCCAGCATGGGTTCGCGGTGACCGCCGTTGGAGACGGAAAGGCCATGCGGGAGGCGATGGCTCACGGCAGCTTCGACCTCGTTATCCTCGACCTGATGCTGCCCGGCGAGGACGGCCTGTCGCTGTGCCGCCACCTGCGCGCCACCACCACATTGCCCATCATAATGCTGACCGCGATGGGCAGCGAGACCGACCGCGTGGTCGGCCTGGAAATGGGCGCAGATGATTACGTCGCCAAACCGTTCAGCGCGCGCGAATTGCTGGCCCGCATCAAAGCGGTGCTGCGGCGCGGCGTGCCACGCACGGAACTTGATGAAGGGGGTGTGAAAATCGCCCCATCGACAGAGGTGCTGGAGTTTTCAGGATGGCGCCTGGACATCGGCCGCCGCCAATTGCATTCCGTGGACGGCGTGCTCGTCGAGTTGACGAGCGGCGAATTTGATTTGCTGCATGCGCTCCTGATCAATCCCCAGCGGGTCCTCAACCGCGACCAATTGTTGGACCTCGCCCGCGGCCGCGTTTCGGGCCCCTTCGACCGAACGATCGACGTTCAGGTCGGGCGCCTGCGCCGCAAGCTGGAGATTGACCCCAAGAAGCCCGAGCTGATCAAGACGGTGCGCGGTGGCGGTTATATGCTTGCCTCCGAGGTTAAAGGACAACGGTAGAAACTGCCCCAGATAAAGCGTCAATAAATCTCCACCGTGGCCGCCACCGGCGTGTAGACATCCACCTCCGCGTCACCGGCGTCGATGGTAACCACCAACGAATAGCGCGCGCTATTGGCCCATCGTTCCAGGTGAGCGCGCTCTTTCCACCATCCGCCAACCGGATGGACGGCGATCACTCCGCAACGGGCCAGATCCGATGCTGGGCCGCGCCAGATGTCCGAGTGGATAGAGCCCACATCCCTTTCCTGGGACCCGAGTACCCAATACCGGCTGTCGGAATCTCGCGGCGCCACGCCACCCAGTTCAACAGCGGCTGCCTTGTTGATGCGGGCGCGGAAAGCGTCCACCTCTTCGTCAGGCAGCTTCAGCTTGAAGCGCAAGCCGTGCGAGGCGTAGCGCAGCTTGCGGCCGCGTGCCGTCTCCGAGGGATTGGGCTCGACGAAGTAGCTGAGCGTCAGGCGCATGGTCACGTCGCCTTCGAGCGCTTCCAGAGCCGCCTTTGGCCAGGGAAGCTCAAACAGCTTCATCTCATTGAGAACGGCGTAACCGTTCTCCTCGGACCATTTATATGGCTGGAGCGTGTCCTGCACGATCAGTGTCAGGCAGTTGGAAGCGCTCCGGCGAGCGCGATCAAGATCGGGCACGTCATAGCCATATCGGCGCAACAGCTGCCCAAAATCTGCCTTTTTGGGCTCCGCGGGCAGATAGGCCTGCATCGCATCTGTCCAACTCGCGGAATTCACCAGCAGTGCCCGGATCGTCTCGGGCCAGAGATCCGGATACTCATCCGACAGGATCGCGGCCAGGCGAGAGGCATCAGCCGTTGCGGGGCTGGTCGCTCGCGTAGTGGTGAAGAACGGATTGGGGAAGTCGGCGCTGGTGGTCAGCAGTGCCAGGTCCGGGACAGCCATCCCGAGCCCGTCGCGGGGATCGACGGCGCGGTTGCCTCCTTCCAAGGTAAGCTCTGGCTTGATCGGCCAGGTCCGTTCCCATGACGCGGTGCGGCTGTCCGGGCACAGGTCGCCCGCCGGCGCCATCGGGCGATAGCCGTCCAAGGTCGGATCGGTCAGCACCTGCTTCTCGGTATAAGCACCGATGGTCAGGGCATTCCAAGCCTGAGCGGGACTTTCCAGTTCTGCGTCATCGTTGAGGGCGGGGTAATCGGCAACAGGCGGCAGGATGTCGCGCAGATTGCCGGCCGACACGCAGAAGAGCCTCGGCTCCCCGCCCGGCAGGTCCGTGCCGGTCGCGAGCTGGTCGAGCTCGGCCGACCAGATCGTCGGAAAGCCGTCATGCGGCGTGTCGTCCGACGTGGTGGTGGCGAGACAATAGATCCGGCGATACCCGTGGCCGATCATCTCTGCCCACTCGACCGCCTGCCTGGTAATGGCGGGCAGCTGGTCATACTCGTTCTCGGGGAGCCCGGCAGGCGGGACCACCTTGACCGACTCCAGCCGATGAGGTGGTGCAATTGGGTGGCCATGGTCGAGGTGGCGGGTCAAATCCCCGAAGAGGGCGACGCCAGCCTGTCGCGTGCCGTGCCCATTAGTATCGAATTCGCCCCAGTCACCATCGGCCGCATGGCAGTCGCCCTCCGCAAGGAAGGGCGCGATCAGCGGATGGCCCCGGTTGACCCCGGTATCGAGGAGGCAGACCGAGGCCCGGGCCTCCTCGGGCTGCCGCGCCACCAACCGGTCGGCGGCTTCCCGCACGAAGTCCCCCTGGTCGGGAACGGGCAACCCATCGAAAAAGTCGGCGGTGGTCGACGACCGGCGGACCTTGGAGATGCATAGAGTGCGGTCGAGCAACGCGCCCATCTGCTCGGGCGTTGCCACGACCAGCACCACGTCGGTTTCCGGGAAATGCAGCGGCGACCGCCCGAGGTGAATACCAAGGCGCCCGGCCTCAGCGGTGAACCGGTCCAAGGTGAGGGGGCGCAGCCAGGTTTCCCAGCGGTACCGGCAGCCGGGCGCCGGGAACAAGTCCGGCTCGTCGTCCCACAGGTCACGCAAGACGGCGAGGCGGAACGCTTCAATGCCATCGACCAGTCGCTGGTTCCGCGGCTTATCGGTATTCCGCCAATTTTTTTGTTCTGTACTCCTCGACCAGCTTCCCCAGCTTCTCGCGGGCGGCGACCGGCATGAAGAGGGTTGCTTCCTGTCGATTAGCGCGGTCAAAGGCCCCCAGCAGCTGGAGGCCGTGCTTATCCAGGCTGTCAAACGCCAGGGGTTCGCCCGGCCGCCCCGTCACGGCGACGTACACGCCATTTTCGGTGCCGGGAAGATCGTCGCGGTTCATGACCGCTTCGGCGGCTTGGCGGATCTCGGTCAGCTGTTCGAGCAGCCGGACCGCATGGGCTTGTCGATCGTCAACCGGCGAAGGCGGTGCCTTGCCTCCGCCGCTTCCCTTGGGCTGGAAATCTTCAGCGGTCCCGTGATCGGGAAGCAGGAGGTGACGTTTGTCTCTGACGATCGGCATTCAATCCGCCCTTACGATGAACGGTACCCAGCCCTCCTTGCTTTCAGCGCGCCAGCCAACCCCTCGGTGTCGGGGCCCGACCTGCCGTCCAATACCGCGTCGCGCGCGGCGTCTTCGGCAGCCCGGATGATCTCGGCGTTGCTCAAGCCCTCTCCGGCCTCGGCGACAAATTCCCAATCGATGTCGCCAAGAGGAAACATAGCCAAGCGCGCGCGGATTGTCTCAACCAAAAGCTCATGGTCAGGCAGTTTATATTCAAGCATGAGGTGAAACCGGCGGAAGAGCGCTTTGTCCAACAGCTCGGGATGATTGGTGGTCGCCAACACCACGGATTCGCTGTGATCCTCTTCGAGGAACTGCAGGAAGGAGTTCAGCATACGGCGGGCTTCGCCCACATCATTGTCGGCACCGCGCTGAGCGCCGATGGCGTCCAGTTCGTCGAAGAGATACACGCCACGGGTCTGAGCGATGGCGTCAAAGACCAGACGCAGCTTAGCCGCGGTTTCGCCCATGAACTTGGTGATGACGCCATGAAGCAGGACGGTGAACAGCGGCAGACCAAGTTCGCCGGCGAGCGCAGATGCCGTCATCGTCTTGCCTGAGCCCGGGGGTCCCACCAAGAGGAGTTTGCTGCGCGGATGCAGGCCGTGTTCCTGCAGTTTCCAGCGTTGGCGGTGCTCTTCGACGATGCGCCGCAACTGGCCCTCGGTCGACTGGTCCAGCACCATCTGCGACAGCCGCGTCTTGGGATAGCTGGCCGACATCAAACCCGCCAGCTCGCCACGCGGGGCGACGATCGGTACGGGGCGGATTGTTGAGCCGGCCTTGGGAGATGGCGTTTGCGCTCGGGCACGAGCCTCTTCAGCGAGCTTGCGGAGCTCGTCCGCCAACCTCACATGGCCCTTTTTTTCTTCTGCGGAGGCGAGTTGGACGGTCAGGGCGACGAACCGCTCTTCGTCCCCCTTCGCATGGCTCCGAATGAGCCCCAGAATCTGTTGAGCGGTTGCCATGGTGTTTCTCGCCTCCGGGCGCAGAGTGAATCACAATCTCTGGAAGATGGGAACCGTGCTGATCGCGCAACCGTCGGCACCCTCACCTTCTGAAGATTTTTTCGGTTACGTTATTCTTCCAGAGGTCACGCGAACGCAGGTACTTGCGGGCGGTCTCCACCGAGCGGTGACGGGTCTGGCGCATGATGTCGTGCAGATGCGCGTCCTCCTCGCCGGCGGCGGTGGCGAGGCCGGCCCGGAGTGAATGGCCGGTGTACCGTTTGGGCGAAGGCAGCCGGATCGCCTCGGCCGAGGTTCCGACCAGACGCTCGACCGCCTTGTCGGACAGCCGGCGGCCGGTCAATCGGCCGTTCTTGAGCACGCCGCAAAACAGTGCATCTTCCGCCACCGCCTCGGGCCGCAATGCCAACCAGGCGTGCCAGGCATGGACGGGACAGAACGCCGGGTCGTGCGACGCCCAGATGGCGATTTCTTCGCCAGCGCCCTGCTGATCGGTCTTGGACCGTCGCACCAGCAGCTTCAGCCCGCGCTGCGGCACTTCCACGACGTCGCCGACGTTCAGGGCCACCAACTCCGAGCGCCGTAACGCGGCGCCGTAGCCGATCAACAACATGGCGCGATTGCGGATGCCGAGCGGGGTGTCGGGCTGGGCGGCCAGCATGCGCGCCAGGGTGTCGGGGAGAATGGCGATGGCCTGACGCAAAGGCCGCGTGCCCTTGGTCCGCGCCAACCCTTCCAGCACCATGGCAATGCGCGGGTGCTTGAGATCGAGCGGCAGACCGGCGAGGCGATGGGCGGTCGCGATGGCGGCGAGGTGGACCCGTAGAGTGGCCACCGCCAGGCGGTCGGCCGCCCGGACTAAGTAGAGGCCGATCAGGGCGGCGTCGCCGTTGAGCGGCTCGAAGGCGAGGTCGGCACACCAGGCGCAATATTGCTTCCAGGCCGAGCGATAGGCGCGCAGGGTGCCTTGTCCCTTGGCCCGCGAGAT